>NZ_JACJON010000068.1:0-300000 GCF_014695585.1 Microcoleus sp. FACHB-831 | reverse complement strand
TATTCTTGTGACGTAAAGGGTCTATCTTTAGCAGTAAGGTGGGCAGGCGTGGACAATCTATAAAAATTATGATTTTTCGGACAAATGTTCAAAATTTGCACAAATCTGGGCGATCAACAGTAATAAACAGCCTAAAAAAAGGGCTAGGGTAATGCTTTGGTGGGCAGTGCCCACCCTACAAAACTTTTAACTACCGTTAGCGTTGGGCGATGCCTTCTTGACGGGCGGCGGCTTGTACGGCTCCGGCGACTGCTGTCACTACGCGGGGATCGAATACAGATGGGACGATATACTCGCGGTGCAAATCGGAGGGTTTGATCAGGGAAGCGATCGCGTTTGCGGCTTCTAAATACATTGTGGTAGTAATCGTAGAGGCTCGACAGTCCAAAGCACCGCGAAATACACCAGGGAAGGCGAGAACGTTGTTGATTTGATTAGGGTAGTCGCTGCGTCCGGTTGCCATAACAGCAACATATTCTGTGACTAACTCCGGCTGAATTTCAGGAATGGGATTAGCCATAGCCATCACAATCGGAGCTTTTGCCATAGAACGCACCATTTCCGGCGTGACGACTCCAGGTGCGCTAACGCCTAAAAATACATCTGCTCCCTGCATAGCGTCTGCTAAGTTGCCGCTGGCTTCTACAGCAAATTCGCGCTTTTCTTCGTTTAAGTCAGAGCGACTGATGGCGAGAATGCCTTTAGAGTCGCACATAGAGATGTGTTTTGCGCCAGCTTTACGCAACAGGCGAGCGATCGCTACTCCGGCTGCACCCGCACCGTTAATTACAATGCGGATATCCTCCATTGATTTTTTCACCAACTTGAGCGAGTTGATCAAAGCCGCTAGGCTGACTATGGCTGTGCCGTGTTGGTCGTCGTGAAAGACTGGGATATCTAATTCTTTTCGCAGCCGCGCTTCTATCTCGAAACAGCGGGGGGCTGCTATATCTTCCAGGTTGACGCCGCCAAAGACTGGGGCGATGTTCTTCACTGTCTGGATAATTGCTTCTGTGTCTTGGGTGTCCAGACAAATGGGGAAGGCGTCAATCCCGGCAAATTCTTTGAATAACATAGCTTTGCCTTCCATAACTGGCAGCGAGGCGGCTGCACCCAAGTTGCCCAGTCCCAGGACGGCGCTGCCATCTGTGACAATGGCGACGGTGTTTTGTTTGATGGTAAGGCTGTAGACTTGTTCTGGATCTTCAGCGATCGCCCTACAGATGCGACCAACGCCGGGGGTATAGGCCATTGCCAAATCCGCCTGATTTTTCAGGGGAATTTTACTTGTAATGGCAATTTTGCCGCTGCGGTGCAGGTTGAAAGTGCGATCGTAGACATTGATAATATTGACATCTGGTAGCGACCTGACCACTTGGACAATTTTCTCGGCGTGTTCGCTACTGGCAGCGTCTACAGTGATGTCGCGGAGGGAAATTTGACGAGTTTGCTCGATCAGGCTGATTTGACCGAGATTGCCACCAAGGGCAGCGATCGCCTGCGTGACGTTTGCCAACATCCCGGCGCGGTTGGGGACTTGCAAGCGAATCGTTAAACTGAAGCTAGAGTTGGGTGTAAGTTCTACCATGCTGTCTCGATTTTGGATTTTAGATTTTAGATCTTAGATTGAATTTAAAATGCCAAATCTAAAATTTAAACTTACACCTAGCCTAAAGGAGCCACAACTTAGCAATTGTACTCAGTTACACCAGTTTGAGCAGCCCCACGATGGCGAGTTTGTATGCAGAAATTGAAATAAATGCTTCTAAACAAAGGGTTTGGCAGGTTTTGTTCCAAAAAGAACACTGGAAGCACTGGAATACATTTTTATATGACCGAGATCCCTCTGCGCCTTTTAAGCAGGGGCAAGAAGTTGTACTTTCTCTAAGGCGTCTTCCTGGTGAGGAGGAGACAGAATTTCAGCCTTTGGTAACTTTGGTACAGCCTGGGGTGTGTCTTAGTTGGGTTGCGGCTATTTCTGGATATCGCAATGAGTATGTATTTGAGCTGCAAGAAATTGGCGTTAATCGGACTAAGTATATTCACAAGGACAATTATTCAGGATTACTCAGCCGCGTTTTCCTCCCTTGGATTCGGCAAGATGAGCAGCAGGGAATAAGGCGAATGGCGCGTGAGTTGAAGCGCTATGTTGAATTTCATGCTTGATCGCACTTTAGACTTTTGGGGGTGAGTTTTAGGCTGCTTAGGGGTTTGTCTAGTTACAAAAACTGTTACCAGCATCTTTATAAGATCAACTGCGTTTAGGATGATGTTTAAGATAAGACTCCTTAGACCAGAAACCGTGCAACCCTCATTTGCACGGTTTTTCGTATTGTTGGATACAGACTTTTCAAAATCTAAGAACTAGGGCTACATTAAGCAAGCAACCTTCTAATTTGTTTGTGAGGCGGTATATATGCACCTGCGTCTGAAGTTACTCAGCCTTATTGCTACAACACTGATGCTGTCGCTTAGTTCTGTCTTCCAGATGCCGCTTGCTAACCTAAAAATCTCAGGTGCTTTAGCATCTGAGGCAGGGATATGGAAGGAATTCTCTCCCAAGGAGGGGGGGTTTAGTGTCTTGTTGCCCGGTACACCTGTTGCACGGAAAGAAGCTGCGATCGCGGAGAAAAATTTAGGTGATTCTCAGCTGTACGTTTTGGTACTAGAAGACGAATCAGGGGTATATGGGATTAACTATGAGGAGTTTCCGAATTTACCACCCCAGTTAACTCCCGCTCAAATTAATACGCTTTTAAATGCTTGGCGCGATGACTTTGTGAAGAACAGCAAATTAAGGGGCGATCGCCCTATTACCCTAAATGGCTATTTGGGCAAAGAAGTCGAAATCGAAGGTGCTGATGGAGTCATCAAAGCTAGGATTTATTGGGTGAATGAACGCCTGTATAGAGTATTCGTGGTGGCAGATTCGGAGGAAGGTTTTGCTGATGGTGGTGACAAGTTTCTAAATTCGTTTAAACTAATCGCAGGTAGTGCTAGGCAACTGTCAGGTAGCCCAGCCGCAACAAACAACAAAAAACCCAAGTGACAATCGATTTTTGCGAGACGGCGGGGCGATCGCTATTAGTGTGAAAGATGCATGCGATCGCTTCTATTGCGCTGGAACTAATTCCAATTTATAGCGATAGAGTGCGACTGGTCGCTCAACAGCTTTAAAATAATCAGGCTCTTGAGGCGATAAATAAACTGCTGTCACTTGATCGGCCTCAATAGAAGAATCAAGCCGTTGATAATCTGTTGTCGTTTCTACTGTATTGAAATAAATTTGAGGCGGCTGGCGAAAAACTTGTTGTGCGACTTCTGTGGCAACAAAATTATCTGGGGCTGGTGTCTCACTTGCCCTACCAGTAATGACAGAAACTAACTGGCGAGCGCTTGTTAATGAGGTAATCTGCCGATTAGGAGAATTAGGATCTACTTTGACAGATTTAATAGCGCGATCGCCTAAATATGCCCTCGCTATATTCAACCCATTAAACACCCGATCTGCCACTACTTTTCCAGCACTTTTAGATTTTTCATTTTGTATTGTGGGTTGAAAATGCCAAATTGAGTAGTGAGAATTATTTGGGCTAGCTGCTTCAAATCTTACCTGGAAGCTAACAGGCTGATTTAGATGTCGTCTATTGCTTTCAAACCCAGGCGTCACCACTTCTGGTGCTAGCGGCGCAACCAAATCAACCAACGTGCTAGTAACATTCCAAGTGCCTTCCATCCAGTCTGGATAAATTAAATCCCCCTCAGCCACCTGCACTGGCGGCTTACCTTCCCAAGCGGAAAACTGCGTCAAACGGTTAGCCAGTTGCCCCGCTTGCGCCTCACCAGCCAACAGCAGCAACGCCAAACACAAACTTAAAATTGCTCTCACAATAACCATTACCAATCAATCAATAGCAGTAGGGTGGGCAATGCCCACCGCATAGGCAATTGGTGGGCATTGCCCGCCCTACTAAAATTCATAATTCAACTGTTTCTGGTTCCCAAACTTCACCGTATTTTTCTCTTAGCGCCTCCCAAGCTTCCACTTGACCCGGTTCGTATTCACCAGGCTTACCCCACTGCAAAAATGCACTTAATGCTGGTTCCTCTTTCTCATCCAGAAAGCGAATCGCATATGTGGTGAAATTGCCTCGTTTCGCTTCACCCGTTTCAAACTTCACCCGCGAAATTGCATCCATATTTAGGTGAAATTCAAAAACGTCTGCGTGCATATTAGCGTACTTGCCCTTGGGCAACTCTGCATAAAACAGCTTTGTTACTCTTCCGCGCACTTCTAGAACTGCTGCACTGCTTGTCACAATTAGACGCAGCGTTCCCAGGTTCTCGCAAGCTTCCAAAAATTCTTTTAAAGTAGCCATCAGCTTCGGTTGAAAGGTTGAAAAAGTTAAAATTACGCTCGGTCTGCTTTACACAGGATATACCATAAGGCACATATAATAGTCGTAAATTTCGTGAAGGCGACATCCCCGACTTCTCCAAGAAGTCGGGGATGTGAACTCCTGGCATCTGACAACTCAAATAGGATTGCTATATCAGTTTATATTTGTGTTAAAAAATACCCAGCGATCTCTATCTGTCGTAGCGATACGCAGCGCCAAATAATTCAATTTTTTTTAGTATAGCTAGCTAATGAAGATAAATTGAGGGTTGTTTTATAGGGAATTTATTTCAATGCGCGGCTCAATTATTAATTCTTTTTTGCGGTATTTTATAGGGTTTATTGCTTTAAGCTCAACAAGCATTTCTATAACTATATTTCTGTATGTATTAACCTCAAACATAATTTGCTCGGCTGTTTTACCTTGGTGTATATTAGCGTCTACTAGCAAAATAATTTTTTCAGTTAACCAATCGCCTCTATAGCCATAGTCGGCTTTAAAGTAGAAAGGTTGTGAAAAAAATCCAAATGATTTTAAAAAATATTGCTTAACATGGGTGGGATCTTCAAAGGCATCGTCGCTGGAACCATAGGGAAGTCTAAATACAGCCTTGGCATTGGGTTTGGCAATTCTATGAATTTCTTCCATAAAAGGAAGAGGTTTATGTAAATGTTCAATAACATGACTTGCCAAAAATTCATCAATGCCATTATCTTCAAAAGGTAAGCTAGTCTTTTGATAATCATCTAAATCGGAATAATATCTACGCCATCACGAGCAACTATATCTAGATTAATCCAGCCTTGCAAAATATTTTTACCGCAGCACAAGTGCAGGTTTGTAATATTTGTTGCCATTTTCTTTCTAAACTTTAATATTTAAAATGGGGTCGCGATCGCTTAAAAAGTTGAGAAAGGAAAGTAGTAAATTATACTAACACGCAGAGAGAAGGTCATGGCAGCAACAATTTCTATAGTCATAACCACTTATAACCGAGAGCGTTACTTGGGCGACGCGATCGCCAGCGTTTTATCACAAACTAGAGGCGACTTTGAGCTGTTAGTTTGGGATGACGGTTCTACAGATGACTCGCTGGCGATCGCTAACTCCTACGCAAAAAGCGATCGCCGCGTGCGAGTAGTAGCAGCAAAGCATCAAGGGCGTGTTGGTGCATTGAAAGCAGCGATCGCACAAACAACCGGGAAATACCTTGGCTGGGTAGACAGCGACGATTTGTTAGCACCAGCAGCCCTTAAAGAAACAGCAGCCATTTTAGATACCCAGCCAGAAGTCGGTTTAGTTTATACCGACTACTTGGATATGGAAGAAACAGGCAAGATTAAAGGCTACGGCAAACGCTGTCACATTCCCTATTCCAAAGATAGGTTGCTCTTGGACTTAATTACTTTTCATTTCCGGCTGATCCGCCGCGATGTGTTCGACCAAGTGGGAGGAATTGACGAGGAAATCGCCTACGCTGAAGACTACGATATATGCTTGCGGCTTTCTGAAGTCACATCAGTGGGGCACGTCAAAAAACCACTTTATTACTACCGCCAACACGCACAAACTTCCTCCCGACAAAACACCCAAAAACAGGCTGAAGACTCTGCTAAAGCCATTGCGAGGGCAATCCAGCGCCGAGGATTGAGCGATCGCTTCCAAGTAGAACTGCAAATTTTTAGCTATTCTCCCTTCCAGTACATAGTCAAAATAACTCCTATAAGTCAGGCAAAAGCTTTTAGTAATTCTGTCTTCGCATTTCTAAAAAAAGCCTGTAAAAAGTGCATCACTCAAAAGTTTTTCTTACCACCCCTTGCCTCTTGCTTCTTGCCTATCGCCGTTTGCTTTTCTCCAAACTTTGCCTTAGCACAAAATATTATTCGAGCAGATGACGGCACAAACACCGTTATTAATGAGAATGGCAACCAGTTGAATATCACTGGCGGCAGCCTTTCGAGCGATAAAACCAATCTCTTCCACAGCTTTACCAAATTTGGCTTAGACCAAAATCAGATAGCCAACTTTCTTTCTAACCCTGACATCAAAAATATCCTGGGGCGGATCAACGGCGGCGATGCCTCGATTATTAACGGCTTAATTCAGGTTACGGGCGGCAATTCTAATTTGTATTTGATGAACCCAGCGGGCTTAATATTTGGCACTAATGCCCGCCTCAACGTACCCGCTGATTTTACAGCTAGCACAAGCGATCGCATTGGTTTTGGTAACAATAATTGGTTTAACGCCTTTGGGCAAAATAACTTCGCCGCCTTAAACGGAACGCCCAGCATCTTCACCTTCAACTCAATCCAGCCTGGAGCTATTATCAACTCTGGTAACTTAGTTGTGAAAGAGGGATATAACGCAAATCTCCTGGGCGGCACTGTTATTAATACCGGAACTTTGACAGCGCCCGGAGGTAATATCACCGTAGCAGCCTTACAGGGCGGCAAGTGGTTACGCATCACCAAACCCGGACACCTGCTAAGTTTGGAAGTCCCCCAGAGTCAAATCTCCCACGATCGGTCCCAAGTTCCCAATTCTAAATCAGTAGCAGAATTGCTGACGGGAACAGGTGGAAGCAGTGCGGGAGGATTGAGCGTCAACGGCAAAGGTGGAGTGGTTCTGGCTGCTTCTGGAATTGCAGTGCCAACAGACGCAGGGACTAATATTTTGTCTGGCAACTTGAATGTATCGAGTCAGACAGGCGGCAAAGTAAATGTCTTAGGCTATAAGGTCGGTTTATTTGGTGCTAATATCAACGCTTCCGGCACAAATGGCGGCGGGACGGTGCTGATTGGCGGCGATTATCAGGGCAAGGGGACAGTACCGAATGCGATTCGCACCTTCGTAAGTAAGGATTCTATTATTTCTGTCGATAGTCTGCTTAACGGTAATGGCGGTCGTATTATTGTCTGGGCTGATAAATTTACAGGATTTTTTGGCAACATCAGCGCCAAAGGCGGCAGCAATTCCGGCGACGGTGGTTTTGTTGAGGTTTCGGGTAAGGAAAATTTAAATTTTAACGGTAAGGTCGATACTAGCGCTGCCAAGGGGAAGTTTGGCACCTTACTGTTAGATCCAACCGATATCACAATAATAGATGGTGCTGGACCGGGAACAGGCGATAGCGCACTTCCAGATATATTAACTACTGACTTCCCCGGTACTGCGATCACGATTTCGGAACAAGCACTAGAAAGCGCAATTTTCTCTGGTGATGTTATCCTCCAAGCGACTAACAATATCACCATCAATAAGCTCACTGACGCCACATTGAACTTTAGTGCTAGCGGTTCAACTAGATCGGTTACTTTTATTGCTGACTTTGATGGCGATAAGGTTGGAGCTTTTTCTATGGATTCATCAGATACAATCCGGAGTAATGGCAATAATGTAACGATTTCCGGAGCAAGTATATCTGCTGGGATTATTAATACCAGCCGTGCTGGTGACAATGGGGGGAAAATTAGCCTCACAAGCACGGCAGGAGCTATTATTACTAACGATTTAATAGGCTCTGGTTACAGCGGCGGCGATATCGTGCTTGACTCTAAAGCAAGCATCACCACCCAAATAGTTGATGCTAATGCTAATACTTTTGATTTTACTAATTTTACTAATGGAGGCAATATTTTATTCACTGCTGTTGGTGACATTACTACAGACGGAATCAATTCGTCTGCTAACGGAAATCAATCTTTTAACACAACAGGTGGTGAAGTTAATCTAACTGCTGGGGGTAGTATCAAAGTACAAGGAGAAATTTCTTCTAGGGCATCAGGATCAGGTTCTTCTGATGGTCTTATCTCAGCTACGGGTGGCAACGTAACCCTAAAAACCTTAAATAATGGCGGTAACATTAACTTTATTGCCATTGATGCTGGAAGCACAGCTCAGTCGTTTACCGCCGGATCCCAGGCTACAGGCGGCAATGTATTAATTAGCGCCAAAGGAACAGTTCAAGGCACAGGTTCGGGAAATACAATTGATATCCAACCAATAGCAACTGCTACAGATGCAACTACAACTGTCATACTTGGAACAGTTACGATTGAGCATGATGGTGGGCCAAACAACGCTCCATTTATTGTGGGTGATGCAAGTATTAATGGCCTAGCAGGAGCTATTAATATTAATGGCACTACGTTTTCATCCGGAACATTTGCAGTACTTCCAAATGACGGAACTGCTAGCGGTACTCCTGCTGGAATTACCATAAATTCATTTAATACTCCAGCAACACTACCAGCTAGTTCGTCACTAGCAGGCGCTCAACAAGATCAGCCATTTAGCTTTACTTATACAGATTTAAATCCTAGTGCTTCAGATACAAACGCTGATAATACAATTATAGTTATTGATGCGATCGCGCCTGGAGGAACGCTGACAATAAATGGGGTTCCAGTAACGGCGGGAACAACTATATCTCCTGGTGATAATTTAG
This sequence comes from Microcoleus sp. FACHB-831, assembly GCF_014695585.1. Classification (NCBI taxonomy): domain Bacteria; kingdom Bacillati; phylum Cyanobacteriota; class Cyanophyceae; order Oscillatoriales; family Microcoleaceae; genus Microcoleus; species Microcoleus sp. FACHB-831. The sequence goes on along the minus strand of NZ_JACJON010000068.1, from coordinate 291,150 downwards.
TTTATACTCCGCCAGCAGGGGTGAGTGGTGCAATTAATGCTTTCACGCTCAAAGCGAGCGATCGCGCTTCATTTTCAGCGTCGCAACAGGTGACATTGATTGTCACCGCATCACCTAGCCCATCACCTAGTCCATCACCTAGCCCATCACCTAGTCCATCACCCAGCCCATCAACCAGTCCATCACCCAGTCCATCACCCAGTCCATCACCCAGCCCATCACCCAGTCCATCACCCAGTCCATCACCCAGTCCATCACCCAGTCCATCACCAACACCAACTGTAATACCAACGCCAACACCAACTCCATCATTGCGGGATAAGCCACCGCAAGAGACAGGCGCACAAAAACTATCAATTGATACCGTACCTTTTGCTGAAATTGACTCTGTTAGCGCCACGTTTGATGAGCCATTCACGCGCCAGTTTGAACTATATTTTGGGCAGCCGGCGGATACTCCGATTAAATCTCTAGCAGAAACCCGCGAGATTCTCAGCCAAATTGAGAAGGCAACTGGTGTTAAACCCGCGCTTATCTATGTAGCTTTTGTACCTTCAACAGTTCCACCAGCAGCGGCAGTTAAGGAGAATACTGTTAGCGCGGGACGAGATATACTTTGGAGCTTTAATTCTCAAGGATCTGCGTTAACACAACTGGCTGAAAATTCGGGTAAACCTTCAGAAAATCCCAAATCTCAAATCCCTATTCCCAAATCGGATACAGACCAGCTGGAACTGATAATGGTGACAGCAAAGGGGCAACCAGTGCGTAAGCGCCTAAGTGGTGCGACGCGCGAGCAAGTCATCAAAAGCGCCCAGCAATTCCGCTCACAAATTACTAACTCCACCAGAACGAATCGCTACCTAACTAGCAGCAAACAACTTTATCAATGGTTGCTCGCACCTCTAGAAACAGATTTACAAGCGCGAAGCATAAACAATCTGGTGTTTATCATGGACTCTGGCCTACGCAGTCTCCCTATTGCTGCTCTTCATGATGGCAAACAGTTTGTAATAGAAAAATACAGCGTTGGTCTAATGCCCAGTCTCAGCCTTACCGATACTCGTTTTGTTGATATCAAAAAAGCTCAAGTTTTGGGTATGGGAGCCTCGCAATTTGCTAACCAGAACCCCTTACCCGCCGTCCCTGTAGAGTTATCTATTATCACAGAGCAGTTGTGGCCTGGTAAGTCTTTCCTCAACCAAGGCTTTACGCTAGATAACCTTAAAGCACAACGCGCAAAGCAGCCTTTTGGAATCATTCACTTAGCAACTCACGGTGAATTTAAGCCTGGAAAACCCAACAATTCCTATATTCAACTGTCAGATACGCAGTTAAAACTAGACCAGTTACGACAACTAGGTTGGAACGACCCGCTAGTCGAGTTATTGGTGCTAAGTGCCTGTCGTTCAGCACTGGGCGATGAAGAGGCAGAGTTAGGCTTTGCGGGGTTGTCGATTGCTGCAGGGGTGAAAACAGCCTTGGCTAGTCTTTGGTACGTCAGCGATGAGGGAACGTTGGGACTAATGTCAGACTTCTATCAACAATTGAAAAAAGCCCCTATTAAAGCAGAAGCTTTGCGACGGACGCAAGTAGCAATGCTTAAGGGACAAGTACGTTTAGAGGGAGGTCAACTGCGTACTTCTGAGGCGTCTATGCCCCTCCCGCCGTCTTTAGCAAAGCAGGGAACCCAACAGCTAACACACCCCTATTTTTGGGCGGCGTTTACTACAATTGGCAGCCCCTGGTAGAATAGCATTCGATGCTGCTATCTAAGGCTTTTTAACAAATAAATTATATATTATTAAAATAATAATATATGCCTATTTCTAAAAAAGTTTCTAACTCTAGAAAGACGAATCCTCTCGTAGGTTTTATCAAAATTAATTATTAATAACTTGTGAGTAGCTTTCCGATGTCACTTGGTTCCGAGAGGCGAAGCGCAGTATCATCTAGATAGCGGGCATCGGCATATTGAGGCACAAGCTAGGTTGCCAATGCCAGACAATGGGTTTTAAAGACGAGATCGTATAACAAGGGCTTTGCCTAAGAGTTGAGTTTTAGACTTGTATTCATAGTTTCTGTTTCCGGTTTCATCGCCATGAACAATGAACAATAAACCATGAACAACAGTCTACTAGGGAGTAGCTCCTATCTAACCAACCCGTAGTGCATCTCTAAATTCTGGTTGTGTATTATAAAACAGACAAATTGGCGTTGATATTACTTTTGGGGAAAATAAGTTTTTTTTCTATCAAGGAAGCAAAAAACAGGAGGTAAGTGTAAATACTCAAATTTTATGTATATATGGTGCCTGTTGAGGGATGCGCTCGCTCCAGTCTTTGGGAAAATTAAACAAAGAACGATAAAAGCGCCCGAAGTCTGTAAGGCCTTAATCGAGACAAATACGGCGATCGCGTGTTAAACACTAATTGGTATGTTCTCATTTTTCAGTTGTTATTCGGAGACCCGGCTCTTCCCCGTATCTAATATATAGGGGTATGGCTGTGTAGATGCTTTGATGAAAGGCGCTGGATATAGAATCAGCTTATGGTTCGCGGCCAACTCTTTGTGTGGTGGAAACCTACCCGCACATAGCGGTTTGGCATCTCAACAATCAAAAATTAAAAGTAACAATAAATACAAAAAAGCGGCAACCTTTTTTGCCCTTGTTCCCAGCCTCACGGTGGGAATGGTTTGTCCTGGTTTGGTGCAGGCACAAACAATAGTACCAGCAGCCGACGGCACCAACACTATTGTCACTCCCAGCGGAAACAGCATTGACATCAGCGGAGGGCAAAGTTCCGGGGATGGAGCCAACCTGTTCCATAGCTTCACTAAATTTGGCCTCGACTCTGGTCAAGTCGCCAACTTTCTGTCGAACCCAGCTATCCGAAACATACTTGGGCGCATAAATGGCGGTGACGCTTCCATTATTAATGGCCTTATTCAAGTCAGCAATGGCACCTCCAACTTATTTTTAATCAACCCATCTGGAATTGTATTTGGCAACAATGCCAGCCTGAACGTACCAGCAAGCTTCAGCGCTAGCACTGCTACAGGCATCGGGTTTGGGAATAATAATTGGTTTAGTGCCACTGGCTCTAATAATTACGCTGCCCTTGCAGGAACGCCTAATACCTTTGCCTTCAACGCATCCCAGCCGGGAGCTATTATCAACGCGGCACCGCTAGCGGTGGGAAGTGGGGGAAATTTAAGTTTAGTAGGTGGAACAGTTGTTAGTACAGGACAGCTATCTGCGCCAGGAGGGAAAGTTACTGTCGCAACCGTACCAGGCTTAACTCTAGTGCGGCTTACCCCAGCAGGATCTTTGTTAGGTGTGGAAATTCAACCCCTGACAACAGATAGCAGCCAGCCAAACAACTCGACGCTGCCAATTGCATCCCTCCCTTCTTTGCTGACGGGTGGAAATGCCAGCAGCGCTACACAAATAACCAAAAACAACGACGGTAGCCTGCAACTATCTGGCTCAGGTATAGCTATCCAAACCGGAGATGTAGTAGTAGCGGGGGGAAATGTCACAGGAGCAGGGGCAAGTTTATCAGCGAACCGTAATCTAACGTTAGTAGAAACTAAACTTCAAACAGCAGGAGACTTGAATCTCTTTGCACAAGATACAGTGCGAATACGGGATAGCGTCGCAAATCCCTTTCTTGCTAAAACAGGGGGCAACCTCTACGTTGAGGGCAAGCAATCAATTGATATTCTGGCGCTAAACCATACCAAGACTGAAATGCCGTTCCAGAGTGGCGGCAACACCAGTGTGGTTACAGATGGAATTGCTTCTTTGGATGCTCACTTTTCCAGCGGTGGAAATTTTTACCTGCTCAACTTATCAGGTGGCTTAGGTAAATCAATCAGTCTCTACGACCCAATTTACAAAGTAGATGGAGACTATAATTTTGGCGATTACACTGGTGCTGCACTGAAGGTAGAAGCTGGCGGCAATATCACGTTTGGAAATATTAAAATTACCCAACCAGATACCGCCGCTAGTATTTCTGAGAACGATACAGATTTCAAGACTTTAACTACCACTCCCGCACTGATATTGAAATCAGCAACTGGGAGCATTACCGCAGGCGATATAAATACTTCTGGCGAAGTTAAAGGCGATGGCGGGCCAGTTATCATGTCCGCCCAAGGCAATATTACTGCTGGAACTATAACTTCGAGCGTAAAGGGTGGAAACAATGGCGGTTCTGTCAGTTTGTCCAGCAAGGCTGGAAACATTATCACTGACAAGATAAATACAACCGCTGTTGGTCAAGGCAATTCTGGTAATGTAACGTTGCGCGTCGATGCAGGCAGCATTAAGTACGGCACTATAAATGCGACTCATTCTGGTAATCCAGGTAAGGGCAACCAAGGTTATCCAGGCAACATTACATTAGCAAGCAAGGGAAGTTCTCAATCGGTTACGGGGGGAGCTGTTCTATCTCCCATCCCCAGCCCAATTCCTACACCAAACGACGGAAATAGCACTAACAACCCGCCGTCCGGTACTGGCGACACTACTCCACCTACGGGAGATAGCACAAGCAACCCGCAGCCTAATACTGGTGACACTAACCCGGCTACGGGAACAGGCACTAGCAACCCAACTACGGGAGATACCACTAGCAACCCACAGCCTAATACTTCTGACACTAACCCACCCACGGGGACAAACACCAGCAACCCAACTACGGGAGATAACGCCAGCAACCCAATTCCAGGAACGGGTAATAGCACCAGCAACCCGACTACGGGAACTGGCAATAGCACCAGCAACCCGACTCCCGGTAATAGCACCAGCAACCCGACTACGGGAACTGGCAATAGCGCCAGCAATCCGACTACGGGAAATAGCGCCAGCAACCCGACTCCCGGAACTGGCAATAGCACCAGCAACCCGACTATCGGTAATAGTGCTAGCAACCCGACTCCCGGAACTGGCAATAGCACCAGCAACCCGACTATCGGTAATAGTGCTAGCAACCCGACTCCCGGTAATAACACCAGCAACCCGACTATGGGAACTGGTAATAACACCAGCAACCCGACTATGGGAACTGGTAATAACACCAGCAACCCGACTACGGGAACTGGCACCAGCAACCCGACTACGGGAACTGGCAATAGCCCCAGCAATCCGACTACGGGTAATAGTGCTAGCAACCCGACTCCAGGTAATAGCGTTAGTAACCCGACTACGGGAAATAGCGTTAGTAACCCGACTACGGGTAATAGTGCTAGCAACCCGACTACGGGAACTGGCAATAGCGCCAGCAATCCGACTACGGGAAATAGCGCTAGCAACCCGACTACGGGAAATAGCGCTAGCAACCCGACTACGGGAAATAGCGCTAGCAACCCGACTACGGGAAATAGTGCCAGCAATCCGACTCCAGGAAATAGTGCCAGCAATCCGACTACGGGAAATAGCGCTAGCAACCCGACTACGGGAAATAGCGCTAGCAACCCGACTACGGGAAATAGTGCCAGCAACCCGACTACGGGAAATAGTGCCAGCAATCCGACTCCAGGAAATAGTGCCAGCAATCCGACTCCAGGAAATAGTGCCAGCAATCCGACTACGGATAATAGCGCCAGCAATCCGACTACGGATAATAGCGCTAGCAACCCAATAACAGGAATAAACACAAACTCGCAGCCAGGAAATAGCGACACAAATCCAACTACGGGAAATAACACAAACCCAACTACGAGCAATAACGCCAGCAATCCACAGCCGAATAATGGCGACAGCAACCCACAGCCAGGAAATAACGCTAGCAACCCGCAGCCAGAAAATAATGCTGGCAACACCCAGCCGAAAAATGGCAATGGCAACTCGAACCCGTCTGGCAATGGCAACTCGAACCCGTCTGGCAACAGCGACAAAAAGAACCAATCTGACAACAGCGACAAAAAGAACCAATCTGACAACAGCGACAAAAAGAACCAATCTGACAACAGCGACAAAAAGAACCAATCTGACAACAGCGACAAAAAGAACCAATCTGACAACAGCGACAAAAAGAACCAATCTGACAACAGCGACAAAAAGAACCAATCTGACAACAGCGACAAAAAGAACCAATCTGACAACAGCGACAAAAAGAACCAATCTGACAACAGCGGCAAAACTAATCCCCCGGGTGTCAGCACTAAACCTAAGAAGCAGGGAGATTGCCCGGGCAAACAGCAGGGAGATTGCACAGGCAGCGGGCCTGCTAGAAATGGTATGGGCTATGGGCGCGATAGAAATGGTAAGGATAACTCGGTTAGAAAGGACACCGACAACGTGCCAGGAAACGGTGTGAGTAACTCGCTTGCAAATGGTGTGGGTAGCTCGCCTGGAATGGACTCAAACAACATTGGTGGTAATAAACCACTAGGAAACACTAACAATAGGGATGCGCTAACTACCCCAGTACAACAGTCTCAACCCAGCATGGGAATAGGTCAGGAGAGTAACGATGTTAGGTCTTTACCGCAGGCGGCTGGCGATTCTGCACCTAGTAGACAGGTAAGTGGCGAATCTCAATCTTCTGAGCAGGGGAGTGGCGAGGCTACGTCTTCCGATCAGGGGAGCGGCGATTCTTCTGCACCTGTAGCGAAAAAGACTGGCTCGGCACGCCCGCAGTTTGTAATCTCCAATGCAATCAGTTCACCAGATGTTGCCCATGTTGCGGCGCTGGATAAACAGTTCAGTACTGAATGGCAGGAATATTTTGGGTCGTCCGCTAACATTCAGGCTGCTAACTCGGTGGATGCAACGCAGATTTTGGACAGCGTACAGGAAGCAACGAACATAAGATCGGCGCTGATATATGTAGCTTTTGTGCCTCCAAATGGTATATCCCAAGACGCAAGGGCAGGCAAAAATAGCTTGCTTTCGGGGACGAATAACGCACAGAACACCCCACAAGTCAAAACCAACACTGGGGGAAATCAGATGGATGCCCCCAACCGCATGGATCAGAAGCTCGACGAACTGGATGTGACCGTGGTGATGGGTCATGGCCAAGTGATTCGCAAGCGCATAGTTGGAGCTACGCGATCGCAGGTTCTCCGAGTCGCTGCTAAATTCCGCTCGGAAGTGACTAATGCCCGACGACCGCTTAGCTATCAAGCTCCAGCCCAACAACTCTATAACTGGCTGGTATCACCTATAGAAGGCGATCTACAAGCCGCTGACATCAATAATCTAGTCTTCATCATGGATGAGGGTCTGCGTAGCCTTCCGGTCGCAGCTTTACACGATGGTAAAGGATTTCTGGTGGAGCGCTACAGCGCGGGCTTAATGCCCAGTCTCAATCTCACTGATACCAAATACCGCGATATTAGGAACTCGCAAGTCATGGCGATGGGAGCGGCGAATTTACCTAATCAAAGACCCTTACCTGCGGTACCCGTCGAAATTGAGAATATCACCCAGCACTTGTGGTCGGGTAAATCTTACCTAAATTCAGCCTTCACATTTGATAACTTGAAGTCGGCACGCAGCCAGCGTCCCTTTGGAATTGTCCACCTAGCAACTCACGCCGAATTCCAGGTAGACGATCCCAAGCAATCCTATATTCAACTTTGGGATAGCAAACTGCGATTGGAACAATTGAGCCAGTTGGGTTGGAACGATCCACCAGTTGATTTATTGGTGCTAAGTGCATGCCAAACAGCGCTGGGCGATCGCAAGGCAGAATTGGGCTTTGCTGGCTTGGCTCTCCAGAGCGGAGTAAAATCGGCACTCGCTAGTTTATGGTACGTCAGCGATGAAGGCACTTTGGGGCTGATGACTAACTTTTACGAGCAATTGAGAAAAGCCCCCATCAAAGCCGAGGCGCTGCGACAGGCGCAGTTGGCGATGATCAAGGGAGACGTTCGTCTAGAAAATGGGTATCTGCTCACTCCGGGTGGCAAGGTGCAACTCCCCCCGGAAATGGCAAATCTGAAAACTACAAAGCTGACGCATCCATACTACTGGGCGGCTTTTACCATGATTGGCAATCCTTGGTGATTACTAGGTGTAATTGCTAATTCTTAATAGGTCAATCGGTAAGTTAAACGTGGATAACTACCTTTTGACCTAGTTAACTAATGACTTCTATATAAAAAATATGTAACCCTAGATAGAAGAGGCTCTCAACCAATTTTTCTAGAAGTAAGGGTTATGCTTAATAAGTTTTAAGCGATCGCTTACCCGCGTTCGGATAGGTGCCGAGCGAAGGGGCACTCAGGTATTGATTTGCGGAATACCTGCCACTCCCCGCACAAATTAGGCTGAGAGTGCCAGATGTTGAAAAGTTCAGGGTGCAAATTTTCCGTATTTATTTCTAAAAATCAGCCAGAGGAAAGTTCCTGTGTGCCTACTTAGTTGGTTAATACCAGCAAAATATACTGTAAGTCAAAATTTAAAATTAAAAACTCAAAATAACCAGAAAAAGGTTAAAAATTTCTTAATTTTACCTTTTGCTGCTGTTCCCTGGCTCGGCGTTGGTATGCTTTGCCCTATAGTAGCGCAGGCACAACAAATTGACCCAGAGAAGGGCGCTAACGGAACAAATACTCAGGTAAGCGCTCCTATTTTTACTCCTGCTGGCGATCGCTTTGATATTACTGGCGGCAAAAACGCTGGAAGCAACCTGTTCCAAAGCTTTCAGCGGTTTAACCTCGACGCTGGCCAAATTGCCAATTTTATATCTAACCCGAATATCCAAAACATCCTGGCTCGCGTTAGAGGTAACAACCCTTCAATTATTAACGGCCTTATCCAAGTCAGTGGCGGCAATTCCAACTTATTCTTAATGAACCCAGCGGGGATTGTATTTGGCCAGAATGCGAGTCTGAACGTACCAGGAGACTTCACCGCCACGACCGCAACAGGAATTGGAGTTGGAAACCAATGGTTTAATGCCAGAGGTGACAATAACTACGCAGCTTTAGTAGGAACGCCAAGTGCGTTTGCTTTCAACACTACTGGAAACAATGGCAAGGTGCGATCGCCTGGAGCAATTATTAACGCGGGAACGCTGGAAGTAAGTCCAGGAAAGAGTTTAACATTGCTGGGCGGCACGGTAGCTAGCACTGGCAACCTGAATGCACCCGGAGGGCAAATACTCATCCAGTCTGTACCTGGCGAGAGTTGGTTGCGATTGAGCCAACGAGGGCATTTGCTGAGTTTGGACATTCCGCAGTCAGCTTTACTAGACAATTCAAACCAGATTAATATTCGCACTCTGCCTCAACTACTGACTGGCAATGATGTTGCGGATAAGGTTCCCAGTCTTTTTGGTAACACTCAGCAGAAGGTGAAATTAACAGATTCTGGTCTGTTGGTGGAGGATGGGGACGTTGTGGTGCGCGGGGTGAACGCCAATTCAGCAACAGTACAGGCATCGGGTAATCTCATCTTAGATTCGAGCAAAGTGTTGGCTGCTGGAGATATAAACCTGGCGGCGGGGGATACTCTGCGTCTGCAAAACAGCCTGTTGAACGCCAAGACAATAAGGCTAGAAGCAGGGCGCGATATCAGGTTGGTCGAAAGCCAGTTGTTCACGACGGGGAATGTAGATCTGCTAGCTGGTGATACAGTGCAGCTGCAAAACAGCATACAGTATCCCGCGATCGCTCAAGCTGGACAAAACCTTAACATCATTGGTAATAGAGGGATTGATATCCAGGCAGTACCTTTATCAGGAAATCCCTTCAAAGATAGCGGCAATTTTAATTTGGTGAGTAATGGTATTATCTCTGGAGTTCCTTACCAATTAGCCAGTAATAATAGGATTATCCCCGGAGCTTTTCCTCAAGTACCGAGTGGTATTAATGCTGATATTTTCAACCGCTTAGAAGGCATAGGCGGTACTATTGTCCTAGCAACTAATTCATCTATATCGCCTACGCCTAATGGTGCTTTGCGACCACAGCGATCGCTTGCGGATAGTCTGTTACCTCCTAGCGGCGAGGATCGGCCAGTTCTGGCGAGCCATCGCATAGAAGGAAATGGGAATAATCCCACTCCCACAGGTAACTCAGGTGGCGGTAGCCCAATAGAAGGAAATGGAAATAATCCTAGTCCAATTGATAACTCAGGTGGCGGTAGCCCAATAGAAGGAAGTGGGAATAATCCTAGTCCAATTGGTAACTCAGGTGGCGGTAGTCCAATAGAAGGAAATGGGAATAATCCCACTCCCACAGGTAACTCAGGTGGCGGTAGTCCAATAGAAGGAAGTGGGAATAATCCTAGTTCAATTGGTAACTCAGGTGGAGATAATCCTAGTCCAATTGGTAACTCAGGTGGCGGTAGTCCAATAGAAGGAAGTGGGAATAATCCTAGTCCAATTGGTAACTCAGGTGGCGGTAGTCCAATAGAAGGAAATGGGAATAATCCTAGTCCAATTGATAACTCAGGTGGCATTACTCCAATCGAAGGGAATGGAAGTAAACCCGGTGGCCCTGGGAACTCAGGTGGCGGTAGTCCAATAGAAGGAAGTGAGAATAATCCAAGCCCCATTGATAACTCAGGTGGCATTACTCCAATCGAAGGGAATGGAAGTAAACCCAGTGGCGCAGGGAACTCAGGTGGCGGTAGTCCAATAGAAGGAAGTGGGAATAATCCCAGCCCCATTGATAACTCAGGTGGCGGTAGTCCAATAGAAGGAAGTGGGAATAATCGTAGCCCCATTGATAACTCAGGTAGCGGTAGTCCAATTGAGGGGAATGGAAGTAAACCCAGTGGCGCTGGCAATTCAGCTAGCGTTAGTCAAATAGAGGGAAATGGCAATAATCCTAGTCCAATTGGTAACTCAGCTGGTGTTAGTCAAATAGAGGGAAATGGCAATAATCCTAGTCCCGCCTCAAACTCTGGGGGAAATGCGATCGCCTCAACGGGAAGTGATAGCGAAAATCGCAGCCAGAGTGTCTCTCCTACAGTTGTAAGCACTACCAGTCCGGTTGCAACAGCAGAGGAAACTGTTACTCTCCTTGAGGACAACTACAAACAAGAGTTTGAGGATTACTTTCAACGACCTTTTAAGACACAAATGAAAACCTTGCCGGATATTCGCAATGCGACAAGGGATTTTGATGAAGAAAGTGGGGTTAGAAGTGCGGTTATTTATGTGACTTTTACACCCAGCGCCATAGAACGCAACCTCGCTCAACGTACTGCACAGAACACAACTAAATGCCAGACTAAGGTCGCGCCAGCACAAACACAGCAGTTAGATTCTGCGGATCTTTCCAATCGACACAACGTTAACAATCAGAAGCAGATAAATTGCCTAACTCCTGGTAGCGACCAGCTCGAAGTATTGCTAATTACCGCAGAAGGTAAGCCCATACGAGCGCGAGTTCCTCTAGCTCATCGCTCTAAAGTGCTAGCAGTTGCAAGAAACTTTCAAGCTGAAGTAACCGCAGGGCCAAGGCGAACGCGGCTAACTAGCTATCTACCCTCGGCGCAGCAACTCTATCAGTGGATAGTCGCACCTCTGGAAAATGATTTACAAGCACGAGGCATCAAAAATCTTGTGTTTGTAATGGATGCTGGTCTCCGTTCCATACCCATTTCGGCAATGCACGATGGTAAAGGGTTCCTAGTAGAACGCTACAGCATCGGTCTGATGCCCAGTCTCAGCTTGACCGATATCCGTCCCCACAGCATCAAAAACGCTCAAGTTCTGGCGATGGGAGCAGCGACATTTAATAACCAAAAACCTTTGCCTGCCGTACCAAGCGAACTTAGTGCAATTGTTCCTTCTCTGTGGCCAGGTAAATCTTTTCTGAATTCCGCCTTCACGCTGCAAAATTTGCGATCGCAGCGCCGTATTCAGCCCTTCGGCATCCTCCACTTAGCCACTCATGCGGAATTTCAGTCGGGTGCCCCCAAAAACTCTTATATCCAGTTGTGGGATACTCAGCTGCGACTAGACCAACTGTCGCAAATGGGCTGGAACGATCCCCCATTAGATTTATTAGTGCTTAGTGCTTGTCGTACAGCGCTGGGGGACGAACAGGCGGAGTTGGGTTTTGCTGGAATGTCCATCCAAGCGGGGGTGAAGTCCGTGTTGGCAAGCCTTTGGTATATCAGCGATGAGGGCACGTTGGGACTGATGACCGATTTTTACGAGCAATTAAAAACAGCCCCAATGAAAGCAGAGGCGTTGCGACGCACGCAGGTAGCCATGATCCAAGGCAAGGTGCGTATTCACAAGGGTGGGTTAACTACTTCTGTAGGTAAATCGCTGCTTTTGCCCGCAGCAATGGGGCGGATACAAGACAAGCAATTAAATCATCCTTATTATTGGGCGGCTTTTACCCTAGTTGGCTCACCTTGGTAATAATTAATGCTTTGGTTGCCTGTTTATAACTAATGGTCGTGAAGAATTTAAGTTTTCCTGCGTACTTTGTTGCCCTTTAGCTTTTCCTGGGAAGCTGCACAATTTTAGAAGGAATAAAATTTGCCCGACTTTAATAGCGGGCCAATTTTAATACTTATAGAATCAACTTGATACCTGTTTTTTTGATGGGAAATTATTGGATATTGAGTCCCCTTCCCCTTCTAGTTTCTCGGCGATCGCTTGCTTTAACCACTGGCTGAGATTATTTCCTGCCTTTTGCAGAACCAAATAATCTCTAGATTCAGAAAGCCGAAAGGGAAGTATTTTTAACTCAATGACTCAGAGCCTACTACCTGAAAATATCCCGAACTTGATAACTTGAATTGCGGAAGACCTACTAACTTTCGTACCGTTCGTAGGCGGCTACAATCCGCCCAACTAAAGGATGACGCACCACATCCGAAGACGTAAGATTGCAGAAAGCAATGCCCTCAACCCTTTGCAGAATCTTTTGAGCTACAGCTAAACCCGATGTTTGGTTAGCAGGTAGATCGGTCTGAGTAATGTCGCCAGTTACAACCATGCGCGAACGGAAACCAAGGCGAGTCAGCAGCATTTTCATCTGCGCTGGTGTCGTGTTCTGGGCTTCATCGACAATTACAAAAGCATTGCTCAACGTGCGACCCCGCATATAAGCCAAGGGAGCAACTTCAATTACTCCCCTTTCCATTAAATTATTAATTTTTTCTTGATCGATAAATTCATACAAGGCGTCATAGAGGGGTCGCAGAAACGGGCTAATCTTAGCCTGCAAATCCCCTGGCAAAAAACCCAGTTTTTCACCAGCTTCTACAGCTGGTCTTGTCATTATTAATCGTTCGTACTGATTGTTCAAGAGCGCCTGCACTGCAAGAACTGCTGCTAGATAGGTTTTACCCGTACCAGCGGGGCCAATGCAGAACGTGAGGTCGTGAGTGCGTACTGCCTGGATATATTTCCACTGCGGGAGCGTTTTGGCGCGGATTTCTTCACCACGCCGAGTTTGCGCCAGTAAATTCTCCTGCATTGCTTGGAGATCTTCCACGTGGTCTGTATCTAGGGCATAAGCAGCAGTGCAGATATCTACATTAGCGATGCGCTTGCCGTATTTCCAAAAAGGCTTTAGCGCCCTCACAAGTTCATAAGTGCGGTCAACTTGTTTTTCAGTCCCAGAAATCAGCAACTCTTGCCCCCGCAGCACTAGCTGGGCACCAGTTAGCTGAGTGATAGTTTTCAAATTTTCTTCACGAGCGCCGCACAGAGCGATCGCGCTCTCATTGCTCGGTAGCTGAATTGTCTTTAGTTCCTCTGTCATTCCGGCATTCTCTCGCTCCTTTAAACTCTTTACTACATATGCCAAGAATCGCCTGAATAGTACTAATTATTTAGATCTATTCTCAGGCGTCACCTTCTGGGGCAGTTGTAATGCGGTTTATTCTTAGCAATGCATATAGATCACGCGATTCCCCACTATCTAGCTGCTATGCAAGATATCTGGTTAACCTCGTCTAGTAGCAATATTGCAAAATTAACTTCATATGGTATGAATGCCTGTATCTGCCAGGTTGATTCCCCCAGCATATTTTGCAGACATAAATGCACAGATGTGAGGGGCTTATCCTCCCAAGCCAGAGTTGCCTGGTTTTAGCCCCTACACTGTCACTGGGAACGGAGTCTAGAAGACGGTTTAGGAGCAGACGACCGACGGGGTGCTCCACCTGTACCAGTAGGCGCGCTCTCTCGACTCTGCCCTGAACTACCATAGATGTCCAGGTAAACAGATTGACCAGCCGCTGCTGCTGTTGCTTCAATCACCGTGCGAATCGCCTGAATGTTGCGCCCACCCCGGCCAAACACTCGCCCCTTATCCTCACCTTCAAAAGCCAGCCGAATCCAGATCCGCGTATTACCGTTCGATATCTCGCAGTCTATACTCAACGACTCGGGTGACTCTAAAAACGGTTGCACTAGGAATCGCACCAAGCTAGCGTAATCTGGGCTGGCAGGTTGAGTTTTACTTACTCGTGTCAGTTGCTCAGGCGCGGAGTTGTTCAAAGACATTGTTTTTTTCAAAAATGCGGCGCACGGTGTCAGTCGGCTGCGCTCCCTCTTTGAGGCGCTTAACAATTCCTGGAACGTCTAGTCTAACTTCGTCACTTCTAGGATTGTAGAAGCCTAATTCTTCCAAAGGACGACCATCCCGGCGGGCGGAGCTGTTTATCGCTACAATCCGGTAGCTTGCTTCCCGCTTTTTGCCGTATCGCTTTAATCGCAGTTTGACCATGTTGATGTAGGATTCTCCTGTTTGGGTTGTAAGCTTTTAGCTTGCAGCTTTTAAACGTTGTTAGATGCTGAATAAATAATTGTACCATTTCTAGGCATCCAACTCTAGGGTAGTGTCCGGAGTCCGGAGTCCGGAGTCCGGAGCCAAAAGTCTAAAAAGCAAGATGAGAGAGGCTAAAGTTGCCCGAAGCCTTTCTTCTTTTTGGCTTTTTTCTGTTGTTTCTTAGCCCCTACGCCGCCCGGATAGCCCCGGAAGCCTGGACGGGCAGGCATATTGCCACCACCCATACCACCAAACATTCCTGGCATTCCCGGCATTCCCGGCATTCCCGGCATACCACCCTGACCCATTTGCTGCATGAGGCTACGCATCTTCTTGAAATCAGTCACAAGCTTAGCTACATCTGACTCCTGATATCCAGAACCACGCGCTATCCGCCGCCGCCGCGAAGGAGTACTAGACAGCAAATCGGGATTTTTCCGTTCCTCTGAAGTCATTGAGTTAATCATCGCCTCTGTCCGCTTCAGGCCGATTTCACCCTGGCGCAGCTGGTCGTCTGATAGCTTGCCCATTCCCGGAATCAGCTTCATCAGACCGCCCAGCGACCCCATGTTCTTCAGCAGACGCATCTGCTTAAGGAAGTCACTAAAGTCAAACTTCGCCGAGAGGATTTTCTCCTCCATCTTCTGGGCATCAGCGAGGTCAATTTCCTCCTGGGCTTTCTCTACTAGAGTCAGGACATCTCCCATACCCAGAATCCGCGATGCCATGCGGTCTGGATAAAAGGGTTGCAGTGCTTCAACCTTTTCGCCCACCCCTACAAACTTAATGGGCTGACCGGAAATCTGCCGCACCGAAAGCGCCGCACCTCCCCTCGTATCTCCATCTAGCTTGGTCAGGATGGCTCCTGTTATCCCAATCTCTTGATGGAATGTACGGGTGAGATTTGCCGCTTCCTGACCAGTCATAGCGTCCACCACCAGAAGCGTTTCGTGGGGCTGGACGGTTTCTTTGATGCGGGCTAATTCCCCCATCATATCCCGGTCAATTTGCAGGCGGCCTGCGGTATCAATTATCACCATATCCACGCCAGTGGCTTTAGCTTGAGCCACACCTTGACGGGCGATTTCCACGGGGTCGGCGTCTGTACCCAACTGAAATACGGGTACTTCAATCTGTTGGCCAAGCGTCAAGAGTTGGTCAATAGCTGCTGGGCGATAAATATCAGTAGCTACCAAAAGAGTACTGATATTCTGCTTGCGTAGGTGCAAGGCTAACTTAGCTGTAGCTGTGGTTTTGCCAGTTCCTTGCAAACCAGCCATCAGCACAATTGTAGGAGAATTATCAGCTTGGGCTAGAGGGACGTTAGTTTCCCCCATCACAGCCACCAGCTCATCGTAGACAATTTTGATGAACTGCTGATCGGGACGAACGCCAGAAACTACATCGGCTCCCAGCGCGCGGGTTTCGACGCCAGTTATAAAATCTTTGACTACCTGGAGATTAACGTCGGCTTCCAATAAGGCGCGACGAACCTCCCGCAGGGCGTCTTCGATGTTGGATTTAGATATTTTGTCCTGGCCCCGCAGTTTCTTCCAGGCGCCCTCTAATCGTTCGGCTAGCGCGTCAAACATAAATTGATTTTTTTTGAATGATAACCCTTAACTACCAATAGTCTTGTCAGAAAACTTCGTTTTACCACACACTATTGTTAAGTACATATATCATAAGCAATTCGCGGCAGCGTTCATCACGCAGGCAGGCGCAAAAGGAAGTAAGGGCAAGATTTAGGTAATTTTAACTATTAGCCTGAAAATAGCCGCCAAATTAGAGAAATATCTCTGTGAAGTGCATTGTGTCGAATTCACTCCCAGAAAATTGCTTAATTAGGTTGTACATCCTTTCAGGGTTGCCATCATACAAAACTTTTGGTTCGAGAGCGCGGCTTTTTAATAGATGCCTTATTGGTGGAAATTTTAAACAGCATAGAGGACAACTGATTTGGGGTGAACTCTATCCTCCGCTAAATGCTTCTTTTTTCTTAAGCAGGACTACCCACTGCCTTAAAAAGGCGCAAAACCCTGTATGTCAAAGCCAACTAACCATCGCCAGAAAAACCAGCGATCGCGCTCCCAATCACCACTAGCAACGCTCAAAGACTATGCCGCAAGGTCTGCTAAACAAAACGGGCCAAACAAAAATACACACAAAGGCTGCGTTTAGATAACTACTTATTGACAAGGCTGCTGCTAGTCGGCGGGATAGAAGTATAGATCGCCGGAATTTGAGCTTAATAGGTGATTGGTTGGCGTCCTTAGTACGTTGATGACAGATTGCTGATGGCTTACGACTAGACTAATTACCCATTACCAATTAGCTATTTAGGTACTTCACTGAGTTGACGACAGCCCTTGAGTCCCAAACTCGGATTGCTGCGATAGGCTGCTTCTGCTGCCCAAACGCTGACGCTGCGATCTAATCCCACCCAGTATAGATATTCCACGTCTGGGGCGTAATTTACCCCCACTCGCAGATTAGAGAAATCATCCTCACAAATTTCGTAGCCAAAGCGGACAATAATCTGAGCCACTAAGCATTCTGGGGTGTCGCGATTTTCTCCGGAAATTTCTCTTTCTTGCCAAAACTTGTGTAGAAATCGGTTAAGGATGGGGAGCAGCTGCTTGGGGTCGCCTTTCCGGCTGGCGTAGATAACAACAGGGTTGCCTTCTACAAGGATGTGACAAGGTGTAGCCATTTTTTTTACTCTCTATGCTGTTTTTTATGGTTTGGGCACTGAACACGACGTTGTACCCAGCTTGGACTATTAGATACGCACTTGGCGAGGATTGACTGTAACCAGGCTATCCCTATCAGTCTACAGACTGGTTCAGGGCTGGTCTGTGCGAATCTAATTCTAAAAGGTTCTGTAAATTTTTGTTTCTACAGGCATTTTGTAAATTTAGATACAGAATTTTCTGTTATATTAATTATGTAAGGACAAAGAACTGAATTAAAACATTGCACTGAAGCAATACGGAGGACTAAGGTATGTCTACACAAGATCAAGCTCGTTCCCTGATGATGCGCCATCACCACATCATTAAGAATCGTCAGCAATCAATGCTGAACCGTACAGCGGCTGAAGTTGGTATGGACGTTGAGACGACTGGCTACTGGAACCACATTCAAGGCGAACCACATCCCAGCTTCCGCGCCAGCTATGACCGCAGCAATAGCTCGCTCAGCTAGTATTTATTAATTAATTGGCGAGAAATAATTGTTTGCGTTATGTCGTTTGGATAGTCGTGGAGTTCGCGATCGCCACGTATCCTGTAAGTCTGCTGAAGCAATCATCAATAAATATCAGGGCGTTCTTTCTCAAAAAGGACGCCTTGATATTTTTTTAGCTACCAAATAAGCAATTCACCATTAATTCCGCCAGCCGCGAGTTGATAACCTTGGGGATGCCATGCCAGACAGGAGAAACCTTTAGGGGCGCCATCGACTGCCTGGCCTAATTCCTGGGCGTTGTCCCACAAACACAACCAGCCATCAAGCGCAGCTGAAGCTAGTAGGGTGGCGTTGGGTTGAAAAGCGATCGCGCTGACAACACCCTCGTGACTCTCCAATACTCGCCCTTGCCAACCCACTGACTCCGACTCGTGCTTTTCCCAAACTACAACGCCTTCAGCGCTAGATAAAGCCAAGAGGGGCGCACCAACAGAACTAACGGGTTGCGACCAATCGAGAGAACGAATTTTACCGGGGAAACCGCGCATTACCCAAGGAAGGGGATTGTTCCACTCTAAAACTGTGAGGGTGCGGTCGAAATTGCCGCTGGCGAGGTACTTACCATCGTGCGACCATGCGATCGCCAGACTCGCTGTGGGAACTTCTAGCAAATAAGGCTTAGCGTTCCAGTCCCCACTATTCCAAGCTTTTACCCCCTGATAGCCGGCGACTGTTAATATTTTTCCGTCTGGATGCCAAACAATATCAAATACAGATGATGCCTCGAAATTTAGCGTCGCGGCAATATTGCCTGTATCGCCATCCCACACTTGGACATAGCGCCCCAGACTGAACGCTAGTTGGTTTAAGAGGGGATTCCAAGCTAGCTTATCAACCCAAGCTGGCGCATTTTTCAAAGTAGCTACTAATTCAAAATTTGGCGATCGCCAAATTTGCACTCGTCCATCTTGTCCGCCAGCAGCTAAAAATTGTCCATCGTGAGAAAAAGCAAGACAGTCTATTGACGTGGCGGCTGGCGGAAGCAACGTTAATAAATCTTCCATTCCGCGCCACAGCACGACCTCACCCGCAGCAGAACTTGCGGCTAAAATTGTGCCATCCGGCGACCAGGCAATGCAAGTCACATAATCAGATAGCGCCCCGCGCCAATATACTTCCAGGTTCGGTTTCTCCTCATCCCCATCTGTACTAGCGCACTCTAAGCCATACATGCTAAGAAATCCTCTCGTAACTTCGCCGCGTCTAAATTCCGACCGATAAACACCAATTCATTCTTACGGGTTTCAGCGGATTTCCAGGGGCGGTCGGCTGTAGCCTCAAAAATCATGTGGACGCCTTGGAAAACAAAGCGGCGGTCTTCTCCAGCAATATTCAGAATTCCCTTCATTCTGAAAATATCTGGCCCTTGAGTTTGCAACAACCCGGAGAGCCAATTTTGCAATTTGGCGTTATCAAGTTCGCCTTGTTCTACTAAGGCAATAGAACCGACAGTTTCATCATGTTCGTGGGCTTCTTCATTTAAGAATTGCGGGTCAATCTCTAACGCACGCTTTAAATCAAACGCTCTCACTCCTAAAAGCGCATCCATCTGTAACTCTGAGTTGTGGGTGCGGTAGACTTTAGCCATAGCGTTCATCGCCCGAATCCGCTGTTCTAACTCGTTTAACTGTTCTGGCGTTACTAAGTCAGTTTTATTGAGCAAAATCACATCGGCAAAAGCAATTTGCTCTTGGGCTTCGCTGCTTTCCCAGTGTTGCCAAATATGTTTGGCGTCAACTACGGTGACAACTGCATCTAGTTGCAGTTGGTCTTTCATATCCTCGTCTACAAAGAAAGTCTGAATTACAGGCGCGGGGTCTGCTAAACCAGTGGTTTCAATTACTAGATGGTCAAATTTATCGCGCCGCCGCATCAAGTTGCCGATAATCCGAATTAAATCGCCTCGCACGGTGCAGCATATGCAGCCGTTATTCATCTCGAATATTTCTTCATCTGTATTGACAACCAATTGGTTATCAATGCCTATCTCCCCGAACTCATTGACAATCACGGCTACTTTCTTGCCGTGTTCGTGGGTGAGGATGCGGTTGAGGAGGGTTGTTTTACCCGCTCCCAGATAGCCTGTGAGGACGGTAACGGGAACTAAATCTGCCGTCAAAGCTTGTACCATGACAAATACCTGGTTTGTTAAAATGATAATCAATATCAAGTCATACTAGATAATTCTAACCGCAGATGCACGCAGATAGAAGCAGATGGGACGATTATCTGCGTGCATCAGGGGGTTATAAAAAATCTGCGATCGCATTAACAAGGGCATTGGGATATTCTTCATGCATCCCTAGCGAACCTGGAAGCACCTGCGATCGCACTCCTGGCAAAGCGGCTAATAAATCCATTTCTGCCCTTGATTTGGGCGGGGATTGTTCGCCAATAACTACCATCACTGGTACGGGTAAAGGTTGAAACCAAGAGAGAAAATCATCTCGATTTTGCACTGGGTCAATAGCGCCAGTAACGAAGGCGGCTGGTGCAAATCGCGCACCAGGCTTTTGGGTGATTTGCCACTTCTGCTCGATGAAGTCCGGTTGTACTTTGTCGGGATTGGAGTAGACGTGGCGGCGATACATTAACGCCAGGAAAGATGGCGTGGTGTTTAGTTTATAAAGCCCTTGACCTACGATAGGCGATCGCACGATCTCTCTTAATATTCCATACATCGGGCGATGGTCGCCCATTGTCGGGAACGGCCCGCGCCAAGTGGGAGCAGCCAATACTATCTTTGACCAAAGTTGGGGTTGTTGTTTGGCTAGCCGCATCACGTAGCCTGCGGCGTGACCAGCCGCGATCGCTGCTACTGGAGTATTAAAAACAGCTTTGACAAAATCCTCTAAAAATTGGTGATACAACCCTGACTGATAATCTACTCTGGGGCGGTCTGACTCACCAAATCCCGGCCAATCGACTGCCACAACCTGGAAATTGGGAGCCAATAATTCTGCTATTCCCCGCATTTCTCCCCGCGTGGAAACAGTGCTGAACGCGGGTAGCAGCAATACTGGATTTCCTTCACCTAGAGTTTCATAAACTACCGATAACTGATGCCCTTGCCAATTCCAGAGATACTCGTGGCGTTTACCGCCAATACCAAAATCAGCGGTGGTGGAGGATGTCTTGGTAGATTCAAAAGTTGTAGTCATTATCAGTGGTTGCCTTCTAGACCTGGTTTCTGGCAAAAATTGCTTGTTTTATCCACCAGATTTATAGCAAGAAACCAGGTTCCTGATAAAAGTTGTAATCATTAGCCGCAGTCAGAAAGTTAAGCGATCGCTCTTTAGTTGATAAGCGGTAGACCGCGCATGGCACGTATACCATTGATACAAGCCGGACAATCGCAGCCATACTTGGCGACCGCAGCATCACTTTCTTCCTCGGTGAATTCTAGTACGTCAGGATTGTCCTGTTGCTGAGTATCCCCGACAGCGGGGGGAGCCGCTTGGCTAGTAGTGGTATCGGCTTGTGCAACGCGCACGCAGGTAAACTGGGCTGCGCGGGGGGAGCCAACGCATGAGACTGAATTTGCAGGCTGGGTTACTAATTCGGCGGCGTTGACTCTATTGGCCATTGCCATCATAGACACCATAGATGCCAACACGGTAGGGCTGGCTAGCAAACTTAGCAAAAATCTTTTGTTCATTACTTCACTCCTGTTAACGGCCTTACTGGAAGATAGTATCTGAAGAAGCTGATATATTGTACAAAGTTCCAGCATCCTATCTAGGAATAAAAGAATTTAAAGGCAGGATTCAGCAAGCAAAGCGCGATCGCGAACTGTTCCCCTCCCCGGTAGATGGATGGCTGGGACTAGACTAGAGCTGGAGGGACGGGGCAGACAATCCGCAACATGCGATCGCCGCCTTTTTGAAATTCGTATGGCACTTGCTTGATTTCCAAGCTGTAGCCTTGTGCTTCTAATTTTTTCCTTACTGGTTGCAGCAATATTGATGGTTCCCCTGAGAGGTTCAAGAGGGGAAAAATCCTTACTTCTTTAGCAACGCGACACAGTTCGAGAATTGAAGCAATGTGAAAATCTTCCGGAAAGAAATCAGAATAAAGGAATAAAAAGTGACTGCACAATGCTAAATCAAATTCTTTATCTTTAAAGGGCAAAATAGGTAACTCGCTGGTGACATAACGCCCTTGTTGAATTCCTAGCGGCAAATCTTCTAGAAATTGCTGCATTGCTGACATCCGGATTTGCCCCAGTTCCTCTGGAGACTTGATGTTCTGCCAAACATAGTTGTCTATGTTGGCCTTGACTTGATCGATGAGGGGTTGGTAAGTTTCTTGCAGGCGAGTGGAGATCGCGCTAGCGGTAAACTCATATATTGGATCGCATGATATAACGTTGTACCCTTGGCGCGTCATTTCAACATTAAAGCTAGCAGGGCCACCAGCACAATCAAGAATTCTCAAACAAAGTTCAGCGGCTTTCAGGTCAAACATCCTGATATATTCTTCTAGCGATCGCCCCCAAGGTATGACGCTTTCTAGCTTAATTCCCACCTGTTTTTTCCTCAGCAGGTATATCTATAGTGTCGAGTGATGAATGCCTTTGCGTCTCTGCTAGTTGTGGCTGAATACTCTCGGCAACCAATGACTGTTTTTTCGATCGCGTTGGTTGTAAAGAAATTACTGATGCCAGCATAGCAGGCAATTTTATTATACTTGCCATTAGCAATGATTCCAGCAGCGGGTTAGTGGCATTAACGGGTTGGTGTTCTCGGTTTTCCGGGGATGTAATTTCTGTTTCTGTTAGGTTTAAGTTAGGTACGGTGAAAATTAGCTTACCTACCGTTACCAGCAGCATTAGTGGCAGCGAAAGTACTGCTATCGGCAATATCAACAGCCAAATAAATAACGCGGAAATTAACCAAAATAAACTGGCATATAAAGTTTCTGAAGGTTTCTGCATTGCCCTAGCCGTCCCCTACATTAGTTGCCACCAAGTCCGCCTGACGATGCGCGAAGCTAGCGCGATCGCAACCAACGCACAACCCTGCTATTAGGAGCCGTTGTTTGGCTTGGATTGCTTTATAGCTATCGCCTGTAATCTTATAGTTTTGCCGTTGCCGCACTCCGCCTCGTTCTTTAATTGTAAGGGCAAGGCAAGCCAACGCCTCTACCAATAGGACAACTATCTGCTGGTTATGCCTTATCTTCAAAATGCGATCGACCTCTTTAGTTGCGATCGCGGGTTGCCCGCATCACTTTATGCCGCGCAGCAGTGCCGCATTGCCCTACTTTACATGAGTGCTAGCCCATCTTGAATTAAGACAAATTTCTTAATTTACTCTTACCGTAATTTAAAGTTATAAATTGGCCATCGGGAAGGGAGGGTATCGCTTTACTTATATTTTTAGGCTTAGGCTACCAACGCAAGGTAAGAGAAAGCACCGAATTAAGTTAATCGTCTCCATTCTTAGTAAGTTCTATTAAACTATTTAATGTTTTATCAAAATCTGCGTCTAGGTGTTCTTTTATAGGGTTTAGTTCATTGGCAAACGATTGATTAGTAATTTGTTCGTCAAAAACTTTTAAAATATTTTTTAGAGCTTGCAATCTAAGAGCAAGTATTTTAATTTGTTGCCACTTTTCATTAGAAAAGTCATTCATAGGTTCTTTGCAGCAGGCTATATAAAAGAGATGTGGAACTGTTCCAAGCATGAAAAGCTCCCGTTTATAAACGGGAGCTTATAATACTCTTAAAGGCAAAGTACAGCTAGAACGGTTTCTAAAAGCGTAAGCTTTTAGTTATTTAAAGTGTGAGAACCGCTAAACATTACGATTATGCTTGACAGAGGTTATGTCGGATTTATGCTGCGGTTAAATTTGGCAAACTTTACTTGGCTAAAACAGGCGCTCGAATAAAGCCCAGGCTGAATAATATTGCTATAATAAACATTAGAAAAGGCTTTGTTTAATTATTGCCACATAATACTGTTGAAGGCTTAGTAATAGCTGAATTTTAAAATTGCTTTGTAAAAAAAATATTTTATGATAAGTTACGCAGCAAGTTTATATATAATAGGGGCGCTTCTACAGAGTACGATAAAATTTGCTTAAATCTTTTTTATGCGAAAAATTATCCTATTTTTAAGCGGTGTTTTATATGCTTATAAGATTGAAATGTTGAATTAAAGGGACGCAAAAAAATTAGCTACAAGCTTCAAGCCACCGCGCTTATCGGTTAGTTTTAGCTTAGCTATAATTTCAGGAAAGAATTTAAGAAGTCGAAACCTGCTATCCTAATTAGTTGGTTATTCCAAATGTGTATTGCTTTGTCACTGCTAGCACTACCCGCAAAGGCTCAACAGATGAAAATTAACAATAGCGATCGCAATGCAATCCGTTCTGTAATCGAACGCCAACTCGAAGCATTTCAAAAAGACGATGCTGGAGGTGCTTTTGCTTTTGCAACTCCGGGAATTCAGATGCAATTTAAAACCGCTGAAAATTTTATGCGAATGGTGAAAACTGCTTACCAAGCAATTTACCGTCCCCGTTCTGTAATGTTTGAGGAGCTAAAAATAGTCGATGGAGCGCTAACTCAAACAGTGCTGCTACTTGCTCCGAATGGGACTTTGATGAGGGCACTTTATTTAATGGAAAAACAATCTGGCTATATTTGGAAGATTAATGGATGTTATCTGGTTCCTATAGAAGAGCAAACCATGTAATAAATTTTAGATTTTAGATTTTGGGTGGGTAAAGTTAACGATCGCACTAGAAAGAAAAAGCCTGCGATCGCAGGCTTTTTTTGTATACCAACAACTCATTCGTTAAACTTTAACTATCTGCGGCAAAACTTGGTTTAGCTTACCACTGCGATAGCCTTCTAAATCTAACGTCACGTAGATAAAGCCAAACTCTTGAAATGCTGAAACTAAAGTTGCTAAATCTGTAGTTAAGACAAACTCTTTTATCTGTTCTGGCGATAACTCAATTCTGGCAGTGTCACCTTCAGAACGCACGCGGAGATTTTTCAAACCCAACTTACGCAGATAAATTTCTGCTCTACCTACTCGTTGCAATTTAGCTACTGTAATTTCTTCGCCGTAGGGGAAGCGAGAACTAAGACAGGGTTGCGCGGGTTTATCCCACCAAGGTAAATCTAGCTGCTGAGAAAGTTGGCGCACTTCAGCTTTAGTAATGCCTAATTCTGCGAGAGGCGATCGCGCACCTCTTTCTTTTGCGGCTTGAATTCCCGGTCGATAATCTTTTAAATCATCAGCATTTACCCCATCCACGACATAAGGATAACCGAATTGAACAGCCAAAGGTTTGAGAGTGTCGTGCAGTTCGCTTTTGCAGAAATAGCAGCGATTCACGGGGTTAGAAGTGTAATTAGGGTTATCCATTTCGTTAGTTTGGACAACCTTATGAGCAATACCAATTTGAGCTGCTTGGATGCGTGCGTCTTCCAGTTCTTCTGGCAAAAGAGAGGGAGAAATAGCAGTTACAGCTAAAGCGCGATCGCCTAGTACATCGTAAGCAATCTTAGCGACTAAAGTGCTATCGACGCCTCCAGAGTAAGCAATCAAAGCTTGCTCCATTTCTGCAAATAAGGTTTTTAGTTGTTCGAGTTTACGATTTATCATGGTTTTTAAAAAAATTCAATTTCAATGCGATCGCAAGCTAGCCTTTATTAGGTTAGCGAATTTAAAGACATTTCTGATTCCGTTGGAGGCTGTATCGGCAAATGCAAAGTAAAGCAACTACCGCGCCCTAATTCTGACTCTACCGTAATATTGCCCCCATGTAGCTTTGCTAGTTTGCACGATAGAGCCAACCCCAGACCACTTCCCTCGTATTTTCGATTCAGACCGCTATCAAGCTGTCGAAACGGTTGAAAGAGGTTGGCTAAATCTGCCTCTGCAATGCCAATTCCCGTATCAATTACAGAAAAGTGAACTGTGTCTTCTGTTTGGTTTACTTTTAGCGTTACAGAACCTATGGGGGTAAATTTAACCGCGTTAGATAAGAGGTTGACCAAAATCTGCTTCAAACGCCGTTGGTCAGCTACGCAGACAGTTACGTTTGGGGCAATCTCCATTGATAATTGCAAACCACCTTCATAAGCTCGCTCTGCGACTACTTGGAGGGCTGCGGAACTTATATCCTCAACTGATAATATTTCGAGGAATAATTCTTCTCGACCTGCTTCAATTTTAGACAAATCTAGCAAATCGTTTATCAATGCCAGCAGATGTTCTCCACAGGAATTGATATTAGCCATGTATTGTAATTGTTTTTCATTGAGAGGTCCAAAAATTTGTTCCAAAAGCAGGCGAGAAAACCCCAAAATACCAGTCAAAGGAGTGCGAAGTTCGTGGCTCATCGTGGTTAAAAATTCGCTTTTTGCCCGATTAGCGCTTTCGGAGATAATTTTTTCCTGTTCTAGTTCCCTAGTTCGCTCTCTCACCAGTTGTTCTAGGAGTTCGTAGCTCTGGGCATTGTAGAGGGCGATCGCTGCTTGGTCGGCTATTCTTTCTAAGAATTGAATCTCGTCTTGTGTGAAAGTCCGATAAGTGGTTGTAGTTTGCAACGATATACCACCGAATAACTCACCGCGAATAAAAATCGGCACTCTTAGCATTGAAAGCATTTGCGCCTGCTGAACCTGCATCTGTCGCTCCGCAGTATAAGCCATTAAGCTGGTTTTAGGAGCATGGACAACTCGATGAAAAGAATAATTAGAGGTGGGATCTAATAGATCTCGGTGTTCTATTAAAGGAACTCGGTAGCCTACCACAGAAATAACTTGTTCGTTGGCTCTCCATTCCTTTACAATCTCGGTATGCTCTGCTTTTATGGCAAATATAGTTACCCGATCGACCCCAAAGCATTCCCCTGCGAGCTTGACAATTTCCTGCAAGATAGAGTCTGGATCGAGGCTCGAATTTAGCGAACGACCGATCTGATTGAGCAATCGCTCTCGCGTTGCTTGTTGTTGAACTTGGTTAAACAATTGTGCTTGATGAATGGCGATCGCGCACTGAGTAGCGATCGCTCTAACGAGTGTTATTTCAGTGTCTGTCCACTCGCGCTCGCGATCGCACTGATTGAGGCTAATTCCACCTAGATAAGACTCGTGATACAACAAGGGCATAATCAACAGCGAACGAATCTCACAAGACCTAGCCAGTTCTTGCAGTTCGCGTGGAATATTGGCGTCTATTCGGGCGATTACCACTGGTTCAGCCTGCATTAGCATCTGATGGTAGTACTCATAGAAGTCGCAATAAATACCCATCAGACTGCGCCCTTTCTCTGTAGCTTCCGATACGTGGCGCACCCTCATTTGATTGTTTGGATCGGGCTGGAAAATCAGACACCGACTTACTTGCAAAGTTTCGTGTAGTAGATTTACAGTCGTTTGTAACACGTCATCCAATACTAAAGTTTCTCGCATTGCCTGAACGATGCGGTTAATGAGACTATCCTGTTTGTAGCTTTGTTGCTGCATTACCGCATCGCTATTTTAAAATTCACGCCTGGAAAAGATAACGATAGCGATCGCTATGAGTAAGACTGTGTAGATTAAGCCATACCCCGCATGAGCGAATAGCGTCATCGGCGGTGGTAAAACGCCATAAACCGCTTGATTTTTTAAATCTAGTCTAGATAAGTCTGGTAAGACTAAATAAAGACTTTGAGTTATGTTTTGAATTGTCTCATTTTTACTTACTTCGCCCAACTTAACAATATCAGGACTTAGATGCCCTGCCAAATAAATTGCCAAGGTGAGCAACGTCGCTAGTAAGGAACTGGTAAAAACTCCAAAAAGTAGCGCTACCCCTGTCAGCAAAGACAGCTCGATGAATAGGTAAAGTATAGAAATCAGAATGCTTCCCGTTGGGTAAGTAATCTTCGCTAAACTCAGGCCAATAAAATAAATTATCGTCATGGCGGCAAGCAGGACGCCTAAGACTGCTGATAATCCTAGATGCTTGCCGATGATAAATTCAGAGCGAGAGAGCGGTTTAGGAATTAAGACTAATACCGTGCGCTTTTCTATTTCTTTGTTAATTAGTCCTGTACCAACAAACACTGCAACGAGAACGCTGAGAATGGTGATGCAAGCTAGACCGAAATCAACAAACATTTTGTTTTCTGTAGCAGCAGCTACTTCTCGCAGCAATGGCATTGCTGCAAGCTGCAAAATGGCAAAAAAGCCGATTATGTAGAGAATGCGATCGCGAATTACTTCCCGAAACACATTTAGTGCGATCGCCCAAATTCTAGGCAGACTCACAAAGAATTGCTCCTAGCGATACATCAATATAAGTTGTGCTTTAATTTACTACGATTTTAACTTTTGACTTGCTTACCAGCCCCAAGTCCCAGGCCCACCCTTAAACGGCCCCACAATATCCTTGGTAATCCAGCCGCCGTAGAAACCCCCAGGCTGCGGTTCCACTTGTTCCCCATCGACATAGCACGCATCCATCATCTGGGGATAAAAGGCTATGCAGTCTTTTATTAACTCGAAGGCTGGTGTGGGGTTGGGATAAGACCAAGCAACGTTGGGCGCTTGTTTGTCCCCTGCGACGACGCTGTAGTAAATAGCGCTACCTTTCCACTCGCAAAACGACCCACCGCTTGTATGCACCAAATATTCCATCTTGATATCGCTCTGAGGAATATAGTAAACGGGCGGGTGACTGGTTTCTAGGACTCGCCGTGCGTTGCGAGTATCTACAATTGTGATGCCATTGAAGACGATCTGGATGTGCTTGGGCGATTCCTCCACGCGGGGCGGACGCGGATAATCCCATACTGACTCCTGACCTGGGCCTGGGGCAATGCGGCTGCTATTCATGGTTATACCTTCTCCTGGAATATAAGCGATCGCGATCCTAATTGTAAATAATTGTAAAATGTCCTGCGAGGCGCGATCGCCGATCGACGCTGATATTTTTAGTTTTTTGATTTATGTTGCTGCGACAAAAGATTGCTTTTTATCTAGAAGACATGGAAACGCCAGTAGGCAGAACTATTAATTTAGTAATTACTGCCCTGGTGCTTGTATCTTCAGCAATATTTGTTGCAGAAACATACCCTCTACCAGATTACGTTCGTATTAATCTCGATATTATAGATTTTGCCCTGGTGCTACTTTTTGCTTACGAGTATTTATTGCGTCTTTGGTGTGCGCCTGATAAAGTAAAATATTTATTTAGTTTATATTCAGTAATCGATTTGCTGGCAATAGTACCAGTTTTTTTAGGAATTGTAGATATAAGTTTTATTCGGATATTCCGCTGGTTTCGGATTTTGCGGCTAATCCGTTTTATCGAGGGAAGAACTTTACTGGGTCGCATCATTTTGGAAGATAGCGTAATTTCAGCCAGAATATTATTTACTTTATTTGCAATTATCTTTGTTTATTCAGGCTTAATTTATCAAGTCGAGCATCCGGTAAACCCTAAAGGATTTCGTACTTTTTTAGACGCCTTTTATTTCTCTGTAGTAACGATGACTACAGTAGGATTTGGCGACGTAACGCCGACTTCAGAATTGGGGAGGCTGCTGACAGTATTAATGATTTTAACGGGAATTGCTCTTATACCCTGGCAGTTGGGTAATTTAATTAAGAGATTGGTGAAGAACAGCGATCGCGTAGAAACGCTTTGTTCTACTTGTGGGTTGTCATCCCACGATGCAGATGCTAGGTTTTGCAAAATCTGCGGCAATAAATTGGAAAAATTAGCTGTTGTTAGGGAATAGCGCGATCGCTCAACGCTTCACGCACTGGGGTGTTATCGTTCCGGCGTTGCATCACTTCTGAGGATGGACGCTCCTTTGTTTAGGTTGTGCCTTCCGCATTTCTGTAAAAACATTACCTAATACTGTAGAAATATGCTATGAAAAAATCAAAACTTACAAAGGGGGCTAGGCAATGGATAAATTGCTAATATGCATCTTGGCTTTCTTGGCGGTCGTGGTAATAAGCAACCCCATAGCAAATCCAATTGCCAATATGTATGGGCCGGACTTTCTGCTGTTTTATGCTTTTGTTATTGGGATAACGCTGGTAATATGCTGGTGTAATGTGCGTTATCTCGATGCACCAACAAACTTAGCTCTGCCATTGATTCCTACTAAACCCGATCCCTACGAAATTGCTTATTTGCGGGGTGGAGAGAATGAAGTGACGCGGCTGGCTATTTTTGATTTAATTCAGCGCGGGTATTTGCAAATTGCGGGCGATTATATAGAGAAAGCGCCCGACCAGCCGCACCCGTCGAATCTGACTGCAATCGAGCGCGATGTGTTTAGCTGGTTCTCTTCTCCGCGCAAAGCTAGAGACATTTTCCAATTATCGCTACCGCTATCTGTGAAACAACATTGCACAATCTATGAACAGCGACTGCACAACGAGAAACTGCTTTTGCCAGATGAACTAAAACGCATAGCAGAGCGCGTTCATTGGATAGGGATACTAATCATCCTTGGTTTAGGCGGCTATAAACTTTTAATAGCGCTGGTAAACGGGCGCTTCAATGTCGTATTTCTGATAATCATGGGCTTCATATCGCTGGTTTTGCTGGGAATTATCAGCAACCCACCGCGCTTGAGCCATCGAGGACGAGCTTATCTAGAGCGGCTTCAGCAAACATTTGCAGGACTGAAGGGGCAAGTTTCTAGCGTCACTACTAATAATCCTAATAGTACAGATTTGAGCTTGGTGCTACCTGTAGCCGTCTTTGGCGTAGGGATGCTAGCGGGTACACCCTATGGTGACTTTGAGCAAATGTTTCATAGGTCCACAACTACTAGCAGCGGTACTGGCTGTGGTGGAAGTTGTGGCGGCGGTGATGGCGGTGGCGATGGCGGCGGCGGTGGTTGTGGTGGTGGCTGTGGCGGGTGTGGTGGAGGGTGTGGCGGTTAAGTTTGATGCGATCGCTGTCAACTTTTCCCTTCTACTATCTTGGTTAAAACCCTGGTTCCCCCGTAAGCCTGAACTTACTTGTAGTAACAGTGTGTTATCAATGAAGTATGCAAATTACAGGAGCGATTAGGACAAGATTGCAAACACTAAACCATTAAACGCTAAATCGATTCGCTGACTGGCAACCCAAAAAAGGAGGTTTCCTGATGGATATGTTGCTGCATAATCCAATTGCAGATATGTATGGGCCGCAGTTTCTGCTGTTTTACAGCGTTATTATTGTATCGACGCTTGTAGTATGCTGGCGATTCATACAAGACCCAACAAAAAAACAGCCTTTGCCGTTAATTCCTACTAACCCCGACCCCTACGAAATTGCTTACTTGCGAGGCGGCGAAACCGAATTAACTAAGCTAGCAGTCTTTAACTTAATTCAGCGCGGTTATTTGCAAGTCAAGGAAAAATCCATCCAGCAAGCGCCAAATTACCCAGATCTGGGTGGCTTGAAGCTAATAGAAAGCGAGTTCTTTAAGTGTTTTTATTCCTCGCATCAGGCAGATGAGATGAAATTCTCATCGTTCTTACCCGTCATCGTCCGGGAAAAATATGCAGTTTACGAACAGTCGTTGAAAAATGAGCAATTGCTGTATGCGGATGAGTGGAAAGCATGGAACGTGAAAGTCGGCTTAGTAGGCGCAGCGATCGTTTTCACCCTCGGTAGCTACAAGCTCTTGGTAGCCTTGGCTAAAGGACGCTATAACGTGGGTTTGTTGATCGTGATGGGCGTTGTCTCGCTCGTTATGCTGCTTTGGTTGATTAAGCAGCCGCCACGCTTGAGCGATCGCGGACAAAATTATCTCAAGCGACTTCAAGGAACATTCGCGCAGCTCCAAGAGAAGGCAAAATCGAGCATTCCTGATGCACTTGACTACAAATTGCTGGTAGCGCTGTTTGGCGTGGAAGCACTTGCTGGAACTTCCTACGACTACTACCGAAAAGCCTTTCTTCCACCACCTTCGCCTAATCGATTATCGCGTCGAGGATCTAATAGCAGGCAAAGAAGCTCGTCCGATAGCTCGTGCAGTAGTAGTTCCTGCGGTAGCTCGTGTAGTAGCTCGTTCGATAGCTCGTGCAGTAGTAGTAGTTCCTGCGGTAGCTCGTGTAGTAGCTCGTCCGATAGCTCGTGCAGCGGCAGTAGTTGCGGCAGTAGTTGCGGTGGTGGCTGTGGCGGCTGTGGAGGATGATAGTTTAGATATGCTGTCTCATCTACCGACATTAGGTGTAGGTCTAGGTTTTAGGGAACCGTTCCGCAGCGACTTGTTTCTGAATCGGGGGGGGGTTGATTTTCTAGAAATCGTCGCCGAACATTACCTAGATGCACCACCCCAAAAGGAGCAAGAGTTAGAACTGCTAGCTGCCCACTTCCCACTTATCCCGCATGCGATTAATCTTTCGCTAGGCAGTGCAGAAGGTTTGGACGCGGATTATTTAGGCAAACTGGCAGCACTAATTAAGCAACTGAATCCACCTTGGTGGAGCGAACATATCTGTTTTACAAGAGCGGGTGGTGTAGATATCGGGCATCTTTCACCGCTACCTTATACACGCGAGGCGGTGGAAGTGGTTTGCCGCAATATTGAGCAAGCGCGTCGCTTGATAGACGTGCCGCTGATTCTGGAGAACATCACCTATATGCTGACTGTTCCAGGTGGCGAGATGACAGAAGCCCAGTTTCTCGCGGAAGTGGTGGAGCGTTCTGATTGCGGGTTGCTGCTGGATGTCACGAATCTCCATATTAATGGAGTTAACCACAACTATGACGTTCATACTTTCTTATCGCAATTGCCATTAGAGCGCGTCGTCCAGTTGCATTTTGTCGGCGGACATTGGCATGATGGCGTACTTATCGACAGTCATTCACACTCGACGCCTGTAGAGGTGTGGAAACTTATGGATGAAGTATTAGCCAGCGTTCCAGTTAAAGGCATAGTGCTAGAACGTGATGAAAACTTGCCACCTTTTGCAGAAATTTCAGCGGAAGTGGAACGCGCACGCAAGATTGGGAGGTGTCATGGAAGATGGGTTTAGAAAAAACGCAGCAAGTTTTAGCCCAGCTTTACACTAATACTGTTTTAAGAGAGCGGTTTTTTGCTAATCCGCAAGTAGTTTGTGAAGAGTTTGGGCTGAGTTTTGATGAAGCCAAGCAACTTGCTCAATTATCTGCACAACAAGTTAATTTGTTTGCCAGTTCGCTGAAGCGCAAGCGGTTGGGTGAAGTGCGAGAACTTTTACCGTTAACGCATCGCGTGTTGGGTAAGGATTTTTCTAAGTTGTTTTGGCAATATGCCGAAACTTATATTCCCAAGGGGATTAAGAAACATTTGGAAGATGCGATCGCTTTCGCAAATTTTATCGAAAAAGTTACTGATAGCGATCGCATAGAGCCATCCCCGGTTGTGGAGTTGGTGCGTTATGAAAAAGCATGGCTGGAAGCCGCAGAACCAACTCGTAGATTGACTGCATACAAGTTTCGCTATGCTATCAAGCAGCTAGCGCGAAGTTTAGCACAACAGGATAAAGAGCCGTTGTTGTTATTGCAACCCAGTCTTATTTTGTGGTTTCGCCTATCGCCGCGATCGCATTTGCGACATATTGCGATCGCGTTGCCTAAGTTAGGGTAATTCAGAGAGCGATCGCGCGGGGTTTCGATTTTACTAATTTATTTTTTCCCGTCTGATATTTTAAGGCAGCTTGCTTAAATGGTGGAATAAAAGCGCGTAGCATAGCGGCGGAAGAACGGGGCATCGCTCTTTAATGACTCGCAGCTAACTTAAGTGAAATTGCTGAGGTCTGCGGATAGCCTTGCGTGTAGATTAGTCGTTAAGTTATCTAGGAGACAAGGGGATGAGAAAATTCAAGTTTACAGGTGTTTTACTGGTAATAGGAGCGATGGTGTGCAGTTGTCAGGCTGATGCAAAAAGATTGGAGAATAGTAAGCGATCGCTCCTAACAGAAGAAGAATCAGATTCTCAATCACTAAGCGCACAAAATTATGCCTACTATTCAACAATTGCTAAACAAATATTAGGTCAATGGCGTTCCACAGGAGCAAGCGATTACATGACGCTAATTTTTACGCCAGAGGGTAAATTATTTGTGTTGAATTCCTCAAATACAGCAGGAGGAACCAGCTATAAGATTCACCCAACTGGTCAACCACGATATCTAGATCTATCAGATAATGGTTTAACTGAGAGGTTAAATTTTCAATTCACGGATAAGGGTCAGTTACGCATAGAATTCCCGCGCAACGAGGTAAAATTGTTCGACAAGATATCTGATGAAGCAAGGCTACCTCCTAATACCAGCGTGTTTGGGCTTCTGGAAAACTCTAGGAGAATGGGTAAAGAGTCAGAACCCAGAACTTATGTTGGTGTAATGGCCAAAGGGCAACAAGCTGCTTTTACGGAATACTCTCGTTTTGTGTACACAAACTCCGAAATGGGAGTAGGTATAAATTCTGAAACAGCGAACTATTCATATAAAATCGTTGTGATTGACCCTAGACGTGTAGTTCAATTAGTAGGGGTGTCTAAACAAGATGATTTGAGAAGCTATACAAGTATAGTGTATGTAGTCAAGACATCTTCTGGTGAAAACACCACAGAGGTTATATCTTGTCGAAGCAATCAACCCTCAAAAAAGCTTCCATCTAGACCGCAGATTGTTAATGATACAACTGTAGAATGTCCTTCTGGTTATTCGCGTTGGTAATTTCGCCAAAGCCTCCGAATTAATACACCGGAATCGCCAGCTATAAATCATTCGTCACACGACCCTTCTTGGTAAGCTTAAAAGAAACTGGAGACTATTGCTCGATCAATCCCTCCGTGTATCCATGTTTAAAATACGTGTGGTGTTCAAGCGGTTCGATCCTCTAAGGTAAGCAGCATCCACTCTACTAATAGCGCGATCGCTCTCAGGGTGATCTTACATCTGTCTGAACAACAAGCGATCGCTCTTCCCAAACCTGCAATAGAATAGGAGCGATCGCTCTTCCAAGACTGCAAAAAAATAGGAGCGATCGCTCCTATTCTCATGTTGATTCTGTTAACCAGTTTGAGTCATATAATTGTTCTCCTAGAGTTGTAGAAGTATCAGTAGCTCGGCAATGCCCACCGATAAATCTCTTGGTGGGCGTTGCCGAGCTACTAATAGTAATCAGTGCTGTTAAGAAAGTTGAGCAGTCCTTTGGCAGCTTTTAAGTCTGGGGTATTGAATCCTTCAGTAAACCAGGTGTAAATTTCAGTTAGATGCTGTCGGGCTGCGCCGATCTTGCCTTGTTGCTGCCAGAGGCTACATAAAGCGATCGCACTTCGCAATTCTAAGGATTTCGCTTGCTGGCGACGAGCAACTTCTATTGCTTTAAAAAAACGCTGTTCCGCATTTTCTTGTTGTCCCAGCTTTAACAGTAACTCTCCCTCAAGTCGGTAAACTTCTGCTTCCCAGAAACACTCGCCAGTCCGTTCTATCTCTTTACGTGCATCTGCTAATAAAGAAAGCGCCCTATCAAATTGCCCCACTTCAGCATAAGCCTCTGCCAGCATAGCTAAGTGACTGTGCCTTGCTAATACTGCACCGCCTGCGATAAATATCTCTAAGCCTTGCTCGATCTGAGTTATGCCTTCTACAGAACCATTTTGAGCGATCGCCCAACCCCGCAGCATATTCCCCAGTGCGGTGAAGAAGGGAAACCCGTTTTCGGTAGTTTGGGAAATTAAGACTTCTGCTTGCTCTTGGGTGGCTTGAACTTCCCGCCCATAAAAAGGCAACCAGGCGGCGCAGTTAAGAGCAAAAGCTATGCTGAACGGGTGACTTAATTCTCCAGCAAGTGTTTTTATTTGCTCCAGGTATTTTATAGCTCGATCGGGATAGCCCAAAAACCATTTAGCAAGACAAGCCCAGAATAAGCAACCAACACCCGGATCGCAGCCGAAAGTGGCAATTAGGGGATGATGCGAGGCGCGATCGTAGATGGCAACTCCTTGTTCGGCGTAGGTTTGCGTAAGTGCAAATTCTCCTAAGTGGAGTAAGTTACTGGCTAAGTTGTAGTTAGCCTGCAATAACATTCCTGAGTCTTGACTACTTTCGGCTAAATCCCTGATTTGCTCTACTAATGGTCTAGAGCTATTTAATTCTGCTCTAGTAAAGTAAGATGCCCACAGCCCAGTCATTGCAGAGAATAACTGCGATGCCTGCCCGACTTGCTGACATAATTCTATGGCTCTGTCGTAAGTTTGTTTTACTTCTGGAGAGGCGTAACCTTTTACTGTCATCAAGGGCGCACCTAGAGCAATTTGTAGCTGGAGTTCGCGTTCCGCCCTTGCCTTACTATCTGGGAGAGTTTGTAACTTAGCGATCGCCTCGCTAAAAAATAGCACCGCCTCTCGGTTGGCGTAATTGGTAACGGCTTGCTGTCCGGCTTTTTCTAAATAGTCAATTGCTTTGTGTGTCACCTCTGCTCTTCCCCAATGATGGGCTAACAAAGAGTAGAAGGAAGATAAATCTGATGCATAGGTTTGTTCGTACCACTCGGCAAGCGCCAGATGCAGCCGTCGCCTCTGGGCGAACAGCATCAGGTTGTAGGCGACTTCCTGAGTAATGATGTGTTTGAAGACGTAGCTGAGGTCTGGTTCTGGCGTTTCTAGGGGGGTAAGCTCGAATTTTTCCAGAACGTGGAGATAGTCAGCTAATTTAGCTTTATCGGCATTAATGGGGTAAATATCGTGCAGGATGTGGA
Organism: Microcoleus sp. FACHB-831; assembly: GCF_014695585.1. NCBI lineage: Bacteria > Bacillati > Cyanobacteriota > Cyanophyceae > Oscillatoriales > Microcoleaceae > Microcoleus > Microcoleus sp. FACHB-831. The sequence continues at coordinate 254,470 of NZ_JACJON010000068.1, read as the reverse complement.
AGGGAAACACTCGTCCGACGACGCTAGCAACTTTTAAGGCAAGCTGTTGCTGTGCTTCCAATCGGTCAATGCGGCTGGTAACTATACCTTGAACGGTATCGGGAACGGAAAGTTGGCTGAGGTCTTGCACTTTAGGCGATAGACTGCAAACACCATCGGATATGACGATCGCTCCGGCTTCGCGCAAGGAGTATGCTAGTTCTTCGCTAAAGAAAGGATTGCCCTGCGATCGCTTGCTAATTAGTTCAGCTACTTGCGGCGGTAATGATGACACCCCCAAGGCTTGGCAGGCTACAGCGACAGCATCGCCTCTTCCTAGCGCTTCTAATTGCAAATGCTCTGTTGTCGGCATTTGCAACAGTTGAGTACATTCAGGAGCGGGAATATCTGTTAGAGGTCGCGTGGAGATAACCAGAAGTAGGGGTATTTCCTGCTGGCTAATAGCCAGAGTTAGCGCCCAGGATGCTGAGTCCAGCCAGTGAGCGTCTTCAATAATTAAAACTTTGGGCGATGCAACAGCAGAAATCTGTATTAATTGCACCAATAACTCGCGAGTTTGTTCTGCTCGCTCTTTCCCTGTTAGCGGCTGAGTCCACTCGTTATCGGGTAAATCTAAAGACAGCACTGGATTGAGCAAGGGGTAAAGTCGCTGCACTGGTTCTGGCAGAAACTCTAAAAGTCCAAGTAAGTGCTGTTGCCTCACTTGGGGATGAGATAGGTAGTCTAGAGTTAGTATCTGGCTGAAGACAGAACGCCATGCATGATAAGGTTTGGCTTTTTCAATCGCATCCCCCATCCCGAATAGGCGACCTACTCCTGCTGCTTGTGCTTGATGCACCAAATCTTCGATCAGTCGGGATTTGCCAATGCCCGCCTCTCCTGAAATTATTACTACAGAACCGTTCCTGCTGCCTAAAGCTTGCAACTTTGAGGTAAGGAGATGGCGCTGCGTTGTCCGCCCGATCATCGAAGTATGCGATCGCGCACTTATTGTCGCGTCAGGGCGATCGCTAGTTTCTCTAGGACGATAGATAACAATCGGTTCTACCTTGCCTTTGACGTAAATGGCTGACCCAGCATCAAACGAAAAGCGGGAACCTGCTGCCTCATAAGTCGGGCGATCGCATAATATCTCGTCTTTTGCTGCTTGCATTAGCCGCGCTGCCGCGTTCACCACATCTCCAAGCATCGTATACTCGCGTCGGCTCTCGCTGCCTACCGCGCCACAATAAACTCTACCCGTAGTAATGCCAATATTGGGGCGCAATCCCAATTCCCGCAAGGCTGCTTGTATCTTCAAGGCCGCCTGGATACCCCGCACGGCATCATCTTCGTGGGAATAAGGCGGCAAGCCAAACGCTGCCACTAAAATGCTGCCTTTGTCATCTACCAAAAATTTATTGAAACTGCCTTCATACTGGTACAAATTGGTCTGCACTACCCACACGATCTGATTAAGCAAATCAAGTATTTCAGGGGCGTAATAATCTAGGTCTGGCAGATTTACAAAACAAACTGTCACCCGCCTCAATTCTCCCGCCCAAGCTCCTTGTCCTGCCTCCAGACGCATCCGAATTGCTCTGGGAATATAGGCCAACAAAGATTTTTGAGCATCAGCACTCAGCTCCGGAGATGCCGTCGGGCACAAAGGCAGCAAGTAAGGAAGGGATGACAAACGCACGCACCCGGACTGGGTGGGTGTCCCAATTAATTGAGGAGCAGTTGCTAATTCTAGGCTCGATTCATTTCCTCTAGTAGCGGTAAACAGTTTTACGAAAGTCCAAGCTATTGACGATAGCACTACCTCACCCGGTTGCGCCTGTGCTTCCGCTGCTCCCATCTGCATCAAGGGTTCTCCAGCAACCAGAAATTCCCAACGCCCATTCTGACCCCCGACGATGGCGGTTAAAACTTCACCCGCACCAACTCCCACTCGCAGGTTCAGCAGTACCCCTGGAATCACTTCATATTGGTTGAGATTGGCAGTCATTGCCAGAGCGCACTGAGCCGCACGATAAGTTACTTCGCTTAAGCTTTCATTTGTTGTTGACCAGAGTACTAAAAGCGCATCTCCGGCAAACTTGACCACATCCCCACCGTGAGCTGAAACCAAGGCAATCAATTCCCCAAAGTAGGTATTGAGAGCTTGGGTAAGTTCTTCTACTCCTGTTGCACCCCGTTCTTGCAGCTTTTCGGTTAAGCGTGTAAAGCCGGATACATCAGCAAACAATACTGCTGCCGAAAAACGTTCCATCTCTGGCGCAGCGAGGGGTAGAGGATTTTTCCTAGTGCGTTGCACTAGGAGGGAAGGTACATAGCTAATCAGAGAGTCAATCAATGTAGGTGTGGCCATAAGGTTGCTGTAAGCAAGTACACGATTGAAGCGGATTACAAGTATGCTTGCATACCCAAACTTTAATCTCTTTTATATTTTTGGCGGCGTTTGGTATAAGGAAAGTCCGCTCATCAATATAGTGCCCAAGGTTACACCCATATCTTACTTTTTACATATAGTTATTATTAGTTCTGCGTGATAAATCCGCTTCAATTGCATTGAGGTCGAGTTAATGTTTGTGCGATCGCCCTACTTGGAACTTTTTTCTACAGTTAGGGTTTAGTAAATTCCACAAACTAGCCCTGATAGAGACAAAAGCGCGATCGCACAAAAAATGAAAAAGGGCGGGCTTTTCAGCCCACCCCAAGAGAAATTATTCTAAAATGTTGCGGATCGGATTAACCCAACAAAGCCTTAGCCTTAGCTAACACATTCTCAACTGTGAAGCCAAACTTCTCCAGACAAACACCACCTGGAGCCGAAGCACCAAAGCGATCGATACTAACAGTATCGCCTTCCATACCCACAAACTTATGCCAGCCGAAGCTGCTAGCAGCTTCTACAGCTACGCGCTTGGTGACAGCTTTAGGCAGAACGGACTCTTTATAAGCCGCATCCTGTCCATCAAACACTTCTGTTGAAGGCATCGAGACGACACGGACTTTTTTACCTTCAGCGGTGAGTTTCTCAGCTGCGGTTACGCAGAGACTCAGTTCTGAACCAGTGCCAATCAGGATAATATCTGGCGTACCATCAGAATCCACCACGGTGTATGCACCCTTAGCCACGCCCTCAATCGATGTACCTGCTAAGTTCGGTACGTTTTGACGAGTGAACGCTAACAAGGTGGGATGATTTTGCTTGGCTTTTTCGATGGCTAATTTATAAGCGCCAGAACATTCGTTTCCGTCTGCGGGGCGAATTACGGTGAGGTTAGGAATAGCACGCAGGGAAGCCAGAGTTTCAATAGGTTGGTGTGTCGGGCCATCTTCACCTTGTCCGATGGAGTCGTGGGTCATCACCCAAATCACCCCAGCCTGGGACAGGGCAGATAAGCGGATGGCAGCACGCATATAGTCTGTGAAGATCAAGAAGGTAGCGCCGTAGGGAATTAATCCAGATTGATGCAGCGCTATCCCATTACAGATTGCGCCCATAGCGTGTTCCCGCACGCCAAAATGGATGTTGGGGTTTTGGTATTGCCCTTTCTGGAAGTCGCCAGTCCCCTTGATTTCGGTAAGGTTAGAGTGGGTTAAGTCAGCAGAACCACCAATTAGCTCAGGTAAAACTGATGCCAGTTTGTTGAGGCAGTTTTCCGAGTGCTTACGGGTAGGCAGTGCTTTGTCTTCGGCGGTGTAGGTGGGTAGTACCTTATCCCAACCATCGGCCAATTTGCCGCTAATGTAACGTTCAAATTCAGAGGCTTCTTGGGGATACTTAGCTTGGTAGTCGGCAAATGTCTTGTTCCAGTCAGCTTCGTAGCCTGCGCCGCGTTCCACTGCTTTGCGTGTATGGTTGAGAACATCTTGCGGGATGACGAAAGGCTCGTGTTGCCAACCCAAGTTTTGGCGAGTCAATGCTATTTCGTCTCCACCCAAAGCAGCGCCGTGAACGCCAGCGGTGTTTTGTTTGTTGGGCGAACCGTAACCGATGGTGGTTGTCACCTTAATCATCGTCGGCTTATCAGTAACAGATTTAGCTTCTGCGATCGCTTCTTCAATCGCTGCTAAATCGGTATTACCATCTTTGACGTGGAGGACGTGCCAGCCGTATGCTTCAAAGCGCTTGGAAACATCTTCGGTGAATGCCACATCTGTAGAACCGTCGATCGAGATGTGGTTGTCGTCGTACAAAGCGATGAGTTTACCTAATCCCAGGTGTCCGGCGAAAGAACAAGCTTCACCAGAAATGCCTTCCATGTTGCAACCATCACCCAAAATCACATAAGTGTAGTGGTCTACGATTGTGGAGTCGGGTTTGTTAAACTTAGCGGCTAGGTGAGCTTCTGCCATTGCCAGACCGACAGCGTTGGCAATTCCTTGGCCCAGAGGCCCGGTTGTTACTTCCACACCCGGAGTCATAAAGTTTTCGGGGTGTCCGGGGGTTTTTGATTCCCACTGACGGAACTGCTTAATATCTTCTATTGTTACGCTGTCGAAGCCAGCCAGGTAGAGCAGGGCGTACTGTAGCATTGAGCCGTGCCCAGCAGAGAGGACGAAGCGATCGCGGTTAAACCACTTGGGATTTTTGGGGTTATACCGCATAAACTTATCCCACAGCACAAACGCCATCGGAGCAGCGCCCATTGGCAGCCCTGGATGGCCTGACTTTGCCTTTTCTACGGCGTCAATGGCCAAAAAGCGGATGGAGTTAATGCAAAGCTCTTCGAGTGATTGGGTTGCAACGGCCATAATCTGTTCTATTTAACGACGGTTTTGCACTGGATTGGCGCGGGGAGTTTGGGGACTCTGGATCGCCCAAGTTTACATCCCATGATCCCATTAGCGGTATCTATGGGCAAGTGGTGAGGAGCAAACAAAAGACTAAAGGATGAAGTATGAATATCAATTTTTTCATACTCCATCCTTCACGCTTTTTTACTTTTATCGCACTAGACGTATTTTTTAAAGGCTAGCGTGACGTTGTGACCGCCAAACCCGAAAGAGTTGGACAATGCTATATCCACTTTTTGGGCGCGGCTGTTTTTGGGTACATAATCTAGGTCGCAGCCTGGATCGGGGTTTTCCAGGTTAATTGTGGGTGGAATTTGGTCTGAGGCGATCGCCATTGCTGTGGCTACTGCTTCAATTCCACCAGATCCGCCCAACAGGTGTCCTGTCATGGACTTGGTTGAGCTAATTGCCACTTTATAGGCACTCTCACCCAGAGCTGTTTTTATCGCGGCTGTTTCTGTTACATCGTTGGCTGGGGTGCTGGTACCGTGAGCGTTGATGTAACTTACCTGTTCGGGAGTAATTTCAGCGTCTTTCATCGCCAGTTGCATTGCTCTTGCAGCACCATTACCACCCGGAACTGGGGAAGTCATGTGATATGCGTCGCAGGTCATGCCGTAGCCGATGATTTCGGCATAGATTTTAGCACCGCGACTGAGAGCGTGTTCCAGTTCTTCGAGGATGAGGATACCAGAGCCTTCGCCGACAACAAAGCCATCGCGATCGCGATCGAACGGACGACAAGCATGAGCCGGATCGTCATTGCGGGTTGAAAGCGCCCGCGCCGATGCAAATCCAGCTACCGACAAGTGGGTGACGGCAGCTTCAGCGCCACCACAGATCATCGCTTGGGCATATCCCCGCTGAATTATGCGAAATGCATCGCCCACAGCATTTGACCCAGCAGCACAGGCGGTTACAGGGCATGAATTTGGCCCTTTAGCTCCCGTGTGGATAGCAGTTAAACCTGCCGCCATGTTGCTGATCATCATGGGAATCATAAATGGGCTACAGCGATCCGGGCCTTTCGTCAGATAAATTTCTTCCTGCTCTTCAAGAACCTTCAGACCACCGATGCCGCTGCCAATGATGACGCCCACCTGTTCTGCGTTCAAGTCATTAATAACAAACTGCGCGTCAGCTATAGCTTGCTTGCTGGCTGCAACTGCAAACTGGGCAAAGCGATCCATCCGCTTTGCCTCCTTTCGATCCATGTATTCGTAGGGGTCAAATCCCTTTACCTCCCCGGCGAAGCGGCAAGCGTGCCGGGAGGCGTCAAACAAGGTGATCGGGGCAATGCCATTTTTGCCGCTCAATAACCCTTCCCAGTATTGAGTCAGGGTGTTGCCAATCGGTGTAACCGCGCCGAGACCCGTTACGACAACGCGCTTACTTTCAACATTTGTCATGATGCCAGTAAAAGATGGGTTTTTAACCCAGAACGCAGAACAATATGAGGGACTGGGTACAGACGTTGCGTGCAACGTCTCTACGGACTGGCTAAGGAGTATAAATTGAGAATTCGGGATTCACTCTTGCGAGCTATAACTCCTCTCCAGGATAGGTTCTAGCCTCTATAGGGGCTAGATCGAGGCTTTAACTTTATCGCTGATGTAATCTACAACAGCTTGAACAGTAGTAATTTGCTCGGCAGCTTCGTCAGGAATTTCGATATCAAACTCTTCTTCTAGAGCCATTACCAGTTCAACGGTATCTAGGGAATCGGCTCCCAGGTCGTTGGCAAAGTTGGCTTGTGGTGTGACGGTACTGGGTTCAACTTCCAGTTGTTCTGTCACAATTTTCTTAACTCTCTCAAAAATGTCTTGGCTCATATGATTCCTTTTCCCAGCCGCTAAAACTTACTCACCGGGCTTATATGCAACTTTTCGGATTTCTTAATCTTACACGACGAGCGCGATCGCTCTATCAACTACATATTCGGTTATCCAACTGTCACTTTTGAGGGATGGGCATGAGCCATCGGGCATTGCGCCAGTGGAAAAATGCAATAGAAGGGAGAGGCTAGAATTCTTGTATAGACTGCGATTTATCGCGTCTCCCCGATCCCCAATCGCCTGTCCCCAATATGCCATCCCAGACCCTTAGATATGCTTATTTTCCCGGTTGCGTCGCTCAAGGAGCCTGCCGGGAGCTTTACCAGTCTACTGCTGCTCTCACCAAGGCTTTAGGAATCGATCTCGTCGAGCTAAAAAAAGCCTCCTGTTGCGGTTCCGGCACTTTTAAAGAAGATTCCCAACTGCTGGAAGATACCGTCAACGCCCGGAATATCGCCCTGGCTGAAGAACTTAATTTGCCTCTCCTCACCCATTGCAGTACCTGTCAAGGCGTTATTGGTCATGTGGATGAGCGCCTGAAAGAATCTCAGGAGAACAATCCAGCTTACCTCGAACAAGTTAATGGCTTATTGAAAAAAGAAGGCTGTTCGCCTTATCGCGGCAGTACCGAAGTCAAACACCTGCTTTGGGCGTTGGTAGGAGATTACGGATTAGAAGAGTTACAAAACCGCGTCACCCGTAAGCTTTCTGGGTTGAAGTGTGCGGCGTTTTATGGCTGCTATCTCCTGCGTGCCCAAACGTCTATCCCTTTTGACGACCCCTACAACCCAGAATCGATGGAAAATGTGTTCCGGACAATTGGGGCAGCGCCAATTTATTATCGAGGGCGGACTCAGTGTTGTGGTTGGCCTCTTTCTAGTTATGCGCCAGACCAGTCTTTTAAGATGGCGGGGGCACATATTCAGGAAGCCATTGACGCGGGTGCTGATTGTATGATTACGCCCTGCCCGTTGTGCCATCTGAATTTGGATTCCCGTCAGCCAGAGGTAGAGAAAGTAATCGGGCGCAAGTTGGGTTTGCCCGTGCTGCATCTACCGCAGCTAGTTGCTCTAGCATTGGGAATTAGTCCAAAAGAATTGGGGTTAGACAAGCATATTGTCTCAACCAAACCTGTTTTGGAAAAATTGGGCTTGTAAAACCATTTGTATAATTTAGGCTCTGGAAATGAAGCAATTTATAAAGCTAACAACACTTACTGGTGGTTTTATAGTTGTTAACCTAACTTTTTTATCGCCAGTAAAGGCAGAGGTCTGTAACAATTACACGGTTCGAGATTTACAAGATAATTCCGTAAATCTTCGTGCTAACCCTAATGGGCGTATTGTTAGGGCGCTTCGCAACGGAAGTCAGGTAACGTCTACCGGAGCGGAGAGTAATGGATGGCTTCCGGTTAAAGTAGGAACATCGGGAAGCAGAGGTTGGATGGATAGCTCTCGACTGACTCAAAATGTAGATTACGTCGTTTTCGATCCAGACGACAGCTTTGTAAATGTTCTCGAAAAACCCAATGGAAAAATCATCGTTCGCGTACCAAATGGTACAACAATACCAGAACCGATGAATTATATCCGCGATTGGGCTGTTGTACCCCAGCTCAATGGTGTCATCCAAGGTCGCTCGATCCGGCAACCCGATTGTTTGCAGTAATAAAAATAGGACGCTGCCTATCAATTAATTTTATGGCGGGCAGCGTCCAACGTATTCATAAATATGGCTTAAATTGTACTTGGGTTAGTAGCGCGATCGCTCCCATAATTTCTGCTATAAAAGCTATCCCCAAATATGATTAAACAAGTTTAAAGTTAATAACTTATACTTTTTAATTACCGCAGCTACGCTCTTTAAGTTTCTGTATTAGCTCTAAGGTAGCCAGCTTCAACACAATCCTCCATTACCTTTTGCACAAAAGGCCAAATGAGGGGCGCACCTTCCTCAATTGGTTGCATGCGACGCTGCACTTGCTCGCGAGTAATGCCGTGAATTTGCCAAGTTCCACCTTTTGTGTGCTGGTTGTGTAAAAATGGCTGCAAGCGATCTAGTGCTGTTGCAAATCTCGCTTCCCCAGTCTCTTGAGCCTCAAATTCTTCCCAGAGATTTCTTAATTCAACTCCTTGATCTTCTGGTAGCAATCCAAATAGCCTGTTAGCAGCTTCTGCTTCGCGCATTGCTTTATTTTCGTTGCTCTGCACGTCATAGCAGAAAGTGTCACCCGCATCAATTTCTACTAAATCGTGAACCAATAACATTTTGATTACCCGCAACACATCAATCTGCGTAGGTGCATACTCGGCTAGTAAAATAGCCATCATTGCTAAATGCCAAGAATGTTCGGCACTATTTTCCCGACGCGAGCCATCTGTTAGCAGAGTTTGGCGCAAAATCAACTTAAGTTTATCGATTTCAAGAATAAATTGTAATTGTCGCTCAAGTCTGTTATTTTGCATCTAAAATCTCTTAATACTTTATCCCAATCCGATAGCCTGGGTAGGGCTAACTGGCCTGAGTTGAGTTTGCTATAGGTAGTCAGTATATCAATATGCCAGCGCCTTTGTATTGATCGACAACACGCTTGAACTATGGGAAGTATCAACGACAAAATTTGGCATAATAGACCCCTTTGATGAGTTACAAGCAAATTAAGATGGAGGAGGGTGTTTTTAAAATAGGATTGGCGCTGGCGATCGCGCGACTCTAGTTGTTTCACCCCACTGGGCGATTTTTGACGCGAAGAAGTCTAAAGTATGCACTCTACGTGGGTTATCTTAAGGATTAAGTACTGGAATCTCAAACTAAACTATGGATTTGGAACCAGAAGTCAACTCTAACCCGATACCCGAAGCAAGTGAATTTGCCTCACCAGCAGAGCGTTCTCCCTTAAAATTACTCCGGGATACTGAAGCATTGCTGCGACGCCAAACTGTAGAAATTATAGCGCCAATTTTACCGCCAATTGTGGCTAACAACTTGGAAAATGCCTCAGATGTAGCGGAAGAATCTCTCAACGAATTGGCAGAGATTGACTTAGATGAAATTGGCGATCGCGAACTGCAACCCGCCCGAATTTTAGTAGGTCTATCTTTTGTCGGTTTCGGCGCGTTGTTGATTGTTTTGTTATTACTTTACCTTTCTACGCTGCACCCAGAACTAAGTTTAAACAACCAAATGCGGCACTATTGGCATGAATACATCTGGTTTGTTTGCTTGGGTGTTACTGGGATGATGATTTTGGGTAGAGAAGCTATGCGACCAAAAGAAGAAGACAAAAGTAAAAAGCGCGAAGCGTCAGCCGTTAGACGAAGGCTCTAAAGGCAAAAATTATTTTTTTCTTTTTTTGCAGCTTTGGCTGCCCTTTAATCTAATGAATACTTTTTAAGATGGATATTTTGATTGTTGAAGATGAACCTGAAATTGCCCGACTCATCCAGCTTGCTTTAGAAAAAGAAGGATTTTACTGTCGCATTTGCTCGGATGGTTTAAGCGCGTTGCAGGTTTTCCGGGAACAACAACCAGATTTGATTGTTCTCGACTTGATGCTACCTGGACTTGATGGATTGGAAGTGTGCGCCCGGATAAGACAAAAACCAGGTACGAAAGATCCGTATATTTTGATGCTAACTGCTAGAGGCGAGGAAATAGATCGCGTTATCGGTTTATCAACTGGCGCGGATGATTATTTAGTTAAACCTTTTAGTCCCAGAGAATTGGTGGCTAGAGTTCGAGCCTTATTGCGCCGCAGTATGCGTCAAACAGGGCAACAAAACGTCTACCGCACCCATCATTTTACAGTTGATGTGGAGCGGCATACTGCTTCTCGCTATATGGATGCAAAGGATGAAGAAACTCTAGACTTGACGACGTTAGAATTTAATTTGTTAACGACATTTGTGAGTTATCCGGGTCGCGTTTGGAATCGGACTCAATTGATTGATAAACTTTGGGGTGACGACTTTTTTGGCGATGAGCGGGTTGTAGATACTCATGTTGCTCGCTTGCGGAAAAAAATTGAACCAGATCCGGCTAATCCTACGTTTATTAAGACAGTTATCGGTGTTGGATATAAGTTTGAAGATGAAGGTAGTTAATATTGCTGTAAATCAGGGTAAGTATTGGACTGGCGATCGCTATGATTAATCCTAATTCTCCCCGACGGTTAAAGAGAGCCACTTAGGATAACCAAAAGAATCATGAATTTGTAACGCCATACCTGGATAATTCTTGAATATCTCTGAGGCGATCGCCTGAAGATTATTCATTTCTTGGGCTTCTTCACCAGAGGCTTCAAATGCCAAACTCCACCAAGCTTCGTTCTGTACGATTAGCTTTGTTAGTTCCATCGTACAGCCTTCATACTTACGCTGGCTTCGCTCTTTTCTAACGCCAATCCATAACGCCTTTCCCCCAACATTTGCTGGTATTATTTTGTTGTTTTTGGGCTTTTCACTAATCCACTTCAACCATTTCTCTGTTTTACCCTCCAACCCGTCGCCAAAACGCTGTACGCCTAATTCTGCCAGCCGCCACTTAATTTCGAGATTTCCCCCGCGCATTTTGATGCCCAGGCGATCGCACCAAGGCGAGTATAAATACCAGTCTTCCCTTTCTTCTGGTGGCGATGGATGTTTGCCAAGAATATCTTGCCCGAACCAGTTTTTAACCTCTTTTGGTATTGTGCCGCGATAAAACCAGCGCACTTCTATAGTTGTTAGCATTGCTTGTCCTCCTCGGCACTATCTCGTGCGTCTCATAGGTTGGCGGATTCGGTGATATATTTAAGACTGAATTTTCTCCAGTTATCGGTCGTGCCTTTCTTACAAAACATCGTTATTTATCCGATTAAATCTCTGAATGGTGTTGCCGTATCTAGGGCAACAATTCTCAAAAGTGGTGCTTTACAGCACGATCGGCAGTATGCCATTTTTGACGAACAAGACCGATTGGTTAATGGTAAGGGCAACCCTAAAGTTCACTTGCTGAAGACATCTTATGATGCTAGTTTAAAAACGGTTTTTTTACAGGTAAAGGGAAGCGATGAAATACAAGGTTTTGCCATAGATGAGGAACGTGGTGGGGTAGAAGCTTGGCTGAGTAACTATTTTGGCTTTGCGGTGAAATTGCGGGAAAACCCAGTTGTTGGTTTTCCGGACGACACCGACTCTTCTGGCCCAACTATTATCGGAGTTGAGACAGTGGAAACGGTTGCTTCATGGTTTTCTAATATTAGCGGCGACGAGATGCGAGCGCGCTTGCGAACTAATCTTGAAATTGCTGATAGCCCCCCTTTTTGGGAAGATCAATTATTTGCCCAATCAGATGAAATCGTTGATTTTAAAATAGGAGATGTGCTATTTTGCGGCATTAATCCTTGTCAGCGTTGTATTGTACCGACGCGAGACTCTGTAACCGGAGATGTTTACCCCCAATTCCAAAAAATCTTTGCAACCTCGCGCCAGCAAAATTTACCTGCGTGGGCGCCTGTCTCTCGCTTCAATCACTTTTTTAGGGTAAGTGTTAACACGCGAATACCCGAATCTGAAGCAGGTAAAATTTTACAGGTAGAAGATGAAGTGAAGATTTTGAGCGTTAGCAAGTTAGGTTACTAATTCCCGCCTTACTATCCTTATTTGCAGCTAATATTTTAGTTATCAGGAGTTACGCAGTTGGGGAGAAGGACAACCAGGGAGCAGCCAAGTACGAGCGCACCGCCTCACGAACAATGCTGAGTTTAGACTCGTAACAACTGATGCCAGTATTAAACCAGTGGATCTCTAGGCGCAAGAAGGCGCGAATGGCTAAACCAATATGGTTTCGTTGAGAACGAGAGGAGCGCACTTGGGCTTTTTCCACTCCGCAGCACTGCTTTAAGCCGCGATGGTATTCCTCAATTGACCACTCAAACTCAGCCCATTGCAAGCGTTGTAACTCATTCAGCTTCAAGTCATTGGTTGCCCAGTAGTCAATGTTACCGTCTGGGGCAACGATCTTGAATACCTGGATAAAGCCGTAGCCTTTGAGATGAATGATGGTTCCACTGGCGGCAATAGCCACTTGGCAGATAGGTCGATTACCTGTCCGGTCTGAGTTCACTAACCGATTTCGCTTAAGTCGAGTCAGCCACGTCCAACCATAGCTGGCAATCAACTTGAGATTGGCTAAAGCACTGAACCAGCTATCGAAGGCAACACACTTGGGCTGGAAACCTCGCTCTTTCGCCGTGGTGAGCATGGCACGAAAGTGGTCATTCTTAGTTGCTCCATCTACTCCCTTCTCGTAGATTCGGTAGTCGCAAGGTATGTGTTTATCCCCGTCTGACCACAATAGACTCGTTAAGTTGATCCCTTGGACAACTCGCTTATGCTTGCCTGACCATTGCCGACTGACTAACTCCATATGTTTGGCATACCACTTATCGAGCATCGTATCGTCAAGCACCAAAATGCCTTGCTCTAATCCCACATAGGCTTGCGCCTCTTGCCAAAGCTCGTTCGGGTCTGGTTCAAGTCGATGCAGCAAACGGTTGATGGCATCGTGCGCTGTCGCAGACCCCGTTGTCGGTTGAACCCGCTCTGCTTCGCTACAGCTATATGCCTTTTGCGTCCCAATCAAAAAGTTAATGTATTCAATAGCGGTATATTTTGGTGGATTCATTTCTTCCTTTTACCGCATTTTCACTTCAACTGCGTAACTCCTGGTTATGTCACCATCAGAACACAAAGACCAACAGCATCCCCAAGAAAAGAGCGATCGCGCTACTGTTAATAACCTCTTACTAGCAGAACCCACGAACTTCAACTTGGCGGAACTGGCTAGACTCAAGGTTCGCTATCGCGGTTTCCCTGGTGCTAGAGATATCCAAACAGATTTGGATAAAGTTCTCCAGCGCTGGAAGTTAACGGAAGAAGAACTCTATGTAAAAACCCGCCAACTCCATGCAGAACGTCTAGCCTATAAACCAAAAGGCAATCGACAAGATGAAGAAGACTGGAGTTAAAACTAATTTTGAGTTTGTAGCGGCGGCGCGATAATTTTCTCTCGTCTTAAAATCGCCTTTAATAAGCCGATTTTTTCAAAATAATTATATCAATTTTTGTAAAACTACTTGTGTTATGCAAAGGAACATCATAATATAGTAATTGTATTTGTCTAACCAAATACGTCGCTTCAAAAGTATGTGGTTAGACGCGCAACGGACAATGCTCCGTTGCGCGACTTTCAAAACTTTGGGCGTCTTATAGAACAATAAAATAAAGTTTTAACTGGCAAAACCGGGCAGTTACCAATCAATATTGCTACCAACAAACGGCGATCGCGCTTAGACAAAATACCTGGCGATTAAAAATTGCATTGCTGCAAACAAAGCCTGATTCGCAGGCTGATTTAGTTCCCATAGCCGCTTACCGTCTGGCGGCAATTTACCTTCGCAGGAATGTTTCCGCTAGACCTAGTGTAAAGCCAGTTTAAAAATTAGAAAGTTGTGCCCATCCAATGCCAGCGAGTTTGCTTCTACAAAAACTATTTATTACTTTCAGAATCTTCTTTTGGCTGAGTCGATTCCTGAGACGCAGGCTTCTCATTTACTGCGGTCGATTCCTCAGATAAAGACTGTTCGCCTGCTTCGCTCAACTTTTCATCAGTTGGCGCTTGGAAAGGCTGAGGCAACTTTTCATCAGTTGGCGCTTGGAAAGGCTGAGGTGAGGGTATCGACTGCTTTTGCGTTTCGCTTAATAAAGGCAAAGATTCGCTTGCAGGAACGGCTTTTTTATTTGCCTCTACAGGCTTTAGCAACTTGATGTTAGTAGGATTAGTAGGAAATTGCGTGATAATGACGTTGCGTGCTGGCTCTAGAGCTGAAGCAGTATAAACATCCTGCTCTAGCTGCTGTGTAGAAGATACCAATTTACCCAATCCGTTGACTAGGCTCTTGAGATTGTCTCGGAAAGCAGGATCGCCAGTTAGTTCGTCCAAGTCGGATGTAATTTTCTGGGCATTTTCAAAAGTTGCCCGCGCTGAGTCAAGGGTTGCTTGCAAACTTACAACAGTAGAGCGATCGCTCAAAGCTGTCGAGAGGTCCCGCAGATTAGCAGACGCCTGCGACGCATTAGCCGAGAGTGTTTCTAAATTACGCAGCAGTTGTCCTGAATTAACCCGATTGAGTGCAGGTGTCAGGCTTGTTACTGTAGAACGCAGTACGTCGCTAGTTTCGCTAAGACTTCTCAAAGTACCTACCAAACTCGATCTGTTCTCTACCACCAAACCATTGACGCTGGTAAGGAGTTGGTTAAGTTGCTGCGCTGATAACCTATATTGTCTTGCAGTAAGACTAACTTCATTTCCTATCGCGCCGAATCCAGCGGCGGTGTTGCTGATTTGAGCCGCTGTTTGACCGAATTTATTGGCGGCTAGATTGATCTGGTTCGATGTTTGGCCGAATCGTCTTGCAGTATTAGAAATTTGATCTCCTGCACTGCCAAATCGATTAGCTGTGGTACTAAGTTGATCTGCCGCCACGCCGAAGCGATTAGCTGTTTTACTGATTTGATCTGCCGCCACGCCGACTTGATTCGAGGTCTGAGTAGCAGCCTCGGTCACTGAATTTGCTGCTACCGAGATTGAGGCTACATTTTGTTGCACCGAACGACTTAAACCAGAGAGGTCGCGGGTGAGTTGCGATACGTTAGCGGCGGCGTCTGCACCATTTTTTGCTAAGGCGTTGATGTTTGCATAAAACGTAGGGTCGCTGTAGAGATTAACTACGCGGACGGTGCTGCGAACCAGTTCATCAAAACTGACTCCTACTTGACCTTGTACGCGCCCGTTGTTACATACGATCAGGTTGGGGTTGCATTGGGGGTCTAGGGGTTTGGCGATCGCCACCCCAGGCGGGAGAGGATTTTGCGGTCTGATGTCGATATAGGGTGCGCCAATCAGACCTTGCTGATTGGCTTCAACTATGACATCGCGGGGAATTAATAGCTCTGTGGATGCAATTTCAATTCCTACATCGACACCATTAGCACTAGGAACGATTGTGGTAATTTTACCAACGTCTACGCCGCGATATCGAACTACGGCGCCGGCTTGCATGCCTCCACCATTAGCAAATTCCGCTACTATTTTGTAGCTGCGCTTGCCGACACTAACGCCGCGCAGCCACATAACTAGGCCACCGAACATGGCCAGTCCTAGTAAGATTAATAACCCAACGGAGCCTTCTCGAATTGTTCGCGATCGCATACTTTTTCCTCTTTACAGGGAAGGCGTAAATAAAAAGGCAAAAGCTTTTTACTTTTTACTTCCTTAGATTAACCAACAACATGAATTGGCCCATCGATACTGGCACTAAAAAATTGTCTCACCAGAGGGTTATCTGTTGTATCTACATCGCTGACTGCACCCTCCCACTGCACCTTGCCTTGATATAGAAACATAACAAAGTCTGCCGTGCGACGAATAGTGCTATCTTGGTGCGTCACCATAACGTAAGTGCTACAGCCGCCTTGGGCACGCTGCAAGTCGCGAACTAAATCCTCGATCACGGTTGAGGCGATGGGATCTAGTCCGGCTGTAGGTTCATCGTACAGTAAAACTTCTGGAGTGTCTCTGGGGTTGTCTGGGTTGGACATAATGGCGCGGGCAAAACTGACTCGCTTACGCATACCCCCAGAAAGTTGGGCTGGGTAGCGATCGCCCACTCCCGACAAGCCTACCATTTGTAGCTTTTCATTCACCATTTCGCGGATGCGCGATCGCGACAGTTTAGAATGCTGATACAACAAAAAGCCGACATTTTCTTCTACTGTCAGCGAGTCAAATAACGCCGCCTGCTGAAACACCATTCCAATTCCAATCGGATCTTCAGCATCTTCAATTAATCCTTTTCGCAGTTTCCCTGCGACGTAAACCTCGCCCTCATCCGGTGCTAATAACCCAGCAATAATCCTTAAAATAGTTGATTTTCCCGTTCCCGAAGGGCCAATAATCGCCAGCGACTCCCCTCGATAAATTGTTAGATCGACTTTATTCAGAATTACACTGCTACCAAAGGATTTACTAATTCCCTTGAGTTCAATCAAAGGCTCGCCCCAAGCAGAGTTTTTAGCTTCTTTGTCTGACTTTTTAGTTACTTCCAATTGTTTAACGTAGTGCTATAAATCGCCTAATTGTATATTAATATTTGAGGAGTCTAGTCGTTGGCACTTGATAAATTCCTATCAGAGATTGAAATTTAGGCATGGAAATCACAATTTTTATCGCCAGTGCCTTACTTATACTATTTTGAATTTTAGATTTTGCCCTAGTGAGTTTGGAGTAGGGATGATTTTGTAAGCTTAGCGGGTAATTTCAGAACTTCAACCCCACAAGCCTAAAGCAAAATCGTAATAGCTTTATGGTAGTCAATCCCCAGCGTAATTATTAACGAGCGTCTGGAGGCTGTGTTACTACGCCCAAATGTTAACACCGTGAATATTTCAACCTTCGCCCTTAGCTTTGTGTAGGGTGGGAAATGTCCACCCTACTTAGCGCTAATTATCGAACGCCTTGACGGACTCCGTTAGCTTGAGACGTCGAATTATCTTCAGAAGACAATTCCAACCCAAACACGCGGCTAAAAACTTTTTCTACCTTATACCCAGAATCAATAGACTCCAAGGGGTCTTTACGCAATCTGTGTCGCAGACAGAGGGTAATGACGCGGCGGATATCATCTAAAGTTACTTCCGTTCGTCCTTCTAAAGCAGCGATCGCTTTAGCCGCACGATTTGTTACGATGTCCCCCCGCAAGCCATCTACATCCAACTCCGAGCAAACTTGGGAGATTTTCACCCGCAGTTCATAGTCAATCGTTACAGACGGTAGCAGTTCTTGGGCGCTTACCAGCTTTTGTTGCCATGCTTCTTGCTGCGAACTGTATTTTTCTAGAAACGGGTGAGGATTTTGGTCAAATGCGGTTCGTTGTTCCACAATTTCCACCCGCAAAGCTGGTTCTTTCACCGTTCTGATTTCTGCGTGCATCCCAAAGCGGTCAAGCAACTGGGGTCGCAGTTCTCCTTCCTCTGGGTTCCCCGAACCAACTAACACAAACCTCGCTGGGTGACGGATGGAAATTCCTTCTCTTTCTACCGTGTTCCAGCCGCTTGCTGCTGAATCTAGCAACACATCAACTAAGTGATCGTCCAGCAGGTTGACTTCATCCACGTAGAGGATGCCGCGATTGGCTTTGGCCAAAAGTCCGGGTTCAAAGGCTTTGACTCCTTCAGATAGGGCTTTTTCGATGTCGATGGTGCCGCAAACTCGGTCTTCTGTTGCGCCGAGTGGCAGATCGACCATTGTGACTTTTTTCTTAGCAGTAGGGAACGATCCCTGCTGTTGCGCTTGCTGTCTGACTTCATCGCTCATCAAGTCGGGGTCGCTGGGATGGCTGTTGAAAGGATCGCCAGCAACAACATCAATTTCTGGCAACAGGTCAGCTAGTGCGCGGATGGTGGTGGATTTGCCCGTTCCGCGATCGCCCATAATCATCACGCCGCCGATTAATGGGTCTATCACATTCAGCAACAAGGCCAGTTTCATCTCTTCCTGACCAACAATGGCAGTAAAAGGAAAAACCACGCGGCGAGTAGTAGCGGGCGCAACGTCTGTCGGACTCATATCAATTTTGGATTTTGGATTTCGGTTTTTGGATCGCAGACTCTCATTTTAGTTGTTAGTTGTGCATTGAGAGTCCGCAGCCCCCAGTCTTGTAGAGACGACGATTTATCGCGTCTCCCTATTCCCTCATAATGCTTTTAAATCTTTCAGCACCGCTGTTGCCGTTTGGTATCGATCTACGAAGTGGTAGCGCACCATCTTCTCCAAAATCTCGCCCACTTCTTCCCTGATTAATGAATCCCCATTCGGCCCCACAGTCAGATGACGCCAAGTCACGTTGCCAGTGTTTGGGTCTTGCGGCAGTTGATACGGTTGTATGCCCGTGAGAGCTTGAATTCCAATCATTCCCACCGCAAAAATATCGCTGCTTAACGTTGGTTGACCTGCATATTGCTCGGCTGGTGCATAACCTTTAGTGCCTATCGCTACTGTGCGGCCTTCCGCATCATCATTTTCTTGGGGTCGAATCTGTTTGACTGCACCAAAATCAATTAACACCAATTTACCGTCTTGTTCCCGCCGAATAATATTCCCAGGCTTAATATCCCGGTGGATTACGCGATGCTCGTGGATAAAAGCCAGGACTTCCAAAATACCTTTAATTAAATCCAGCACATAGCTTTCCGAGAGACGCTTATCAACAGGCAGTTCGTCGCTGAGGGGATGTCCGGCAACAAATTCTTCAGCTAGATAAAACTCTTGATTTTCTTCAAAATAAGCCAGCAGTTGGGGGATCTGAGGATGCCTGCCTAGCTGTTCTAGAATTTCAGCTTCCGTATCGAATAGCCGTCTAGCCACGCGCATGAATTTCTCATCGCTCCTTGCGGGCTTCAAATGCTTGATCACGCATTCTGGGTTGCCAGGACGGTTTGTATCTGCTGCCATATACGTGCGACCAAAACCACCTTGAGCTAAGACTCTAAGAATTTTGTAGCGTCCGCCCAGCAAGGGGCGAAGGCTGGAGGCGACGGCTGGCTTAGGTTTGTCTGCCGAAGGTTTGCTTGCTTCTTGCTGGGGAAGCAGCGCCGTAGCATCATCGGTGGGCGTTTCGGTCGTGTTTTGTGCAGGCCAAGGTTGCGTTGCATCTTCAGCCCAAGGTTGCGTCCCATCTTCAGACCAAGGTTGGGTCTCCTCTTCAGGCCAAGGTTGCGTTGCATCTTCAACCCAAGGTTGCGTCACTGAGGCGGTTGCCCCAGTTCTCTCGGTTAAGAGTGCTTGCAACTGTACAATAAGCTGTTCCTGTTTTTGGGCTTGGAGGGCAAATTTTTTCTGTTCTTGCTGGTGTTCGTATGCGCTGTAAGCCATAACCCCAAGGCAGGTGGCAACTAAAGAGAAGGCTGGCGCAACGATGGGTATCCATCCAGCTTGCAGAAACAGCACCCAAGATGTGCCCAACAATACTACCAGCGCCCCACCCTCTGCCAGCAGCACGCGCTCTGGAGACCGCAAGCGCCATGCTAGAACGCCGCCGCACAGCGACCAACCCCAAATCCATAATGTTTCGCCCCACTCTGGCCAGAACCAAAACAGCGATCGCCCGTCCAAAACTGAAGCGAGAATTTGACTAATTAGCTGGGCATGGATGACGACTCCCGGCATTTTCTGGTTGCGCCGCATCCCAGCGCTGAAGGGAGTATAGAAGGCGTCATCAATACTGCTGGCGGTAACGCCAATCAGAACAATACGGTCTTTTACCCATTCTGGTTTCAGCTTATCCTGTAGCACATCGGTGAGAGTTATTTCCTGAGCGACACTGGTGGGGGAACGGTAATTGAGCAACACCTGATTGCCACCGTTGTCCATCGCGTTGTAACCACCAGCGTCCCCCGGCAGGCGTTTGATAATTGTTGAACCCAGTTGGAGTTCATTGTCGTTAACTGTTTTGGGGTTAATTCCTTTTTTTTCCAGGTACTTTAGTGCTAGCTGGAAGCTAATGGATAGTTTGCTGGTACAGCGAGAGTCTGCGGGCGGGTCGAGCCACAACAGACCGCGCCGCAGGGGGCCACCCGGGTCAATTGGGATGTCGCTGAAGCCAACCCTGTTGCTTGGTGCAGATGGGGGGGGCGGAGTACCTGGAATTTCGCAAACAGCAAAGATGCGATCGCTATTTTTCATCAAGGTGGCGAACGCTTCATGGCCTGGTTGAACTGGTAGATCTCGAAAAATATCCAGACCTATAGCTGCTGGCTCATACTGTTCCAGTTTTGTCAATACCTGATGTACAACCGCGTCCGAAAGAGGATATTGCTTCTGCGCCTGGATATCCTCTTCGGTGACTGTCACCAGCAGCAGGCGCGGGTCTGGTTCTTCCTTAGTGTTTGTTACTTCTTTGAAAGCGGCACGCCACCGCAAACTTTGGTCATATGTACCCAGTTCCCAAGTTTCTAGCACATCAAGATGACGCAATCCCAGCACCAAGGCTGTTACAGCCGCACTTGCTACCAGTGCTGGTCGTCCCAAGCGGTCGAGGGCTGGGTGCAAGCGGCTCAAGCCAGACATTACGGAACGGAGGGATAAAGAAAACACTTTTGTTTGTACTAAAAATTAAATACTTTGCTATTTTTGACGGTTCTAAAGGCAAATGCCCAAGCCCTGATGAAGAAGCATAATCGCTATTTTTTTCCAGCCTGCCGTTGCGTAAAAAATAGAAAATAGTATTTATTTTTGATGCATATCCACAGACTGGTTTTGCCAACGCTGTCAATCATACTTGACCCGTTGACTTGTTGACTAATTATCTATTGCTGCAAAATCTCAGGTGGTCGGGAATTTAATAAGTGGTGTCACCTCCTGCGATAGATGAGTGTCTTGAGAGGGAATAAATTTTTTTACTGATGTATAAATTGCGATCGCCTGCATGGTGTTTTCCTGCTTAAAATCCCACTATCCGGCATTTATAACTTTTATAGCAGTTTAACCTAAGTTTCTTGAAGTAGAAGGGCGTCTGTATTCTCCAAAACTCCCAGACGCAACCTTATGCTATCTCTACAAGCGATGTCGCTATCCCCCGCCCCTATTTACACTACAGGTATGACGTAACTGGTAATTGGCAATTGTTAATGGGCGATCGCGACCATTTTCCTCAACTTCAGAGTCTCACTAAGAAGAAAATCCGCGTCTGGAAATAAAGGCGCGATCGCATTTATGAATTAACCACAACAGCGATCGCGCCCAGCGCAACAATATGCGGGCATTCTGAGACTATTTTTCAGTCATCGTCCACACACCATCCCAATTTTCGGCTGGGGGGTTAGTGAGAAAATGCTGACAGCGCTCTAAGTGCAACGCCGCTGCTTTATCGTTTTTGTCAATATCCTCCAGAATTGCACCAAACTCACCCATAGCCCGGGTAAACTTCCGGTTAAGGAAATACTCCCGCCCTTTCTGGTAAAGCTCTATCGCCTGTTCCTTCTGGGAGGAAATTGGTTCATCGCGCAGCCCCACCAGCTCATAAATTGACACGGGGTTACTTTTGCCTTTAACGCGAATGCAGTCAAGCTCTCTTGCCCAGACGCGATCGACGCAAGGTAGATAGGTACTTTCGCTAATCACAATATCGCAACCATATTGCTTACTGGCACTTTCCAAGCGAGATCCCAGATTCACGCCGTCGCCAATGGCTGTAAATTCCATGCGTTTGCTAGAACCGATATTGCCGCTAATAACGCTATCAGAGTTAATGCCAATACCAATTCTAATAATTGGGTTGCTAGTTAGACTGCGACGAGCATTGAACTCGGTCAAGCGATAACGCATTTCAACTGCCGTTTGTACCGCCATCCAAGCATGATCTTCTAATGGCAAAGGCGAACCAAACACAGCCATAATGGCATCGCCGATATATTTATCTAGCGTGCCCTTATGTTTAAAGACGGCATCTACCATCGACTCAAAATAGTCATTAAGCATCTGCACCACTTCTTCAGCGTTCATGTTTTCCGTCAAAGTGGTGTAGCCGCGAATATCTGAGAATAAGACAGAAACTTCCTTGCGATCGCCCCCTAATTTTGCCTCGCCGCTACTGAGTAATTGCTCTGCTAATTCCTGCGTCATGTAGCGATACATCGTACTCTTGAGGCGCTTCTCATCGCTAATGTCGTCCATCACCACCAGAGCGCCCCTCGCTCGGCTATACTCATTCGCGTCGGCAATCGTGTTAATCGATAAATTAACGCTGTGTTGGTTTTCGGTTGTAGACTCTAATATTTGATCCGGGTAGTATTGCTGGCGTCCTTTTTCGTCTTTTGCAGCGATCGCACTTGCGAACCATTTGCCAAAGTTGCCTTCTTTTATCCGAATCAGATCGCCAATCTCTTTGCCTTCGAGCCGTTCCTCATCTTTGTAGCCCAACAGACGTTTTGCACTTTCATTTGCAGCGATAACTTTTCCGTTCTTATCTGTTGATATCACTCCATTCGACAAGCTTCGGAGAATATCCCGCTGCATTTGTTCCTGCTGTTTAACCGTCGCAAACAGCTTGGCATTTTGCAGCGCCACCCCCGCTTGAATGTTAAATATCTCCATGAATTCTTGATCGGTGCGATTAAAACTCGCCTTCCACCGATCGGGTGCCGAAGGCCAGTCATCGCCATTGTAGGCGGGGAAATCACCTGGCTTTGTCTTATTAAGTAATTGCGTCACCCCAATCAACTTGCCATCGGTATTAAACACTGGCATGCACAATAAGCTACAAGTGCGATAACCCGTTCTCTCATCCGATTTTTTTGAATTCTCTGAATTAGGATGGTCGTATAGGTCAAACGGAATTAACAGCGCTTCGCCAGATTCAGCAACCATTCCTGCAAATCCAACGCCTATAGGACATCTCAGCTCCCCCACATCGGGGATTTTTGTCCACAAATCTCCGCGATCGTCATCCAGCAACCACAGCGTACTGCGATCTGCGTTCATCAATTTCTTGGCTTCATCCATCACCCGCGTCAGCGTGTCTTCCAAGTCCAAATTGCTTTGAGAAAGCGATTGCGTGGCTTTCATCAGCGCATCTGCTGCTCGCTGTCTCTGGGTGGCCATGTAAAAAGACCGCGAGCTTTCCAGGATCAGGCGAATCGACGGGGCAAACTCATTAAAAACTCTTTCGTCTTCTGCCGTAAAGCCTTCTGTATCAATGCGTTCTGCTAACGGCTTTGTTGGATCGTCGGTTAATTTTAACTTGTTGAGCAATTGCACGACTGCAACTAAATCTCCCCCTGCACTCAACAAGGGCAGCGTCAGCATCGTGTAGGTGCGGTATCCCGTTGTCTTATATAGCTTTTTTGATGCCTCGGAACGCGGGTCGTCGAAGAAATCGTAACCATTGTTGACAACATGCTTTCTTGTGGCGACATCGCCCGCAATCCCTTTATCCGCTGGAATTCTCAGCTCTAATGGGCGTCCGTCCTTCCCCTCGGCAAGAATCGACCAGAGTTCATTTTTTTCTTCATCTAGCAAAAATATTGTTGTGCGGTCTGCGGCTAGCAACTCCCCAGTTTTTAGAGTAATCGCATTCAACATATCTTGCAGAATGGCTTCAAACCCCTGGCTATCCGTCAGCATGGATAGGGTTTGATTGACCACTTCAAGTTTTTGTTCGACGCCTGTGACTACCTCTTTGAAAGTTTCCTGGTTGAGGGGCGCGAGAAAGGCAGAGAAAGTGGGGCTGCTTGTGGCTAACGCACCCTTGTTTCCAGATTCGACAGTATTATTTTGAGGTATTTGACCTACGGGCTGGTCTTCAACAACCTCGACGGAATTAATATCAATAACCCTGGTTGAGTCTTCCCAGCCGTGTAGTGACGTAGATGAAGTTTTCATATATCTCAAGGCCTAGAGCAAGGTATGAGGCTGTGTAAGTATCTTACAAATTTAACGGAAAGATTTTCTGTGTCTAGTGAGCAAAGGCAACACTACCCATAGTTTACTCTTTGATTCCAGATTAAACACGGCGGGAAGTTTTTTGTACGGAGTTGGTTCGTGGTTGGTCGTTAGTGACCATAAACAGCCTTGCAATAATGAGTACCTGTGAGTGCTAGCTGCTAACGGCTGACTGCTTCATTTGACGCCGATTAGCAGCTTGAGCAAGTAGGGATTCTGCCCAGGCGATCGCTTCGTATGCAGATTGTCCGCCAGCTAGTTGCGCCAGTTCTTCGCGACGTTGGGACTTGTCAAGTCCGCTGACCCTCACAACTGTGCGAACTTCTTCTGGATTTTGGATTTTGGATTTTGGATTTTCTATTAACGAATTTCCCTCGTGACTTCCGATTACTTGTTTGTCAACGCGATAGTGATGGTCAGCCATTGCTGCTACTAGGGGTTGGTGAGTGACGCACAAAACTTGATGGCCTTGGCTGAGTTGGTGGAGTTTTTCCGCGATCGCTTGTGCTACTCTGCCCGAAACACCGACATCAATTTCATCAAATACTAGGGTTCCGCCTGTTTCTGCTTGCGAAAAACAAGCTTTCAACGCCAGCAAAAATCTGCTCATTTCCCCCCCGCTGGCGATCGCGGCTAGCGGTTGCAGCGGTTCTCCTGGGTTGGGACTAAAGTAAAAAGCAACCAAATCTGCACCCGCCGCTGTTGGCGCACAAGCAACGATTTTGACCCCAAATTGTACTTTTTCCATTGCTAATGGTTTCAGCTCTGAAATCAGCCTTGCTTCCAGCTCTCCTGCGGCGATGCGGCGCAGGCTTGTCATTTGTTCGCAGACTTTTGTCAATTTTTCTTGACATAACTTATAGGTTTTTTCCAGTTCTTCAAGAGACTGGCCGCCGCCATTAAGTTCTGCAAGTTCTGTGTTGATGCGCTGGCTGTAGGCGATCGCTTCCCCTAAAGTCGGGCCATACTTGCGACAAATCTGTTTAAGCGCCCTAATTCGCTCCTCTACTTCACTCAGCCGCTGGGGATCGGCTTCGAGTCCTTCACCATAAGCGTTAATCTGACGCCCAGCTTCTACAACCTGCGCCAAAGCCCCACTCACCATATCGAGAATTGGCTGTAAGCTGGCATCGTACTCCACCATGTCCATCAGAGTTGTTTCGGCTTGGCCTAACAAGTCGGCACCATCTGGCTCACCAGCGTCATTTTGGTAAAGCGCTTGATAAACTTGGTAGCTGAGTTGTTGCAGATCTACCACGTGGCTCAGCCGCTGGCGTTCTTGTTCAAGCTGTTCTTGTTCGTCTGCTTCGCTGAGATTGGCAGCATCTAATTCTTTGGCTTGATATTCTAGCAAATCTAGCCTGAGCAAGCGTTGCTGCTCTGACTGGCGGCGTTTATCTAGGGCTTGCTGCGCTTCTTGGCAGCGGGAAAAGGCATCTGCCACAAGCGATCGCTGTTTGCTTAAGGCAGCACCACCGTAAAGATCGAGCAATTCCCGCTGGATTGCTGGTGTTGTAAGTTGTACGGTTTGCCCTTGGGCGGTAATTTCTACAAGGCGATCGCGCAGGCGATCCAGCATCTGCCGATTAACCAAAACTCCATTAACACGGGAACGGCTGCGAAGGCTGCCATTCCCCGCAGCAAGTTCGCGACAACAAACTATACAGTTATCGTCGAGCAAATCTATCTCCTGCTCGTGCAGCCATGAAGCCAAAACTGGATCGACCTTGAATGTAGCTTCCACAACGGCGCGTTCTGCACCAGTACGAATCGACCATCTGCTGACTTTACCGCCCAAAGAGACATCCAGGGCATCTAGGATAATTGACTTGCCTGCGCCAGTCTCGCCAGTCAAGACATTCAACCCAGCGCCAAATTCAAGTTCCATCTGGTCGATCAAAGCAAAGTTTTCAATCCGCAGGGAAAGAAGCATGGTTATCCAAGAGTGGGAGATTATGTGACAGGTTCGAGTTGTAGAAACGCGATGAATCGCGTCTGAGTTTTGTTAGCTGCGCCAAGTAGCACGTTTTAAATTAATAACTCATATGAGTAAGTCTATGCTCCAGTTCCCATTACCCATCGATAATTAAGAATTCCCCTTGAAGGAAGAGGCAAGGCGATCGCATTGGCTAGACACTGGCAATAGAACAGCATGCAAGTACGGCTTAAACTCACCCCAATCGGTGCTGGGGGATACCACCCTTAAGTTTAGAACTTTCCCCTCCAGAGTGAAGAGTTTAGAGTGCCCCAGCTTACTTGTCACCTTTCCGCCTAACCGCATAGATTGTTACAATACTTAATAGAGTCGCTCCCAGCCTGTCATCAAGCTTATGAACCTAAAAACAGTCTCCTCTGCCTCAGCTCGGTTGGACGCAACAGCCGTGACGGAAAAGCCTGCGGCGCTGATTACGGTAGAACCTGTAACAGTTGAGTCCAGCTTGATGGAAACCCCAGAAGAATGGGAGACAACGCCCAGCGTGCAACAGTTACGTTACGACCCAGTTGCCATTAATGAGTTATACAGGGGGCGATCGCTACAGGTGTGGGGTCGAATTTTGGGTATTGTATTACCCTTCCTCCGCTTTGGCTTGGGCTTGTGGTGGGATAAGCGAACTGGACGCGGGGAAAAAACTCAGCGCAAAAGAGCAATCCAGTTGCGGGAAATGATAACCAAACTGGGACCCGCTTATATAAAAGTGGGACAGGCGCTATCGACGCGACCGGATTTAGTTCCCATTACATATTTAGATGAATTGACGAGACTGCAAGATCAGCTGCCACCGTTTCCCAATGAGGTAGCTTATCAGTTTATAGAGGAAGAATTAGGCGATCTCCCTCAAGAAATTTACGCCGAATTGAGTCCCCAACCAGTAGCAGCAGCTTCCTTGGGACAAGTTTATAAAGGCAAGCTCAAAACTGGCGAAACTGTTGCTGTCAAAGTGCAGCGCCCCGGCTTGCGCGAAAGTATTACTCTCGATGTCTACATTTTGCGACGTCTGGCTGAATTTGCCCAAAAGAACCTCAAACAGGTGCGTAGCGATTTAGTCGCCATCATGGATGAATTTGGCGCTCGTATCTTTGAAGAGATGGACTACGCCCAAGAAGGACGCAACGCCGAACGCTTTGCCTCTTTGTACGGTCATTTGGAAGATATTTATATTCCCAAGATTTATTGGGAATACACGGGCAAGCGCGTTTTGACGATGGAGTGGATTAATGGGACTAAGTTGACTAAGCCCCAGGAACTTAGCGCCCAAGGAATTGATGCGGTGCATTTAATTGAAGTGGGCGTACAGTGTTCTTTGCGGCAATTGCTAGAACATGGATTTTTCCACGCCGATCCGCATCCTGGAAATTTGTTAGCGACTACAGACGGCAAGTTAGCTTATCTAGATTTTGGCATGATGAGCGAGGTGAAGCCTTATCAGCGATATGGCTTGATTGAGGCTGTAGTTCACATGGTCAATCGCGATTTTGAAGGGCTTGCCCGCGACTATGTGAAGTTAGAGTTTTTGACGCCGGATACCGATTTAACACCAATTATTCCAGCACTTGCCCAGGTGTTTAGCAATGCTTTGGGGGCGAGTGTTGCGGAGATGAACTTTAAGAGCATTACCGATGATATGTCGTCGTTAATGTATGAGTATCCTTTCCGGGTTCCGGCCTATTATGCGCTAATTATTCGCTCTTTGGTGACGCTAGAAGGGATTGCAATTAATGTAGATCCCAACTTTAAGGTGTTGAGTAAGGCTTATCCTTACATTTCAAAACGGTTGTTGACAGATCCATCACCAGAATTACGCGCATCTTTGCGGGATTTGCTGTTTAAAGATGGTCGTTTCCGCTGGAATCGTTTGGAGAATTTGTTGAACAATGCGCGTAACAGTCCAGATTACGATCTCAACAATGCACTGAATCAGACGTTAGAATTTCTGTTTTCAGAGCGTGGTGCTTTTATCCGCGATAATTTGGCGGATGAAATTGTTAAGGGTTTAGATTCGCTAGGGCGAAATGCCTTCCAGAACGTGACTTATGCGCTGCGGGAACGAGTGGGTTTGGCAGTTAATGAAGCCCCAGCGACGACAGATGCATCGCAAACTTTGGAACATATTCAACGGATTTGGGGTATTTTGCAGGAAACGGAGGGTTTCGATCCGCTGAAATTGTTGCCAGAAATTCCAAAGTTGTTGGTGAAGCCGGAGACGCAGCAATTAGGGCAAAAGATTGCGGGTGGTTTGGCGCAACGGCTGGCGGCGCGGCTAATTCGCGAGGTTTTGCTCAAGGATGCGCCGGAGGCTGAGAAGAATGCTTACAAGCCACAACCAGCGCAAAGGTTAGCTTTACCTGCTGCGGCTGTGAGATAGGTTTTTTGGGTGTGGAAGTAAAAACCCGGTTTTTTAGAGAAAACCGGGTTTTTTTGATTATGTATTAATGGTATGTTGTGCCCACCCCTGCCTACCGATTGTCTTTCTCATTTGAATTCTGGAATCGTAGATGGCAAACCAACCCGCATGAAGAAACGGGCGAATGTTTGTGAAAAGTGTTCGAGGAAGGGCGATCGCAGTCGCCACCTTGAGCCTAGTTCAGTAGAATGTTTCACGAGATAGTCATAGGGCAAGCTGTAGATCTCGCGAAAATCTACAACGAGTGCTTCTCGATTGTTGGCTGGGTTCGTTGGTGATGCCAGCATATGGAGTCCCTCGACTCTACCTTTTAGTACGTCATTCCATCTACCTTTTTTGGCAAATGCGGGGTTAATTTTCTCAAATTCCGATATTGGGTAAATCGGAATCATCGCCACTAAACGCGCCTTTTTGTTTTCAAGGTCGCAACTCTGGGTGACAATAATCAGATCGAACTCGTTTACTTGTACATCTTGGATATCGGTGTCTCCATCAAAGTTCGGGCCAAACACTGGGACAAGACATTGGGGTAGATAGTCACCCTGCCTAAGCGTTGGCTCATTCACGTTGACCCAGAAAGGCTGTATTGTCATTCGTCGTCTAGGGGATAGGGCAGCGGTTCTCCACGCCCCTGTAAGTGGTAGCGGACGCGCACGGTGAAGGAGCGTTTCGGTGGCATAGGGCGGTAAGAAATTTCCTCCGTATCTGGAAGAATTATGCGAAGAAGCTGAGTGCGATCGCTCAAATGTTGCCAGACAGTCTCAGTAATATCGGCAAGTTGCCGCCCTTCATTACTCTGTAGTTGGGGTGTAATTTTTGATTCTCGCACCAGCAATTCAGGCGAGATTGCCATTTTCTCAGGAGGTGAGGCAAAAATTGTAGCCATCAGTTTATCAACTCCCTAGTACGGTCAGTAATACAAGCTTCAAACACTTGGTCTGTACGGATGTGCAATTGTTCCAGAATCTCCCAGAGCGCTTTTTCTTCGCTAGGAAAATCGCTGTCTCGAAATAAGTCTATGTCTAAGAGGACAGAAACCACATTTGGGTTTTGAGGTGGAATGATAGCTTGATTTAGAAGGAGCATTGCTGTTAAATCCACTTGGGGGATTTGTAACTGCATAAAGTAGCCACTTAGCCCTTGCGGTAAGTCTGCTGAAACTTCAGGGACTGTGCGTAGGTAGTCCTTGAGATCGTCTAGAGGCAGAGGGAAATCCAGTCGGTTTATGTATCGTAATGCTAACCGGGAAATGCTTTTGGGGTTGGCGACTGACCGATAAATATTCCACAGCCGTTGTGCTTCATCTCGGAATGTTTCCCAGCGTTCGTAGGGGGCAAGCCTACTAAATGTGAAACCATCCAGACGAGCCTGAAAGCTATGCTTCTGGTCGCTGCTCAAAAAGTTGTAGCCTATTTGGGTTTGACTAGCTGTAGCCCCAACACTAGCACCTGCCAGCATTTGACCCTGAAAAGCCAAGATATCTTGACTCATCGGGTAAGCCGCCTTTATAGCTAAATGCACGTCCGTCAAGGTGGCAAGTGTCACATCGTCAGGAAGCTCAAGGCGCAGGGAGATCGCCGCTTCGGTGATTGGTGCTTGTGAATAGTGTTTAGGTGCGTGCATAGCAACGATCCTATCTTTCTCTGCCTCAAGAGGCAACCTGTGATTTTAACACCATTAGCATATAGTCTTACAGCTAAGCGTTTAAGGAATAGCCATTGCACTCTCCCCCATCCCACACCAAATAAAGAGCGATCGCGCTTTCTCCATCCCTTACTAGAGAAGCACGCTCGCACCTTCTCCACCTAACGCTAGAACAGCGCGATCGCTCGTTACCTAAAAATCAACCCCGCGCTTTAAATCAACGCCTTTGTCTGCATAATGCTTGTGACAAATCATCTCAGAATGCACGCTGGCGAGATTAAAATAAGCTGGTGGATGCAGACACCTACCCGTAATAATCACTTCAGTATCGCGGGGTTTACGCAATAGCGCTTGCACTATCGGTTCAACTGGTAATAGTTCTAAATCAACTGTGGGATTTAATTCATCCAAAATGATAGTTTTGTAGAGTCCAGAAGCGATCGCGCTCCTAGCAATTTCCCATCCCCTCTCTGCTTCCACATAGTCTAACTCTTGCTGTTGTCCGCGCCACACGATCGCATCCCTACCGCAACGCTGATGATCGACTAAATGAGGGTAACTTTGATGTAAAGCAGCGATCGCCGCATCCTCTGTATACCCAGTCCCCCCCTTCAACCACTGCATAATCAAGACGCGGTGCGACAAATCCTGACTAATCCCCCAACCAATAGCCTGCAACGCTTTACCCAGCGCACTTGTAGACTTGCCTTTCCCAGCACCCGTATAAATCTCAATCCCGGAAATCCCTTTTTCTCTAGACTCTGGGTGATCGTGGGGTTTCATTTCAGAGTGCAAATCCGCAATATCTAACAGCGCTTGCGGCGTCGCCCTACCTGTGACTATGATTTCTAGATGTTCGGGTTTATGTTTCAGCGTCCGAATCACTTCATCGAGAGGCAATAATCCCAAATCCAATACGGGGTTAAGTTCATCCAGCACAACAACCGAATATAAACCAGAAGCGATCGCGCCTTTCGCTACATCCCATCCGCGTTGCGCTTCCATCGTGTCAAAGCGAGTAATTTCGTCACGACCAAAAAACTCAGCGCGACCAGTCCTAACTTGGTCGATAAGGTGAGGAAAACCCCGCTGCAACGCTTCAATCGCCGCATCTTCCTCATAAGACCTTTCTGGGCCTTTGAGAAACCGCAGCAGCAGCACTCTGGTGGCTTCTTGGGTATTAATCCCCAGCCCAATCGAGCGCAAAACAACTCCCAGCGCCGCCTGAGACTTCCCCTTGCCAGCTCCATCATATACGTGGATCTGACCTACAAGACGCTCTTGACGCACTTGAGCCGTGCGAATGCCAATTCCAGTTCTGGTCATAGTGAACCAATAAAACGTTTTAGACTTTAGACTTTAGACTTTAGACTGTCTATAGTCCATAGGGCAATTCACAGTTTACGGTCGATGCCCTCTCCATCCACAGGGAACAATTAACAATCTAATATGAACAATGTTTTACCCTTACAGGCGATTCTCTGGCAGTTGTTTTTTTTGCTGATTGCGATCGCTCTTGAAGGATACATCTTGCAGTTGAAGCTAAACTTAAGTCGCAAAGCCAGCATTGACTACGCTATGGCTATTAATTTAATTACCACAATCTTGGGCTGGTTTTCTTTTTTTTATTTGCTACCTATATTACCAAATTATATAAAATATCAGGCAATTGGTTATATTTTTTTAGATCGTTTTACCCCTCCCCAAACAGCAACTTTGACTTTAGAGGTTATACTGACCCTCAGCATAATTTTTATGAGTGCATTTATCGTTAAACTTCAATCGCTAAAATTATTGCAAAGGTTTTTA
Source organism: Microcoleus sp. FACHB-831 (assembly GCF_014695585.1). Classification (NCBI taxonomy): domain Bacteria; kingdom Bacillati; phylum Cyanobacteriota; class Cyanophyceae; order Oscillatoriales; family Microcoleaceae; genus Microcoleus; species Microcoleus sp. FACHB-831. Next base: position 222,453 of record NZ_JACJON010000068.1, on the reverse strand, counting down.
GAACCCCCTAAAGAGAATGAATCGGCAGAGGATCAGAAAAATAAACTTAATCGCGGTAATCGTCTTAGCAGTCTCAAATCAACTTTTTCGCTTAGTAATCCCAGCAAAGCTACGGTTATACTGGTAGCAAATGCCTTGAGTAGTAGCGTAATTGTACTAATTTTGTTAGTGCGATCGCTGCGAGTACATAACAATGGATAATAGCAATTCCTTATTTTGGTAACATTGCAATTAGGTATCGTAATAAATTTCAAACCACCCACAAACATAAACTAAAATAGTATAAATAAAAATGTCAAATCGAAATGGCAATGACCAATTTCTTTTCTGTATCAGCCTACCACAGTCTAGCCCAAGCGTAACTTTTTAATAACTAATAAACAGTTAAAGTGGAAGTTATTATTAATGTTTTTAAAGAAATACAAAAGCTACTAACGCCACCCAGAGCTTTTTCTTGGCAAACCCTAATTTGGTTGTCTATATTTTCCTGGATAATGTCATCTTTATCCACAGAGCCAGTCCAAAACATTCTAGCGTTTATGGGCTGGATATTTTTAATAACAGGGGTAAACTGGGCGACAATCGTAAACCCTCCAAAAATTGCGGGATTCTCTGTTGGGCCTTGGTTTACAGGTGCATTAGTATGTATTTTTATATTTGGTAACTGGACAGAAGGAAGAAGCTCCATAGCTTTGATTTTTTGGCCACCGATTTCGGCAATTATTGCCTGCATTCCTGACTTTTTTGCTCCTGGATTAAAATTTAGATTTCCGCCACTATCAGTTAGGCCAAGAATAGTAATTTTACTGGCAAGCAATCTTTTGATAAGTTGCTGGTTGCAATTTTATTTTGTGCTGCAAAGCTGGGTAGAACAATATCCCACATTACTACTACTAGATAATTTACAAAAAAGTGCTTTTTTAGTAAGAATAGGAACGCCATCCGAGTTAGAACCCAGAGGAAAATTAATACTCAATTCTTTAGAGCCTAAGTTGAGAGACCAACTTAATAATCGAGCTTGGCCAGATGTGGAGCGATGGTTGATAAATAAAAAAATTACACTTGAAGTTATTAGGAAGCAAGCACAAAAAGAACTTAAACCGCAAGAAGAAGATTTTTGGTGGGTATTGAAATATGAAGTATCATCCGCAGGTTCTGGATATAACTTAAAACTACGTTCAGTTTGGCAAGGGCCTCGCCCCAAGCAAGGAGAGTATTATCTAGAAAAAGTCTGTCAAATTAGGCAAGTTCCGCGACGAGCTAACACAAAGTCATCTGGGGAAACAACCGAAGCGGGAGAGCTTTATGTGGGGCAAGTAAAGTGCAATCCGGTGAGTGACTTGTTGTTTATTTCAACCCGTAATAGAGCTTAATATAGAACGTTCAGATACCCGACTTCTTTAAGAAGTCGGGTATCTCGCCTTCGCGAATTACTTAGGACTGCTATAAAGACTTAGAGAGCCGCACGTCAAAATTTAAACCCTGATAGGGATTATTTAGCGGGGCTTGGCAATTTGAGGCATAATACCACATTCCGTTACCAACCAAGTGAAGGGATTCCCAGTAGGGAAAAATTTGGGTAGTTTTAAGGAGAGCAAGGGGACATAGTTTTGGACAGCGAATAGAGACGATAGGCGATCGCCTATGCAACCCCCTTCGCCCGTATGATGGAAATGGCACTACGACTATAAATTTAGAACCTTCTAAAGCCAAGGTCGAAGCCTAAAGTTTTAAAATAGCCAGATTCTATCAGCCGCATGGGAACAGTTTGGGAATTAGATTTTTACTCTCGCCCAATTGTGGACGAGGACAACAAAAAAATTTGGGAAGTTTTGGTGTGCGAGAGTCCGTTGCGAACTATGGCGCAACCAGAGTCCCTATTGCGGTACGCAAAGTTCTGTCCCAGTACGGAAGTAAACTCGGTTTGGTTGCGGAAGGCAATAGAGGAAGCGATCGCGCAATCCGGCTATGCTCCCACAAAAATCCGCTTCTTCCGTCGGCAGATGACTAACATGATTGCCAAAGCCTGCGAAGACTTGGGCATTCCAGCAATTCCCAGCCGCAGGGTTTATGCCTTGCGCGGGTGGCTGCAAGAGCGGATGCAGCAGATATATCCTAAACATCCCAATTATCAACCGGGCAACATGCCATCCGTCCAATTAGAAAAAACCGCACCAGCCCGCCTGCCAGATGCCTTAATCGGCCAGCAGTGGGCGTTTGTTAGCTTGGAAGCAGCGGCATTAGCAGAAATGGACGAGTGGGAAGTTGCCTTTGGCGAAGCTTTCCCGTTGCAGCTAGCTTATGACGCACAAGGAGAACCTTTACCGCCTGACGCCATAATTCCAGGCGTGATAATTTTCTCCCCCAGAGCGCTGGCTCTGGCTGGTTGGATGTCAGGAATCGAACCAGCTTCCCTAAAATTTGATAGTGGCTCAAACTCTAGATTGTTGTTAGAAACAGGGGCATTTGACAGCTGGATTTTAGCAAACATCAAAGATCCAAAAATTATTATGGAAGCAAAGAACTTTGAGGAGGCGAAGAAGAAAGCCAACACGGTACATTTTATAGCTGTACAGTCCGACCCGCAGGCGGAATCCTTTGCTGGGTTCTGGCTAATGCAAGAGTTGAATTTGGCATAAGTTAATTGTTCATTGTTTATTGCTCCTTGCTCATTGCGATGAAGCATGAATTATGAACTATGAACCATGAACCTAAGAACCCATGAACAATTCGCCAGAAGAATCATTAGCAGAACAGTTGTTGGATCTAGCCGCTAAGTCAGGCGCACAAGCAGCGGATGTTTACCAATCGCGATCGCTTTCTTATCCTGTGTTCTTTGAAGCCAACCGCCTCAAACAACTCGAAAGCGCCCAATCTGAAGGTACTACCTTGCGTCTTTGGGTTGACGGGCGTCCGGGTTTGGCTGTAGCTTACGGGCCAGTTGAACCTCAAGCTTTAGTAGATAAAGCGATCGCGCTCTCGACACTCAACGAACCCGAACAAGTACAACTAATTACCAATCGCGACTGTGTTTATCCAGACTTAGGAGAAACAATACCAGTTGGGAGCATGGTAAAACAGGGCAAAGAAGCGATCGCGATGGTTCGCGAAGTTTACCCAGAAGTACTTTGCACCGCCCAATGGGAATGCGAAATAGAAACTACGCGGCTGCTCAACTCCGAAGGACTAGATTGCCGCTATACGGACACTACTGCTAGTTGTTATCTCTCGGCAGAATGGGTGCGAGGAGAAGACTTTCTCAGCGTCTCCGATGGTCAACAAGCGCGGGATAAACTGGATGTTGCCACGCTAACCCAGCGCATCTTGCAGCGCTTGTCGTGGGCATTAGAAAACGTCGCCCCTCCTACGGGACGCATACCCATCTTGTTCACAGACAAAGCAGCAGATATGCTCTGGGAAACCGTGCAAGCCGCCGTGAATGGCAAACGAGTACTCGAAGGCGCTTCTCCTTGGAGCGATCGCCAAGGCAAGCAAGTCACCAGCACCAGCCTCACGATATCCCAGCAACCACAAGTTGGCCCTTTTAGCTGTCCCTTTGATGACGAAGGCAGTCCCACTCAGCACTTGGTTTTCATCAAAGAAGGCGTATTGCAGATGTTTTACACCGACTTGATGACAGGACGTGCCTTGGGAACCAGCAGTACGGGAAACGGCTTTCGCCCCGGTTTGGGCAGCTATCCCACCCCCGGTTTAGTTAACTTGCTGATACATCCGGGTAAAGGTTCGCTAATCGATTTGATTTCGCAAATGGATGAGGGACTGATAGTAGACCAGATGCTAGGCGGCGCTACTGGTATTTCTGGGGACTTTTCCATCAACGTTGACCTCGGCTACCGGGTGCAAAAGGGTGAGATTGTGGGGCGCGTCAAGGATACGATGGTTGCAGGAAACATCTACACGGCGCTGAAACAGTTGGTAGCGCTGGGAGACGACGCCGATTGGAACGGGCCAGTGCTAACGCCGTCTGTGATTGTAGAGGGATTGTCTGTCACCGGAAAGACTTAGTAAATTGGTAATTGGTAATTGATATTGCCTAATAGGACATCGTTATAGCAATTCTAAATTCGGTTCTATACATCTGTATGGGTACAAAGCTTTGCCCTCCTACAGAGCGAGTGTATGAATGGGAGCGATAAACGCTATAGCAGCGATTAATTATTAGCAATTCTTCGGATCAATTACCTATTACCTATTAGCTAGTTATTATGAATTATTTGAGATTGGCGAGGTTGAGGCTAAAGTCTTTAAACTCAAAGCTCAAAATTAAAGACACCATAAATGGGCGTCTTTACAACGTATTGTTAGGGATATGGGGCGGCTTGGTCAGTTGGTTTAAAACAGTCATTTTGGGACTGTTGATTAAAGCCGACCGTACAAATAAATTGGGTTATATAAACTCAAAATTCAGAAATCAAAATAATCTAAGAACGCTGTTGCTCCCAAGGCAACAACTGGCGATCGCAGAAGCCTGTCTAATTGGGGTAATCTCCGGGCTAGCAGCAGTATTGCTCAAAACTGGAGTCGGCGCTTTAGGACAGTGGCGAGTCTATACCTCATACCACATCACAGCTTGGGTTTCATTACCCCTCATCGGCATCGGATTCGGGCTAATGGCTGGCTGGCTGGTCGAGCGCTTTGCCCCTGAAACATCTGGTGGCGGCATTCCTCAACTCAAAGCCGCCCTCTCGCTTAGTGCCCAAGCTCTGCCTGCCCGTTTCATCGCGCTCGATTTGCGCGTAGCTGTCGTTAAAATGGCGGGCGCGATTTTAACCCTTGGGTCAGGACTTACCTTGGGAATACAAGGCCCAATCGTACAAATAGGAGCGGCGATCGCCGCTCAACTCAGTCGCTGGGTTCCCACTTCCCCCGATCACCGCCGCCAAATGATTGCCGCTGGTGCGGGTGCTGGGCTAGCCGCAGGTTTCAATGCCCCCCTGGCTGGCGTGCTGTTTGTTATCGAAGAACTGCTCCAGGATTTATCTAACCTTACTTTGGGTGCGGCAATTCTTGCTTCGTTCATTGGTGCTTCCATCTCCCGGTTATTGGGCGGTCGCAGCCTGGAACTCAACCTGAACCAAATCCAGTATCAAACAACTTTTTCACTTCAGGAAATTCCTTTTTACCTCTTGCTGGGTCTCCTGGCTGGATTATTTGGTTCGCTATTTAATAATGGCGTTTTGACTAGCCTGAGTTTATATCGCCGTCTCTCGCTAAGTTTACCCCTGCGAGTTGCACTTGCTGGCCTGATGTCTGGAATCATCATCGCCCTACTACCCGATGCCTTCCGCGACAACAGCGGTTTGAGAGAATACCTGATAACTGGCGAAGCTAGCTGGAAACTAACCGCCCTTGCCTTTGTTGCCCACTTTATCCTTACGCTTATTGCGGCTGGATCGGGCGCACCGGGAGGACTATTTGCGCCTAGCCTGATTCTTGGTTCCTCTCTGGGTTATCTTGTCGGCGTGTTGCAACACCATCTGCTAGGAATTGGGACACCGCTTACCTACGGTCTGGCTGGAATGGGGGCATTTTTTTGTGCTGTCACCAAGGCTCCGATTACGGCTATTGTCATCGTGTTTGAGATGACAACAGAATTTAACTTAGTTTTGCCGCTAATGATAACTTGTGTGGTTTCTTACCTGATAGCGGAAAAAGTTGCCAAAGGGTCGCTATACACCCGCTTGCTAGCGGTGAATGGAATCGATCTACAAAAAGAGCCAACTATCGATGGCTCTCTGCGCGAACTGAAGGCGACAGATGTCATGCAACGGCGGGTGGAAACTCTAAGCAGCCAGATGACGATGGATGAAGCAGTGCAGGCATTCTCGCGATCGCATCACCGGGGTTTTCCTGTCGTGGATGCCAACGGGAGGCTGGTGGGAATCGTTACGCAAACCGACCTGGCACTTTACACCGAACGTCAGCTACCTGGAAACATACCCCTGGCACGAGTTATGACGCCGAAGCCAGTGACGGTTATCCCGGAGGCATCTTTGGCAGATGTGCTTTATTTGCTTAACCGCTATCAACTTAGCAGGTTGCCTGTTACGGATGGGCGGAAGTTGGTGGGAATTATTACTCGCAGCGACTTGATTAGAGCGGAAGCTGATAAGTTGAACGGTGCCAAGACTGAGATCGGCCCCCGGCCAGAGCCTTCTTATGTAGTGTATCAAACGCGATCGCCTGCGGTAGGCAAAGGAAGATTGCTGGTTCCTCTTAGCAATCCACAAACCGCTGAAGCATTATTACAAATAGCAGGAGCGATCGCTCTAGAACGTAATTTTGAATTAGTCTGCATCCAAATAGTTCTAGTTCCACGCCACAGCAATCCCGCTGCTACTGCCGTGAGGACTGCTAAAAGCCGCCGTTTGCTGCGGCTGGCAGAAAATTTGGGACGGCGGTTGCAAGTGTCAGTTCACACCCAAGTGCGCGTAGCCCACGATGTAGCAAATTCTATTTTGGAAAGCATTAACGATCAGCATATCGATATGCTGCTTATGGGCTGGAATGCCGAACCGCCCGGTGGAGGTAGAATTTTTGGCAATGTTGTAGACACTATTATTCGACAGGCAGCTTGTGACGTGATTTTGGTCAAAATAGGCGCGTCGCATACCGCAGGTCAAGTTAATCCATCTTTCTGCTTCCTCCCTTCAGCCTTTAAAAAGTGGCTCGTACCAATTGCAGGTGGGCCAAACTCCGAGCATGCTTTGCAACTCCTACCCGCCCTAGTTTTTTTGAACGATTCACCTTTAATCAAACTGTGTCAAGTTTTCCATCACTCTAGACTGCTGCCTGACACGACGATACTGGAACGATCTGCACACTTTCTCAGTCGCGAGTTGAATGCGAGCGTGATGGCGGTTCCTGTCCGCGCTGGTTCTGTCTCCGATGCGGTAATTAATCTTGCACAGACAGAAAAATCTGATGTGGTGGTTTTGGGAGCCAGCCGCGAGGGTTTGCTAGAGCAGGCGATTAAAGGAAATATTCCAGAAGCGATCGCGCGGGGTGTTACCAGTACCGTCATCCTCGTCCGCAGTGCTGCTAAATAATTGGCTATCTTTACATTTATCAATTAACAATCCATGTTTAATTTATAAATTTTCTATGAAGTTCTCCTACTCCGGATATCTCTTGTTACTTTGGTAAAATTAATTAACTTACTGCCAAGCTTTATGCGAACAAAACATCGGCTACTATTCGCCACTACGGCTATTGCTTCATTGTTGGCTTTTGGTACTTTTACCCCCGCAAAAGCTGACGTTTTTGACTCAACCGAAGTAAATGCAGATAACTTTATAGCTATAGCTGTTCCCTATGGTAGCGGTAATTACCAACTGCTCGTACTCGAACAGTTATCATCAAGGCGAGCGTGCTGGAGAGAAAACGGTTCGGCCCCCGTTAGAGTTGAACCATTGCTACTAAACTTTGACTTTACAAACATTTGCGGACGCAGTACTGATAGCAACGGCTATTCTATCCGTATGGGAAATACCGATATGGGTCAGAAGTTCGACTTCAACATTGTGAAGGGCGATGGTGAAGTTGTACTCGTAGGATCAAACTTGCGCGATCGCAGTATTCCTCCTATTAGAATTGGTAGCACCAAAGGCATGACCAGTGGCTTTATGAAATTTATTCTCGAACCTGGTTGGCGCTTTGCCAAAAGAACCTATCAAGGTAGAATGCTAGGTCACATTTATCTTACAAATGATGCCGTAGCAAGCAGTTCCGGCAGCCGCCCCACTCGTTTGCTACCCTTGCCACAGGTTCCAATAGAGCCGCCCCAAGAGCCTCCAGTCAGGGAAGTGATTTTTACCAAACCAGGAGCTGCACCACCTGCAACGCGGGGAACTGTTCCTACTGCCAGACCTGAAACAAGACCCCTACCCCAAAAGCCAACATCTCGTCCCAGAGTGGTGCCCACATTTTAAAATTTCTTAAAAAGGATAAATACATTCAATAGTAAAGAGCAAAAAGGTAAATCTGAAAATATTTCCGGTTTACCTTTTTGCTATTTACTATTTATTGGTACAAAATCAGAAATGTTGAATGCTGATACAAAACTTTACATAGATAGTTACACTAACTCTAAAAAGCCTAAATTAGTCAACATAACATCATCTCCTCAAACCAATGAACATAACTGATTTTCTGACACATACAAGATTGAAGATAGCGGAATTTATCTAATAGTGTATGTCCCCATTGTGTGGGAATAGATAAAAGCTGTAAAATCAGATAAGCTATCAAACTAACGTAAATTTGTATGGTGATACAATTGACGTTTTTGGTAATTAATTTGTCAAGTTTCAAGTGCATCTTTAAAAACTTCCATAAGAGTTCAACTCCCCAACGTAATCGATAAATATCCCTAATTTCATCATCACTAACAGCTGCATCTCCCGCTGAAGGTAAATTAGTTACTAAACGGAATTCAGTTTTAGTTTCTAAATCACAAAAATTAATGACTCTATAGGCTTGAGCATCATCAGATGCACCTACTTTGACTAATCCACTTGCATCCTCAAATTCTAGTTTCCAATTGTTTTTAATTCGCAAAACAAAGTATTTGTTTTCTTGCACTAATTCTTGGATAAATTTCAATCCAGCAAACCCTCTATCCATTACTCCGACAGCATTTATTGGTAGATTAGACATCATTTTTGAGCCAAATTTATAATCATGGTCGTGACCAAAATTGATGAAGTTATCTGATGGGCTTCCTGTGGAGAGATTTAAGGAACTGAACAGCTTGACTTGATGATGACCTAGTACCCATAACAACCTACTTGTCAGACTAATAATTGTTGAATCTATTGGACAAATTGCATATTTATCGTGTAACTTTTTTTGAACTTTTTTCTGTACTAATTCGTTTAATTTTTGGTAAATTTCTTGAAATTGTTTTTGGCTTCGATATAAATTTGCTTTAGAGAAAGTAGAAATATCTACCTCAAATCCTGTGTTATTTAATCTTTTAAATAAATTTCGCATACTTGTTAAACTGTTATCCAGGGCATAGGATAGCCAGCACTCAAAAAATAGACGACTGTTCAATACTGGATAATCGTTTTTTGGCAGTTTTCTCAGTATATCTTTGACAATTTTTGGAAATGAATTTATAATCACAATCAAACTAATATATTTTAAGTCTTCGCCCAAAATTACCATATGTTGGGCTATTTCTATCGGATTTTTATTAACATTCAACACTTCTGGTACAAAATAAGTGACAAGTATTAGAGTAACTAGCCCTGCAAGGCGCGATCGCGGGTCAATTGGTTAGTTAATTTTGCCCTAAAAAAGTAATTTAATTACTTTTTTAGGGCAGGCAATTTTACTCTAATTACTTTATCCCAACTTGTAGCTTGTAGCTTGCGTTTCCTCTGGTTCCACCAACAACAATTTTATATTGACCTGTTGCAGGCAATGCGCCACTCCAGCTAGTTGCTTCTTGCCGTAGCGTTTTTCCATTGGGACTGGTAATGTCAAAAACAGCATTTTTCTCAAGGGAAGTGATGCTGACTGTCATTTTTTGTCGTGCTTTGGCATTTAGCAAGTAAACATCTCTTTCTCCCCGCACTACTGCGTTTTCTACAACTGCTGAACTGCGACCCCGTGCAAAATTAATGCGCCGCGTGCGAACGTTTTGAGCGAGTAAAAGGGGTGGTTGAGTGGAAGTCGCTGTTGTGAGGTGAGATGTATCAGGCTGGTTGGCGGCGATCGCATTATACTCATCTAACGCTAGTGTCTGGTTAGGCGCGATCGCCAGAGAAATCAGTGGTAGCGAGAATAAAGGTAGAAGTCGAATTCGCGAGTAAGCGCTCATAAGTTTTGTTAGTAAATCTTAACGATTTTACTTGTAAAATTTGTGGGTTTCTAGGTTTAGATCTTCCCACACTTGCATCCAGGCCAAGCGATATTTAATTATTAATTAAAGTAATAGTTAAAACCTGCGATCGCCCTTGCATTAGACAAATAGCAGCGTCTCAAAGCAGAAGCAAATGCCTAGCGTAAAGATACGTTTTTGGAGCATAATGCAAAAATTTGCGTTTTCTTGCTCGCTACTTTAGCTGATTGATGCGTAGGAGCCAGAAAACGCAAATTATATAATAATGGAATCCTTTATTATGACAGCTTCTTGAGTTGTTCAAGTAACTCAGCAGGAAGGTGACTTAAGGCACTACCCTGCCACCCTCTTATAGGTTGGTATTGCAGATTTCCGCAATAAATATTGCCTTTATGGAGATGCCAGCCCGCAGTGGTTTTACGGAACTGATATCCAGCTTGCTCAAGCATTGAGGTAAGTTTTGAGGTAAGTTTTTTGAGGTTGTGTCGAACTTTCATGATGGTATATAAAATCAAGTTTTATTCAGAGCAAACCATGTCACTCATACCTTTATAGTGCCTAAAATTTTCGCGATTGCTAACCATCTCTAGAATTATTTTAAGATTTGTTTAAGATGAGTTTCTGCACATCGAAAGGAAGAGTAGAGGCGGCTTTGTATCTCAGAATGCATATATCTAGAGTAATTTGAGGCGCTTTTGGAGGTAGGTAGTAGCGATCGCGCTTGGTTTAAGTTCTATTGCCGCTAGGCGGGGCTATGCTAGCCAAAAGAGGGCGATCGCGCGGGAGGAGGTTTCAAACTTTAGCACGAACCCCTGGCGGGCTTTTTACTGTTACTAGAGGTCTAATAAAGGCAAAAAGCAAAAGAAAGAATCTTTTATCTTTCTTTTGCTTTTTACTTTTATATCCTTTGTTTCACTCAGGACGCTTCGCGTCTTTTACTTCTTCAGGCTACTGAAACAGCACTCTCCTCGCGGACTACCTGCTGATTCTGATGCGCTAAGAACTCAGTCAATTGCCCTTCAATTTCGTCGCGCACAATCTGACGATACTCCAAGAAATGCTCGTTGTGGGCGCAGACAGTCAAGTAATGATCCCAAACGGCAGGATTGCGCTTGATAATGCTAAACAAGTGATGCCAGAACTTCCAGCGAGTATTGCGTTTAATACCCTGACGCCACACAACGATCGCCAAAGCTTTCAAATCCACCAAGCTAGGAAATTTACCCGGAACCTTGCACTTGGGCGCACCCAACATTAAGAAATGGCGATAGGTGCGATCCAAGAAATTCTCAGCATCGTACAACTGCCAGAAAGCTTCGATGTATTCCCTGACAATCTCTTCTAAAGGCCGAGTTGGAACAAAGTTCATCAAGTTAAACTGGTTTCCAGTTGCTTGATCCAGCAATCGTCCCTCTTTCTCTAGCCGGAACCAAAGGGCAGTGTGGGGCAAAGCTTGCAGCATCCCGAAGATAGTAGTAGGAATCGCAGTTTGTTCAGCAAAACGGACAATGCGATCGCCTGCCCCTTTTTTCTCCCCATCAAACCCAATAATAAACCCTGCCATCACCCGCAACCCCGCCTTAGTGATGGTTTGCACAGAATCCATCAGCGAAGTGCGGTTATTTTGAAACTTCTTAGTCATTTGCAAGCTTTCTTCATCCGGGGTTTCAATCCCTAAGAACACCGCATTAAAATTGCACTCAACCATCAAATCCATCAATTCTTGGTCTTCTGCTAGATCGACAGACGCCTCAGTATTAAAACTAAAAGGATACTGATGTTCCGCTTGCCAAACTTTTAACTCTTTTAGGAATAACTTCACATTGCGCTTATTCCCAATAAAGTTGTCATCCACCATAAAGATGCCGCGACGCCACCCCAATTCATAGAGGCAATCTAGCTCTTTTAACAGTTGCTCTGGTGCCTTAGTTCGCGGTTTGCGACCATACAAAACAATAATGTCGCAAAATTCGCACTGAAACGGACAACCCCGCGAAAACTGCACCGACATTGCATCGTAAGCATCAAATTCCAGCAAGTCAAAGCGAGGAACGGGTGTTGTCGTCACATCTGGTTTTTCACCGCCAGAACGTAAAATTCCACCAGTATCCCCCCGTTGAATTGCCTCGACAAACATCGGCAGGGTAATTTCACCTTCATCCAAAATCAAATAATCTGCACCAGCTTCGGTTGCTTCATAAGGTACAGAAGTAGGATAAGGGCCACCACAAGCGACTTTTTTGCCGCGCCGTTTAGCTTCGCGGATTTGGTCAAGCAAATCCTCTCTCTGGACAATCATCGCCGACAAAATAACGAGTTCCGCCCACTCCCACTCTTCTTCTGTCACGTCGCGAACGTTCCGGTCTACCAGCTTGAATTCCCACTCTTGGGGGAGAATTGCCGCCACTGTCGCCAACCCCAAAGGCGGCAGCAAAACTTTGCGATTGACTAATTGCAGGACTTTTTCAAAAGACCAAAACGTTTTAGGAAATAGGGGATAAAGCAGTAATACGCGCATTTAATTTCCAACCTCACACTTTCTATTTTGGATTTGCATTTTATATTTGGATTATTGACTCAAGTTATAATCCCAAATCTAAAATTGCCCCGCTAATTGATAATTGAATACTAACTAAATAGCTAGTAGGGTGGGCACTGCCCACCCTACTTTAATTTGCCAGCACTAGCTAACGCTGACTGCCACAGGGCTTTTAGCTTCTACAACTTTTGCCTGTTTTGCCAAAAACTCTGCCAACTGCCCTTCAATTTCATCCCGCACAATTTGGCGATACTCCAAAAAATGCTCGTTGTGAGCGCAAACAGTAATGTAATGCTCCCACACAGCTGGATTACGCACGATCATGCTAAACAGATGATGCCAGAATTTCCAGCGGGTTTTGCGCTTTACGCCCTGTCGCCAAATTACAATCGCCAACGCCCGCAAATCTACCCAACTAGGCAGTTTAGAGGGGGCTTTTACTTTAGGCGCACCCATCATCAAGAAACAGCGATAAGTGCGGTCTAAATAACTTTCGGCATCGTAGAGTTCCCAAAATGCCTTGACATATTCCCTGGCAATGTCTTCTAAAGGTCTAGTTGGGATAAAATTCATCAACGTCGTTTGATTGATATTGCCATCTTTGTCTTGCAGCCTTCCCTCTTTTTCTAACCGATGCCAGAGGGCAGTGTTAGGCAAAGCTTGCAACATTGCAAAAGTGGTAGTCGGAATGGCCGTTTGTTCTGCAAAGCGGACAATGCGCGAACCTGCACCCGCTTTTTCCCCATCAAAGCCAATAATAAATCCTGCCATCGGGCGCAATCCAGCCCGAGTAATTGCCTCTACTGATTCACTCAGGGAACTGCGCGTATTTTGGAACTTCTTGGTCAATTCCAGGCTATCTTCATCTGGCGTTTCAATTCCCAGAAATACGGCATCAAAATAGCACTCTACCATCAAATCCATCAATTCTTGGTCTTGTGCCAAGTCAATAGAGGCTTCAGTATTAAATTTGAAAGGATACTGATGTTCCGCTTGCCAAACTTTTAACTCTTTTAGGAATAACTTCACATTGCGCTTATTCCCAATAAAGTTGTCATCCACCATGAAGACGCCACGACGCCATCCCAATGCGTAGAGGTAATCTAGCTCTTTTAACAGTTGCTCTGGTGTTTTAGTTCGCGGTTTACGACCATACAAAACAATAATGTCGCAAAATTCGCACTGGAAGGGACAACCCCGCGAAAACTGCACCGACATGGAATCGTAAGCATCAAATTCCAGCAAGTCAAAGCGAGGGACGGGTGTTGTCGTCACGTCTGGTTTGTCACCGCCAGAACGGAAAATTCCCTCTGTGTCGCCTCGCTGCACTGCCTCGACAAACATCGGCAGGGTAATTTCCCCTTCGTCCAGAATTAGATAATCGATTCCCGCTTTCTGGGCTTCTTCGGGTACTGAGGTGGGGTAGGGGCCACCGCAGGCGACTTTTTTGCCGCGCCGTTTAGCTTCCCGGATTTGGTCGAGTAAATCATCTTTTTGGACAATCATTGCCGAGAGAATGACAATATCTGCCCACTCCCACTCGGCGTCTGTAACAGCGCGGATGTTGCGGTCTACCAGCTTGAATTCCCACTCTTGGGGGAGAATTGCCGCCACTGTCACCAAGCCCAAGGGGGGCAGCAAAACTTTGCGATTGACTAATTCCAGAATTTTTTCGTAAGACCAAAAGGTTTTGGGGAAGACTGGATAAACTAATAAAATTCGCATCAACCTAAACCCTCACACCTATATTGAATATTCAGCTGTGTATTGAAAAATTTGACCAGTGCTGAGATATTGTCCTTTGCTTTTTACAGACAATCTTACCTAATTCCGGTAGATGGCGGGCTTCTGGTAAATCCTGTAAGTACAATAATATTTTATCCTTCGCGTCTGCGAATGGGAGTCTAGAGCTAGGGGGCTGTTGCCTCGTCTCACTTGAAGGCAAAAAAAGAGCGCGATCGCCAGCCCGTATCCGGAAATCCACAGCCCGGCTTGAATAACTCAAGCATACTTGACTTTGACAGTGTTGTTGTGGTTCCTTTAGCACTGATGGATCGTGTCGAGCGAGCAAATCATGAATACAAACAAATCAGACCCTATATCTATGGTAGATGCGCGATCGCCTGTAACAACCGCTAGCAACCTTACTAACCAAGGCAAGTCAATAGTAGCCAAAGATGAGTTAAAGCGATGGATGACACCTCAACCAATTCGCCCTATTCGTGACCTATTTTTAGACTGGCTGGGCATCGTACTAGCTTTGCTTGCAGTTACCTGGATGCCAACTTGGTGGATGTACAGCATAGCCTTTATAGTTGTGGGCTGCTGTCAATATGCGCTGTTCATTCTGGGGCATGATGCCATACATTCGTCGCTACATCCAAACCGCTTATTAAACGATAGGTTAGCAAAATGGGCTATTCACGGGCCGATGTTTATGGCCTTAGAGGATGGGAGACGCAGCCACTTGGAACATCACCGAACATTAGGGACTGCTTCCGATCCCGATCGCTATCTACATACCTTAAGTAATAAAAATTCGCGGATAAAGTTTTTACTATTTTGTTCTGGCTTAGCGACGTTTGGGAAGACCGTATTAAAAGTTACCCCTTTTGGTAAGTTACTCAATTCTAGTCGCCCAATTGCAACAGAAGCTTATCAATCTAAGAATTTATTAACTCCGGTAGCACCGATGCTGCTAGATTACACAAAGCAGCGAGTACCTGTATTGGTTACGCAAACCTTACTCATATCTATATTTGCCTTTTCTACTCTACCTTTATGGTCTTACCTAGTTTTGTGGGTAGCACCTATCTATTTCTGCGTATTTCTGCCAGATGAAATTCGGGCTTTTTGCGATCATGCTGTACCTGTATTACCAGATTCCAAAGCAGATAGTTCTAGGTTGGTCACGTTTCGTCCTTCATGGATAGAAGGAATATTATTCTCACCTCATAACATGAACTACCATGCAGAACATCACTTATATCCTGGTGTGCCTTACTACAACTTACCCATAGTTCATCAAGTCCTTAAAGATAGAGCTGAAGTAACCGTAAGGGGAAGCTATCTAATTTTTTTATTCCATGTCATTCGTTTATTACCTTTACAAGATAGTGCTGAGGCAGCAAGCTAAATACAAAGAAATAGAATGATGATTGACAAACTAAAACTTGAATCAGTTTCCTGTGGTGTGTGTGGAACTGATAACTGGCGTAAGTATGCGTCTGGCAAAGATTATGAATATCATACATCTGAAGACGAGTTTCAGATGGTAGAATGCCAGAATTGTGGAAACATATATCTCAACCCCCGCCCTGTAAAAGAAGAGTTACCCACAATTTATCCTGCCAATTACTACGCCTACAATTACGACCAAGCTATTAACCCTGTGGCAATCCGAGCTAAGGACTGGCTGGATAGTATCAAAGTCAAAAGCTGGCTCAAATACCTGAAAAGTTCAGAGCCACGTTTTCTAGATGTGGGATGTGGTAATGGACGTTATCTAAAAATGCTGCATCGCCTGGGTGTTCCTAAAGAGCAGCTTTATGGTGTGGAAATGAGTCAAGAGCAGATTGCACAACTTAACGCAGAAGGATTTCAGGGTTACTATGGCCGGATAGAAGATGTAGAGGCAGAATTACCTAGTAAGTCTTTTGATTTAATCGTATTATTACAAGTGCTAGAGCATGTAGAACAACCACGTTTAGTAATTAAATCTTTAGCGTGTTTACTCAAAAAAGACGGAATTTTGATTATTGAAACCCCTAACACTAAAAGTTTGGATGTTAAACTGTTCCACAAAAGTTACTGGGGAGGATATCACTTCCCTCGCCACTGGAATTTATTCAATTTAGAGACGTTAAAACGCCTATTCAGTGAAGAAAATATCAACATTAAAGCTGTTAATTTCTTGCCAGCTCATTCTTTTTGGATATTTTCTTTTCATCATTTTATAGAACATAAATGGTGCTTGCCCTGGTTAGCTCGATTTTTCAATCCCTTGCAAAACATATTTTTATTGAGTTTATTCACTGCGCTAGATATGGTACGAGCTAAATTAGGTTTTAATACATCGAATATTCAAATTATAGCTGTTAAATAATGATAGAAGATAAGATTGAGTTATCAATTGTGATGCCTTGCTTGAATGAGGCAGAAACTATAGGAGTTTGTCTGAAAAAAGCACAGCTTTACTTGCGAAATAATAATATTTATGGCGAAATAATTGTGGCTGATAATGGCAGCACAGATGGTTCGCAAGCTATAGCCTCGCTAATGGGAGCTAAAGTTGTACACATTAAAGAAAAAGGTTATGGTAGTGCCCTTAGAGTTGGCATTGCTGCTGCACGCGGTAAGTATGTCATCATGGGTGATGCTGATGACAGCTACGACTTCAGTAATCTAAGCCCTTTTATAGAAAAACTGCGAGAGGGCTGCGATCTAGTGATGGGAAACCGCTTCAAGGGAGGTATTGAACTAGGTGCTATGCCAGCCCTACACAGGTATTTGGGAAACCCTGTTCTGACAGGTATTGGGCGGCTATTATTTAAAAGTCCGTGTGAAGATTTTCATTGTGGTCTGCGAGGTTTCTCAAAGTCGGCGATCGCAAAACTGGACTTACGAACAAAGGGAATGGAATTTGCTAGTGAAATGGTTGTCAAAGCAACTTTGTACAAACTAAAAATTAGTGAAGTTCCAACTACTCTCTCTGCGGATGGTCGCAGCCGCCCTCCTCATCTGCGTAGTTGGAGAGATGGCTGGCGGCATCTGCGGTTTATGCTACTGTACAGCCCACGCTGGCTTTTTTTTTATCCTGGGATACTACTAATACTTATTGGTTTGGGAATTGGACTGTGGCTGTTACCTGGTTCCCAGCTAATTTTTGATATCCACACCCTATTGTATGCAGCGACGTCTGTTATTATTGGCTTTCAGGCAATTACTTTCGCTGTAATTGCAAAAATATTTGCAATTAGCGAGGGATTGCTACCTGAAGATCAAAAATTAAATTATGTATTTAGTTATATTAACTTAGAGGTAGGGTTGATTGTAGGAACTATACTCCTGGTAATCGGATTGGCTGGATCTGTTTATGCTTTGGGTGTTTGGGGTATGCATCTTTTTGGCCCACTAGACACATCTAAGACTATGAGAATTGTGATTCCATCAGCTACCTCTCTTGCTCTTGGATTCCAGATTATTTTGTCGAGCTTCTTTTTAAGTATATTAGGTCTTAAGCGAAGCTGAGTTTGATTGGTAATTTATGAGGTCGCTACTGAAATTTATGAGTAAAATAGTTAATTTATCTTCAAGCAAAAATGGTAGCAGTCCTTATATTGCACCAAACGTCTTTGGTTTAATTAGTAATGTTTCTTTGTATGCTCGCCAGCAAATGTTTGCTTCTTTAATGCAAATTGCACAGCCCACTGCTGAGACAACACTTTTAGATGTGGGAGTTACTTCAGATCGGCGTGAAGATAGTAATTTTTTTGAGAAGCTGTATCCATATCCCCACAAGATTACAGCCGTTGGCTTAGAAGATGCTTCTTTTTTAGAGCAAGATTATCCAGGCCTAAAATTTGTTAAAGCGGATGGATTAAGTCTACCTTTTCCAGACAATAGTTTTGATTTAGTTGTAAGTTTTGCCGTAGTTGAACACGTTGGCGATCGCGATCGCCAACGTGCTTTTGTTCGTGAACTTTGCCGAGTCGGTCGCACTTGTTGCATCACAACCCCGAATCGCTGGTATCCCGTAGAGTTCCACACCGTTCTACCCCTTATTCACTGGCTTCCCCCCTCTTGGTTTCGAGCTATCCTCAGATTGATTGGTCAAGATTTCTTTTCTAGGGAGGAGAACTTAAACCTTCTCAGCTCAAAGGAACTAATAGCTATGTTTCCGAGTAACTGTAAAATTGCTCAAGCCCACCACAAGTTGATTGGTATTATTTCTAACTTAGTTTTTTATGTGCAGCGTGCTGAAAAATGATGAAGAAAGCACAAGCTTTTATTTACTACCTCAGCTATGGCAACCCAAAAATATTTGGAGTAATGCTTATATCAGCAATTTTTATTGTCATAGTAAGGATTTTAGGCCCGTTTGAACTTGGTTGGGACCAAGCAATACAGCTAGAAGCTGCTCACCGTTTAATTCACGGATTAGGACTTACCAGCACCTATTTTGCTACTCCCTTTGCTAATATAAATCAGACTCCACAACCTCAATATCTAACGTGGTTTCCACCAGCATTTTCCCTTATAGTTGCCTCTTTGCTTTCCCTTAAAGTGTCCCTTGCTTTATCTCTCAAGATTATCTATAGTTTAACAACTATAATTGGCTGGCTTGGGTGGGCAAGCATAGCAAGTAATTTCCTCTCCAAACCAATGCAGTTAAGGTGGGGATATTTCTCCGCCCAATTTGCTATTGCTGCTCTGCTTCCAGTTTTCTACACACCTTTGTGGGAAGGGACAGACATATTTTTGTGGGCTGGTCTTCCTTTCATAATCATTTTATTTGTTACCTCAGCAATTAAGAAGTCATGGAGTATGCCTCTTATTGCTACGTCTGGCGTGATATTTGGTCTGTTGTATTCTTTTCGCTATGCCAGCCTTTTTGTTGCTGTTGCTGCATTTTTTATCTTGTTTCAGGTTAACTTCCCCCACATCCGATTTTTTTTTAAAAGTTACATAATTTTTATATCTTACTCTCTGCTTATTATTTTTCCTGTTTATATTTATAACAAACTTGTTTCAATAAGTGCTGGCTTACCGCAATACATCACTGAATATGGATTTTCTAACATTGCCGATACTCTCCGTAGAATTATAAGTAATTGGTCTAATCTTTCCATTTTATCGGGAATGCCGCTTATTCAAACAGTAGCAACATATATTAAGCCTTATACTGCGATTAATTATATATATGGCGTTTTATGTTTTATATTTATTTGTGGACTTACAATAGTAATTAGCCGAGCTAATAACCTGGAAGTAAGCCAATTTAAAAGACATATTAATATATCTATATCTTTACTTCCAATATCTATAACTATATTTTTAATGTTTTGTATGTTTTTCAACCCTTATAACTTTTTGGAAAACCCAAGATACTACATTCCAGCGATGTTTTCTATTATTTTTATATCCTACGACCTGGCGACAAGGCGAACTAATCATAAATTTATAAAAATGGCTTGTTCTACATTTATTGTTATTTTTTTGATGTATAACATTGCCTGCGTACCCTTAAGCGTGGCGTTACAAAAACCTGATACCCAATTGCAAAGAATTTTGAGCTATATCCCTAAACCTAGCTTACAGTATCCAAGCAATAAGGTAGTTTCAAGAACTGAAGATTCACTATCTAAGTTAAAAGACCTACAAAAAATAAATCCAGAAGCAGTCTTTTTTATACAATATCAAGCTAATTATATATATGATGGCAGTGCGGGATTTAGACTGATACCTGGAGGAAAACCAGGGGGTGATTTTTGGAGAACAACGCATGGTGATATTTGGGAAAAAGCTTATGTAGATAAGGCAGTAAAAATATTTTGGGTGGTTGATAAAGCTTGTCCTGGAATCTGTAATGCTGAAGAACCCTATAATCCCATGCCACAGCTTTCAGCTCTCCCTAATACTAAAACAATTTTTACATACCCTGATGAGGGTACAAAAATATTAGTTTCAGATTTGCCAAGCGGGTATAAATTCTAATTTTTTAAAAAGAGTACAAGCATCTGCTATGGCTGGTAAGAATTAAGGTGTTTGCTGTAGTGTTATTAGATACAAGCTTAGAATTATTGGAAAAGTCAATTAGCCCTCCTTACAAAACTAGAAAAAATACTGTAAAAAAATGGCTGGAAAGGGGTAACTCAAGGGCTTTTGGAGGAATTATATTGTCTCCAAGTAAAAATTGAGTAATAATCGCGATCGCTATACAACATTGCTCAATAGTTGCCTCGCCCTTTGGCAATTTAAAGGCTTAGAAAAAAGATACCCTTGCCCAAGTTCGTAGCCTAACTCTTGTAGTTTTTGCAACTGCTCAGGTGTTTCTATCCCCTCTGCGACTAAATCTAGCCCCAAATTGTGAGCTAAGTTGACAATCGTTTGTACAATTTCTGTCTCCCCCGAACCCGTCCCCAGTCGGTTCACAAAAGAGCGGTCAACTTTTATCGTATTTACGGGAAAATTATGCAAGCGGCTTAGAGAAGAATAGCCTGTGCCAAAGTCATCAATACACAAGCCAATTCCCTTTTGTCTAAGCTGGTGCAACATATTGATTTCCTCGCTAGATGTTTTGAGAAAACTGCTTTCAGTAATCTCTAATTTTAGGCAATTTGGTGGTAGCCCCAATTCTGAAAAAAGGCTGTCAATTTGTTTGAGTAGTTTGATTTGCTTGAGCTGCTTTGCGGAAAGATTGACATTCATTACTAGAAGAGAATGATGGGGAAACTCGTGTTGCCATTTACTCAATTGACGAGTTGCCTCTTGCAAAACCCAGAAACCTAAGCGGTCTATCAACCCAATTTCTTCGACTGTCGGAATAAACTCAGCTGGAGCAACCCGTCCCCTGGAAGGGTGATTCCAGCGCACCAAGGCTTCAAAACCCTGTAGCTGACCTGTAGAGAGTGAGTAAATGGGTTGGTATTCTAAATAAAATTCTTCTCGTTCGATCGCCTGCCGCAGGTCATTTTCAAGTTGCAAACGCGCGATCGCCCTTGTCTTGTTTTGAGGGGTCAATACTTCGTAGCGTCCTTTTCCTGCCTGCTTTGCCAGAGACATCGCTATTCCTGCATCCCTCAGCACATCAATGGGAGAGTTATATTCCATCAATGTGCTGAGGGTGATGCCAATGCTAACTCCTACGAAAACTTCATACCCAGCGAGTTTAAAAGGCAACTTCAATTGCTCTTGAATATCTTCAGCTAAAAAGATTGCGTCATCGGTTGATTTAATATCCTCCAACACAATCATAAATTCATCGCCTCCAAAACGAGCTATTTTACCTGCATGACTTAAACAAGCTTGTAATCGCAGAGCAACCTTTTGGAGTAATTCGTCGCCGACTAAATGCCCTAAGCTATCATTAACAACTTTAAAACGGTCTAAGCCAATTGATAAGACTGCATACTGTAAGTTTGTATTTTTATTTGCGGATTTGATGATAGTTTGCAACTGCTCCATCAACCAACTTCTGTTAGGTAAACCAGTGAGATCATCATGTAAAGCATCGTGCTGAAATTTTGCTTCACGCGCTAATAATTCTTTTTGTGTTTTTTGTAGTTCGTGTAGTGCTAGAGAAAGTTGATTTACTCGTTCTTCTACCCGTTCTTCTAATTTTTGAGTAATTTTAACTAAGTTAGATTCCTTAATATGACGAGCTTCGATATCCTCAATTAAAAACTTATTTTGTTGTTGGAGTTTTAGCGTCAGTGAATGCAGCCGCAGATGTAGCTGAATGCGACTCAATACCTCTTCTTGCTTAAAGGGCTTAGTCAGGTAGTCAACTGCACCTAGATTTATAGCTTTTACAATATTTCTGCTGTCATTATAATTAGCCGTAAAAATTACAGGAATGTCTTTAGTTATTGGCGATTTATTCAAACAGCAATATGTCTGGAAGCCATCTATATCAGGCATAAGACTAGCCAGTAAAATTAAATCCGGGCAAATTTGGTGCGACAATTTAAGCGCACTTAGCCCATCTGAGGCAATTGCAATTTGGAAACCATTATTTTCTAAAAAAGTAGAAAGTATTTTGAGTTCGTTAAAATTATCGTCAACTACTAAAATCAGATTTTGATTGGCTAAACTCATAATCAATTCTCCCTACAATGAAGAGTGTTTAAATCAGCTGACGCGGTAATCTGCCTAATATTGTGCTTGGCGGTTAATTAGCCTGCATATCCCGACTTACTTTTTCATTAATCGACTACTTTCAGTTTGCAGGAAGGAAATGATTTGTTGGTAGACATTAGAGACTTTTAGGAGAACTTAAGCGAAAATATTTCTGCCTAATCTTCAACTAGCTATCCGCAGGATTGGCAAGCAGTAAGTCAAGCCTTTTGATACTCGTTATTTTTCTAGTGGGGAGCGAGTAATTGAGCGGCGATCGCATCCAGCAACGTACTAATCTCTACGGGTTTTGTTATATACGCATTAGCCCCTAATTGCATAGCACGCTTGTAACTACTTATAGTTATGTCAGCGGTAAGAAAAATCAGAGGAATATTAAACGTGGCTAAATTTGCACGTAACTGTTCTAAAACCATAAAACCGTCAATATCTTCAAGCCTTAAACCGCAAATTATTAAGTCAGGTTGCAGCTCTTTTGCTAACTTTAAGCCACTAAAACCATTGACAGCATCAGTAACATTAAAATTTTCTAATGTTAAAAAGTCACAAAGGGGCAACCGAAAATTTTCTTCATCTTCAATTATTAGAATATTTCTCACAGTTTTATCCCCGCTCCCACGTTACCTTAATTCAGTTTGCAAAAGTTAAATGGCTTTGTGGGAGAAGATCGAGACTTTAAGGAGAACTTAAGCAAAAAGGGATAGCGAACATCCGTATCGGCGATAAGGGATCTGCCCATTTACTTAAGCTTGATATAAGTTAACTTAAAACTAAACTCTGGTTAAATAGGTTGCTACAATCAACAGCAAACCTAATCAGATGGATTATTGACCTCAATGACAGCTAAAAACCCTTCTAAGTCTAAGCGTCATCGTGGCTACATCCTAACGCCTGCCGGAGCGGCGAAACTCAAAAACCGCATCAGCGAGTTAGAGGCGCAAGCAGGTATCAAATACAACCCGCCTAAAATTGCCGAACAAGCGCAACTGATTAGTTCCCAAGGTCTGCACCCAACGACCATTCGTAAAATTTTGCGGGGTGCAAGTGGGGGAGATGAAAGTTCGCTGCGGCTGATTTTCCAAGTGCTGGGGCTGGAAATGGAAGAGCCGGACTATACTCTGCCAGGAATAGAGGAACTTGTCAGCGTCAATGCTTATCAAGATTGGGGCGAGGCGGTTGATGTTTCAGTCTTCTACGGTCGTTCGCCAGAACTAGAGGGTTTAAGCCAGTGGATACTTGATGAACATTGCCGACTGGTGACGCTATTAGGAATGGGGGGTATCGGGAAAACAACTCTATCGGTAAAGTTAGCCCAACAACTTCAAGATCGGTTTGAATTTGTAATATGGCGATCGCTCCGCAATGCCCCCCCTATACAAGAATTGCTCCCTCAACTGCTGCAATTTATTTCTCAGCAGCAGGAAACAGAAGCTAATATACCCAAAACAACAAACAGCCAAATTTCCCGGCTGATCGATTATTTACGCCAGCAACGTTGTTTTTTGGTTTTAGATAATGTTGAGACAATTTTAAAACACGGCAGCCCTGCTGGAAGGTATCTAGAAGGTTATGAAGATTATGGCGAACTATTTCGACGAATTGCAGAAACCGCTCACCAAAGTTGCCTGCTGTTAACCAGTCGAGAAAAACCTCAAGGTATTGCTGCTTTTGAAGGAGAGTTTTTGCGCGTGCGCTCTTGGCAATTGAGCGGTTTAGCTCTGGAGGAAGGAGCAAAGATTTTTAGCGATAAAGGGTTGATCATCTCGGCTGAAGAGAGCGAGCAGCTAACGCAACTTTATCAAGGAAATCCTCTAGCCTTAAAAATTGTCGCCACCTCAATTCAAAATTTATTTGGGGGGAATGTTTCGGAATTTATTGCCCAAGGAGTAGCAGTTTTTAATGGCCTTCGCAATCTTTTAGCAGCGCAATTTGAACGCCTGTCTTCCTTAGAACAACAGATTCTCTATTGGTTGGCAATTAATAGAGAACCTTTAACGCTTAACCAATTGCGCGAAGATATTGTGCCTCTAGCCTCAACAGGCAGAATTTTAGAAGCTTTGGAATATATAGGTTGGCGATCGCTTATCGAGAAGGTTACGCCTACACTCACCCGAAATGCTACAAATATAACAACAGGAAGGCAACAATTTACTCTGCAACCTGTAGTGATGGAGTATGTAAGCGATCGCCTGATCGAGCAAGTTTGTGAAGAAATCCCCAAAAGCGCTGAGTCCCGAACTCTGGCTCCCCTCAATCTATTCAAGTACGTTGCTTTGCTAAAGGCAGAATGTCCAGATTACGTGCGATCTTACCAAGTTAACCTAATTATCCAGCCTATTGCTCAGAAGCTATCAACAACGTTCGGCAGCAAAGAAAATTTCATATTAGTATTGACAGAAATTATCTCACTTCTGCGATCTAATCCTCCCGCCCCTCCCGGTTATATTGCTGGCAATGTATTGAATTTACTCGTGCATTTACAAACTGATTTGAATAGCTATGATTTTTCCCAGTTAACAATTTTGCAAGCTTATTTGCCCGCCGTAAGTTTATGTCAAGTTAACTTTACTGGGGCAAATTTAGCCAAGTCAGTTTTTAGCGAAACTTTTGGCAATATTTACGACATCGCTTTAAATTCAGACGGGACAATTTTAGCAACAGGACACGCAGATGGTGAGGTGCGTCTGTGGCGAGTAGCAGATGGCAAGTTGTTGTTTAGGAAAGCAGCACATATTAGCACAGTTTGGTCTGTGAATTTTAGTCCAGATGGGAAGATGGTTGCGAGTGGTAGTTTTGACGCTTCGATTGGGCTGTGGAATACGAGCATGCAACAACCGTGTCAAACATTATACGAGCATGGCGATCGCGTCTGGGCTGTTACATTTAGTCCTAATGGGAAATTTATTGCGAGTTGCAGTAGCGATCGCACTATTAAACTTTGGGATATTGAAGCAGTAAATTGCATTCAAACTTTTCAAGGACACGCTGACATCGTGCATTCTGTAGCTTTCAGCCCAGATGGTTCTATGTTAGCTAGCGGTAGTGCTGACCAAACAGTTAGATTGTGGGAAATTGAGACGGGAAAGTGCTGCAAAATCCTGCGAGGACATAGAAATCAAATTTCCTCTGTCGTCTTTAGCCCCGATGGTTTAACTATAGCAAGCTGTGAAGCGCAAGCAATAAAATTATGGAACGTGGCAACTGGAGAATGTCGTAGAACTATACAACAAAAGCTTAGTTTTGTTTGGTCTATAGCTTTTACCTCTGATGGGAAAACTTTAATATGTGGCGATGGCAAAGTAATAAAACTTTGGGATATAGAAACTGAAGAATGTTATCAAATATTGCTGGGATACAGCAGCCAGGTTTGGTCTGTCGCGCTTAGTCAAAATGGGAAGGTAGTCGCAGGCAGCGACAAACAAATTTTAAAGCTTTGGCAAGTTGAAAAACACAATAACTATCAATTACTCCAGACAATACAAGGCTACACTAACTCAGTTTGGTCGGTGGCATTCAGTCCAGATGGTAAAACATTTGCCAGCGGGGGTAGCGATAAAACTGTAAATCTTTGGAATATGCCAACTAAGTTAGAGAGTACCAGCGCTATATCTTTATCGCAACAGCATCAAAAATCTATTCGCGCGATCGCATTTAGTCCAGATGGCACATTTCTAGCCAGCGGTAGCGAAGATAAAATTATTAGGCTGTGGGAGCGAGAAACAGGTAAGTGTCGTATCCCACTGATGGGGCACACAGATTGTGTTTGGTCAGTTACATTTAGCCCAAATGGGCAGATTTTAGCCAGTGGGAGTGCCGATCAAACTATCCGACTTTGGGATATTATCTGCGATCGCTCTAGCGCATTGTTTTACAAAGTTAGTCGTTGCCGAATCCTCTCAGGACATGAAAGCTGGGTTTTGTCCGTTACTTTTAGTCCAGATGGCAAGTTCCTCGCTACTAGCAGCGCCGATCAAACTATTCGGCTTTGGGATGTTAGCACGGGCGAATGTTTGAAAACCTTCTTAGGACATAAAGGTTTAATTTGGTCGGTTGCCTTTAGTTTGGATGGTAAAACTCTAGCCAGCGCCTGTGAAGATCAAACTGTACGCTGTTGGAATATTGACACCGGGGAATGCTATCAAACTCTGCAAGGGCATAATAGCTTAGTTTGGTCAGTCGCGTTTAATCCCCAAAATCAACTTTTAGCAAGTGCAAGCGTCGATCAAACTATTCGACTTTGGGATATGATAACGGGTCAGTGCATCAACGTACTACAGGGGCATAAAAGCTCTGTCTGGTCAGTTGCGTTTAGTCCAGATGGTAAAACCCTAGTGAGTGGGAGTAACGATGAGACTATTAAGCTTTGGAATGTCAATTCAGGCGAGTGCTTATCTACTCTCAAACCACAAAGGATTTACGAAGGAATGAATATTACTGGAGTGACAGGGTTAACAGAAGCGCAGAAGGTGACGTTGAAAGCATTGGGTGCAGTTGAGTATTGAAAACTCTTTGAGAGAAATGACCGAGTGAATTTCAGCAATTGTGCTTAACTTCTCGCTAAAGTCACTATCTTCTCCCTAAAAGTTTTTTACTTAGTAAACAATATTATTGGGCTGGCGGAAAGTTCCCGCACAGGTATTTCATAAGCATTAGATATGGCAGAAAATTTCGTAACCTTGGACGCAAAAACCTACGAATCTCTCCAGCAACAAATAGTCGCACTGCGTCAGCAAGTTGCTGATTTGCAGCAGGCTAGGTTATCTGAACAGGCGCAGATTGCTCGACAACAAGCAGCAGAACTTAGGCAATTGCCTCAAAAAGGAGATCGAAAGGTTCAAGACCAAACGGGTGGAATTGTCAAAAGCGATGTGCGATCGCCAACAGACATTAGCGATCGCCTGTCTTTGCTAATCGAACAATCGCCACTAGGCGTCATTGAGTGGAACGCCCATTTTGAAGTTACCGCTTGGAATCCAGCCGCAGCAGCAATTTTTGGGTACAGTCCCCAAGAAGCAATCGGTCGCCATGCCTGTGAGTTACTTATTCCCGATAGGGGTAAAGAACAGCTTTGTACTGTTATGACGCAACTGCTGTCGGCATCTGGGGGAACTCACAACATTAACGATAACGTGACTAAAGATGGCCGACTCATCACCTGCGAATGGCATAACAGACCTTTGGTGAATATAAACGGTGAGGTAATTGGGGTCGTTTCTCTAGCACAGGATATTAGCGAACGCAAGCGAGTCCAAGAAGCCCTCCGTAAAAGTGAGGAACGATATCGTTCGCTGATTGAGGCGACTGCCCAAATTATCTGGGACACCAAAGCCGAGGGAGAATTTGTAACTCCTCAGCCGGGGTGGATTGCGTTCACCGGGCAAACTTACGATGAACTCAAAGGCTGGGGATGGCTCAATGCTATTCACCCAGAAGATCGACCCCACACAGCCCAAGTGTGGTCAACAGCAGTGGAAACCCGTACTCTGTATCAAGTCGAGCATCGGCTGCGGCGTTATGACGGTGAGTATCGCTACATGAGCGTGCGTGCAGTGCCCGTTTTGGAAGCGGACGGCAGCATTCGCGAGTGGATTGGGATTCATAGCGATATGAGCGATGCCGTGGCGGCGGCTACGCAACGCAAAGCAGCAGAACAGCAAATTCTTGAAACTAAAAATCTGTATCAGCAGATTCTCGATGCCATCCCTGATATGGTTTTGTGCAAAGGTGCCCAATCGCGGATTATTTATGCAAACAAGGCATTTCGAGACTACTATGGGATGACCTTAGAGCAATTACAAGATATTATCGATGCCCCCTTTGCTAACCCGGACTACACCCAACAGTACGTTAAGGATGATGCCTATGTGTTTAACACGGGAGAAACCCTAAAAGTTGAAGAAAACGTCGTTCGCTACGATGGCGAAGAACGCTTGTTTGGCACAATCAAGACTCCCATTTTTGATAGCGAAAACAGGATAATTCAAACTGTAGGCGTGTCTCGCGACATCACCATTTACAAAGAGGCAGAAGCAGTATTGCGGCAGCAAGCGCAAATTATATATCAAGTACATGAAGCCGTTACTACCACTGATTTGAATGGATATGTAACCAGTTGGAATAAAAGTGCGGAACATTTGTACGGCTATACATCTAAAGAAGCAATTGGAAAACACATTTCCTTTATTTATGCGCCGGATAAGTATGATTTTCTGGAAAATCAAATTATTAAGCCGCTGCTAGAAAAAGGTACTTTCGATATTGAAGCAAAAAATCTTCATAAATCAGGAAAAGAATTCTATGCTTTACTAGGACTCTCCCTGCTAAGAAACAGCGAAGGGGAGGAAATTGGCATGATTTGTTCTGCTATGGACATTAGCGATGCCGTGGCGGCGGCTACGCAACGCAAAGAAGCAGAAATTTTGTTAAAACAGCAGGCAGAGGATTTAGAAAACACCCTGCGCGATCTCCAACGAACTCAAGCGCAACTGGTACAGAGCGAAAAAATGTCCAGTTTGGGTCAGTTGGTGGCAGGAGTTGCCCATGAAATTAACAACCCCGTTAACTTTATATATGGCAATCTGATTCATGCCAAAGAGTATACCGAAAGCCTTATTGCTGCCATCCACACTTATCAACAATGCTACCCAAATCCTATTTTTGAAGTGCAGGAAGCAATTGAAGAATTAGATTTGGATTTTCTGATTGAAGATTTGCCCAAATTACTCAATTCCATGCAAGTCGGGGCTGAACGAATTAGAGAAATTATTGCTTCTTTGCGGAACTTCTCTCGCCTTGATGAAGCCGAATGCAAACCAGCCGATATTCATCAAGGCATTGATAGTACTCTCATGATCTTGCAGAACCGAATTAAACCCAAATCTGACTCTCCTGGCATTCAGGTAATTAAAAACTATGGCAACTTGCCACAAGTAGAGTGTTATCCAGGGCAGTTGAATCAGGTATTTATGAATATTCTGGTCAATGCGCTTGATGCCATTGAAGAACGCGACAAAGATCGAATGTTTTCAGACATTAAGAAAAATCCTAGTTTTATTCGCATCACTACAGAGGTAGTTGAATCAGAACAAAAAGTTAGAATTAAAATTAGCGATAACGGGCCTGGAATTCCAGAAAAAGTCAAGAAATGCATTTTCGATCCTTTCTTTACAACCAAAGGAGTGGGTAAAGGCACTGGGTTAGGAATGACAATTAGCTATGAGATTGTTACTGAGAAACATAACGGCACGTTGGAGTGCTTCTCTTTGCCAGGAGAAGGCACCGAATTTGTTATCCAATTGCCTGTTTCACTTATAAAATAATGAAATAGCGTTGGGCATAACAATGGAGAACCAAACCCACAAAATTGCCGCAAACCCTCGTAAAATACCGCTTTGTTTTGTCATTGTCGTGCCATTTGTGCTGCAAATCGTGGGTGCGGTTGGGTTGGTTGGGTATTTATCGTTTAAAAATGGACAGCAGGCAGTTGAAGACTTAGCAAACCAGGTGATGAGGAAGGTCGGCGATCGCATTGAAGAACGTCTCAATTCTTATTTAGCAACTCCTCACCTGATTAATTCAGTTAATGAAAATTCTATCAATATCGGAAAACTTAATCTAAAAGATTTTAATGAATTAGAATTTACATTTTTGCAACAGCAAAAATTATTTGCTGTAGTGAAATCAATATGTTTTACTAACGATGAAGGAGAAATAATTTGGACTCAGCGCCAAGAAGATGGCTCCTTTGTATTGGGAATTTTAAAAAAATCTGATAAAGGAAATTTACACACATATAAGTTAGATCCCCAAACAAATAAATTTAAGCTAGAGAAAGTTTTTCCCAACTACGATCCTTTACAACGCCCTTGGTACAAGACTGCACAAGCTGCGGGGAAACAAACATGGAGTTCTATATATACTTGGGTTGTTGAAGCTAATGTGGGCATAGCTGCTGTGACGCCTATCTATGAAGCACCAGGCAAGCTCAAGGGCGTTTTATCGGTGGATTTTCTTCTGTCAGACATCAGCAAGTTCTTAAGTAGTTTTAAAATTTCTCCTTCAGGACAAACTTTCATTATGGAACGTTCAGGAGAAATTGTTGCTACTTCGACAGGCGAAAATCCTTTCAATATAAGTTCTAAGGGAAAGACGATCGCTAGGCTAAAGGCAGTAGATAGTAGGGAACCCTTAACTCGCTCTACTGCCCAATATTTGCAAAAAGAATTTACAAATCTTACAAATATAAAAACACCTCAAAAATTTGAATTTACAGAAAAAGGTAAACGTCAGTTTATTCAAGTTACACCTTTTAGAGATAAGTTTGGCCTTGACTGGCTGATTGTGGTCGTCGTTCCCGAACATGATTTCATGGCAAAAATATACGCCAACACGCGCACAACATTTTTGCTATGTTTGGGGGCGTTAGGGGTGTCGATATTATTGGGAATTGTCACTGCTCGCTCGATTACATTGCCGCTATTACGCTTGAGCAAGGCAAGTCAGGCAATTGCCAACGGGGAGTTAGACCAAAATGTAGAAATAACGGGTATTGATGAAGTGGCAATGATGGCTCAATCTTTTAATCAGATGAGCCAGCAGTTGCAGCAGTCGCAACAGCAATTAGAAAATTATTCGCGATCGCTCGAATTTCAAGTAAGCCAAAGAACCCAAGAACTGCAACAGGAAATTAGCGATCGCCAGCTACTTGCCGAGAAGCTGCGTACTTCGGAAGCTGAAGTCCGTGCATTTTTTGAAGCAATGACTGACATCGTGCTGATGATTAATGCCGAAAATAACGATATTAAAGTCGCACCGACCAACCCTTCACGGTTGTACTCTCCTGATATTGACATCCTTAATCAAACGATAGAACAATTTTTTTTGGATGAAAACGCAGAGATTTTTAAAAGCAACATTAGGAGTGCTTTAGATACACAACAAATAGTGAATTTCGAGTATAGCTTGCCCGTTGGTGAGAGCAAAATTTGGTTTGCTGCTAGCATTTCGCCAACAACAGAAAATTCAGTGGCTTGGGTTGCGCGTGATATCAGCGATCGCAAGCAGCGTGAAGAAGCTTTGCAATTAATTGTTGAAGGAACAGCTTCCAAAACGGGCAGCGAATTTTTCCACTACTGCGTCCGCTATCTCGCTGAAGTATTGCAAGTTCGTTATGCGCTCGTTACCGAGTTAGTAGATTCTGCTCCTACAAAACTTCGCCGTTTGGCGTTTTGGACTGGTGAAAGCTGGAACTATAAAAGCGAGTATGACCTCAAAGATACCCCTTGTGAAAATGTCATAGCTCAGAAGAAAATCTGCTACTATCCCGACGGCGTTCAAGAATACTTCCCCGAAAATCGAGATTTAATTAATTGGGGTATTGTCAGCTATTTGGGCATCCCTCTAGTTGACTCAGGAGGCAAAGTTTTAGGCCATCTGGCCGTTCTGGATGTCAAGCCAATGAGCAGCGAACTAGGTAATCAGTTAATTTTGCGAATCTTTGCGGCGAGAGCAGGAGCAGAACTGGAGCGTAAACAAGCAGAGGAAAAACTGAGAGCCTCACAACAGAGACTTTCTTTTTTAGTCCAGCAAACACCTTTAGGGGTAATTGAATGGAATAATAACTGGCAAATTACCGACTGGAATCAGGCAGCCGAAGAAATATTTGGATATAGCAAAGCGGGGGTGCTGGGAAATAACGGTTGGAAACTCCTCGTACCTCGTATTAGACGTTCTCATGTGCGAAAAATACTTGATGCTTTAAAAAATAATCGAGGTGGAACTTATAGCATAAATGAAAATCTAACTAAGGATGGCAAAATTATCGTTTGCGAGTGGTATAACACGCGATTGATTGATGATAGCAGCAACATAATTGGCTATGCATCTATGGTGGTGGATATCACCGAACGCCAACAGGCAGAAGTTGCATTAAGAGAAAACGAACAGTTTTTACGCAGTATCTACGAGGGGGCTGAAGCAGCAATCTTTATCATTGATGTCCTCGAAGAAGGCGGATTTCGTTTTGTTGCAACCAACCCAGCTCACGAGCGAATGTCTGGCATGACATCAGCAGAATTCTGCGGCAAAACCCTCGAACGGGCGTTGCCCCCAGAAGTAGCATTGGCTGCGTCTGAGCGGTATCGCGCCTGTGTTGAAACAGGAGAGCGCATCACCTACGAAGAGTGCATGCAACTCAAAGGTAAAGAAATTTGGTGGCTGACAACTATGACACCGTTACGAGACAATTCCGAGGAGCGCATTTACCGTCTGATTGGCACAGGGATAAACATCACCGCCCGCAAGCAAGCTGAGGAAACACTCCAGCGTCGAGCGATAACTGACAGCATGCTTAGTAGTATTTCCCGTGCTTTTCTTGACCAAGATATAGATACTGCTATCAACTTTACCCTGCAAGTAATTAGCGAATTTACAGACAGCGATCGCAGCTATATTTTTCGATATACAGACAACCAAACCAAACTCTACAATACTCACGAGTGGTGCGCCCCAGGCATCCAACCCTCAATCGACCAGCTCCAAGGATTGCCCGTCGCCGATTACTACTGGCTGCACTCACAACTCTTAAGCGCCAACATCCTGCAAATCCCCTGCGTCGCCGATTTGCCCCCCGAAGCTTCGCTAGGCAAAGCAGAGTTAGAACGCAGCTCCATCCAGTCACTCCTCGCCGTACCCATAATGTATGGAGGCGTTGTCGTTGGCTCTATGGGTTTGGATGCCGTCCGCTCGTCTCAGATATGGACTGAAGAAGACATCAACCTGCTCAAGCTAGTCAGCGAAATTGTTGCTATTGGCCTTGCTCGACACGAAGCAGAAGTAGCACAACAACACGCAACAGAAGTAGCTATTGCCGCCAATCGTGCTAAGAGCGAATTTCTCGCCAACATGAGCCACGAACTCCGCACTCCTCTAACTGCAATTCTTGGTCTTTCTGAAGTATTGCAAGATGAAGTTTTTGGCCCCTTGACCGCCAAGCAGCACCAAAAGTTAGCGACTATCGAGCAAAGCGGCAAACATTTATTAGAACTAATTAATGATGTCCTCGACCTCGCCAAAATTGAATCGGGGAAAATGGAATTGCAACTTGCTCCCACCGATATTCAGGGGCTATGCGATGCGAGTCTCGCGTTTGTTAGACAGCAGGCTCATCAAAAACAAATTAAGCTCACCTCCCAAGTTCCGCCCCGGATTGGCAAAGTTGTCGTCGATGAACGGCGGATAAGACAAGTATTAATTAATTTATTGAGTAATGCGGTTAAATTTACACCCGAAGGTGGCGCAGTCTGGATCGAAGTTAAAGCTGACTCGGAAAATGAGGTTTTGCAGTTCAGCATAGTCGATACAGGCATTGGTATTGCTATAGAAAATATTGGCAAACTTTTCCAACCGTTCGTGCAGTTGGAAAGTTCTTTTTCCCGTCGGTATACAGGTACGGGTTTGGGGCTTGCTTTAGTGCGGCAAGTGATTGAGTTGCACGGTGGAAGCGTAAAGCTGGAAAGCGAGGTAGATCAAGGAAGTCGCTTCACGGTTTCCCTGCCTTGGATACAAGGAAATATCCAGAGTGTAAGCAAATCTCCAATTGCAAATTCCCAAGTTCTATTTCCCAGTTCCCCATTGCTTAATCTGCACAAAGTTTTAATTGTTGAAGATTCTGCACCTGCGGCGGAGCAAGTTGCTCGTTACCTTGCAGAGTTAGGAGTTACAAATTCAGTAATTCACTCTTTGGGGACGGGAAGTGTGGAAGAAGCGCTGCGGATTAACCCGGATGCTATTATCCTCGATTTGCAGTTGCCAGATTGCTCTGGCTGGGATGTTTTAGCACAACTTAAGGCTAATCCTGAAACGCAAAATATTCCTGTTTTGATTATGTCAGTGGTAGATGAGCCAACCCTACCAAAGGAATTAGAAGTCTGCGAGTATCTGGTTAAACCTTTTTCGCGCAGTCAGTTTCAGATTGCTTGGCGTAAAGTGCTTTTAGCCCAGCAACGTTCTGCATCAAGTATCGCGCCTGTCGCGCCCTCACCTTTGGTGCTATTGACAGAGGATAATGAGGCAAATATATCTACAATAATGGAATACCTGGAAGTGCGGGGCTACCGAGTAGCGATCGCGTTGAACGGACGAGAAGCAGTCCAATTGACTAAAGAGTTAAACCCCGACTTGATTCTGATGGACGTTCAGATGCCGGAAATGGATGGATTAGAAGCCACCCGTGAAATTCGGGCAGATATGACAAAGACTCACATTCCGATTATTGCCCTCACATCTTTAGCCATGCCAGGAGATCGAGAGAAATGCTTAGAAGCAGGTATGAATGAGTATCTGACTAAGCCTGTAAGCCTAAAGAAGCTAGTGGAAGCGATCGCCAGTCACCTGGGGCAAGTTAACTCTTAATCCTAATAACTAAATATTGCAGTTTATGACTGATAACAATAATAAAAAACACTCTATATTGCTTATCGATGACGAGGAAAGCATATTTGAGGTAATAGAAGGGTTACTGTATCGAGAGGGTTACAATTTAACCTATATTGATAGTGGCAAAGAAGCCTTGAATCGTATAGATGAGATTCAACCCGATGTCATTTTGCTAGATTTAATGATGCCAGAAATGGATGGTATTGAAACTTGTAAGCTAATTAAATCTAACGAAGGGTGGCGTCACATCCCCATCATTATGGTTACAGCTTTGAGTTCTAAAGAAGATTTAGCGCGATCGCTAAATGCTGGTGCTGATGATTTTGTGTCAAAACCCATTAATAGTATAGAATTGCGTGCCCGCGTTCGTTCTATGTTACGCATAAAGCTACAGTATGATGCTCTATCAGCAACTCAACGGCTGCGGACGCTAAATCTTTTCAATGCTTTCTTAACTTAAAGCTTTAAGTAAGCTTACATTAAAAAAGTAGGGTGGGCAATGCCCACCCTACTAATTAAGCGCTGAAATATTTAGCCGCTGGGTGATGGGTAATAATCGCCGTCGTAGACTGTTCGGGATACAGTTGTTCGCTTTCATCCATGTAGAGATTGATGCTACCGCTCCCCAACAAATCTAGCAACTTATACTGATCTTGAATATTCGGACAAGCCGGATATCCAAAACTGTAACGCGAACCGCGATAACGCTGCGCTAAAATATCCCGAATATTATTCGGTTCCTCTGCACCAAAACCCAACTCGCGACGAATTCGCCCATGAAGCCATTCCGCCAAAGCTTCAGCAGTTTGCACCGCCAAGCCGTGAAAATAGAGGTAATCAGTATACTGATTCCCCTCAAATAACTTCTTCGCGAACTCAGTTGCAATTTCTCCCACAGTCACCGCCTGCATTGGAAACACATCAATTTGCCCAGATTCCACAGGTGCAAAGAAATCAGCAATGCACAGACGCCGCATTGATTTCTGGCGAGGAAATTTGAACGTTGCAACTGTTTTTATTTGCCCGTCTTTCATCAGTTCCGGATCGTACAAATGAAGGGAATTTCCTTCAGACTGACAGGGGAAATACCCGTATATCGCCTGCGGATGCAACAGATTTTCGGTAATAATTCGCTGCTTCCACTGTTCCAGAACTGGATACACCTTAGAGGCCAAAAATTCATCGTATTCTTCGCGCGATCGCTCTTTTGGTTTGCGGAATTGCCACTGTCCAGCAATCAAGGCTTGCAAATCCAGATATCCAAATAATTCCTCTAGCGAAAGATCGGATGGTTGCAGCAATTTTGTACCCCAGAACGGCGGTGTCGGACGCTCAATATCTACCTCCACAGCCTCAGAACGGCGGGTATCTTCTTCGACAATTTGAGCTTCGATCTGACCGTTTTCTAACTTACTGGGAGAAGGCGTGAGGCTGGTTTCTTCAACTGCAACACGACTATTTTTCTCAACCTCATCTAAAAATCCTTGCAAATTATCCCAATTACCTTGCGCTTTCGCTGGCATCAACTTATCCATGAAATGCAAGTCAGAAAATGCATCTTTGCCATAAATCACCTTACCTTTATAAGTGTTTTGGCAATCTTCATACACAAACTTTGGAGTAAGCGCCGCACCGCCTAAAATTACCGGAACTGTTATTCCTCGTTCGTTGAATACCTCCAAATTTTCTTTCATAAAAGCAGTAGATTTTACCAGCAACCCGCTCATAGCGATGCAATCAGCTTTGTGCTGTTCGTAGGCTTCAACGATATTATCCACTGGCTGCTTAATGCCGATGTTAATTACTTTGTAGCCATTATTGGAAAGAATGATATCGACAAGATTCTTACCAATATCATGTACATCGCCTTTAACTGTGGCAATTACTACGGTTCCTTTGGCATTGTTGCCAGAGTCTTCTTTTTCCATGAATGGCTCTAAATATGCCACTGCTGCTTTCATGGTTTCGGCTGATTGCAACACGAATGGTAGTTGCATTTGTCCTGAACCGAACAACTCTCCCACAACTTTCATTCCGTCGAGGAGGAAGGTGTTGATAATTTCTAGAGGTGGATATTTCTCTAAAGCTTTTACCAGTTGTTCGTCTAAGCCGATGCGTTCGCCGTCGATGATGTGGCGCTTGAGGCGTTCTTCTACTGGTAAGTTGTCGTCACCGCTGCGATCGCGCTTTGTTGTTGCTCCTTCAAACAGTGTTGTCAGTTCTCCCAAGGGGTCATAAACGCACACATCACCCTCAAATTTGCGCTCGTCAAATATCAACTTGCGGCAAACTTCTTGATGTTCTGGCTCAATTTTTGCCAAAGGTAAAATCTTACTAGCGCTGACAATTGCCGCATCCATTCCCGCTTCCATTGCATAGTGCAAGAACATGGAATTAAGCACTATCCGCGCCGCTGGATTTAGTCCAAATGAAACGTTAGAAACGCCTAAAATAACGTGACATCCTGGCAATTCTTGCCGAATGCGACGGATGGCTTCAATTGTGGCTTTACCGTTGGCGCGGTCTTCTTCAATACCAGTGGAGATGGGTAAGGCTAGGGTGTCAAAAAAGATTTCGTAGGGTGGGATGCCATATTCTACAGCTTGGCGATAGGCACGTTGCGCGATCGCAAACTTTTTCTCTGCCGTCCGCGCCATCCCGTCTTCATCAATTGTGCCAATTACTACACCCGCTCCATACTGTTTCGCTAATTCCAACACCTTCAAGAAGCGCGGCTCTCCATCTTCATAGTTGGTAGAATTCAGCAAGCACTTACCACCCGCCACCTTTAACCCCGCCTCCATCTTCTCCCACTCGGTAGAATCCAGCATCAGAGGCAAGGTAGCATTAGTCACTACACGAGATATTAATTCCCGCATATCCCGCACGCCGTCGCGTCCCACATAATCCACGTTGACATCAAGGACGTGCGCTCCTTCGCGCACCTGTTCCTTCGCCATCGATACGAGTCCATCCCAGTCTTCCGCATTCAGCAAATCGCGGCACTTCTTGGAACCACTGGCGTTGAGGCGTTCGCCGACAATCAGGAATGAGTTATCTTGCTCGTATGGTTGAGCGCCGTAAATCGATGCTGCTGATGGCTCGTAGTTCGGTTTGCGCTCTTTTGGCTTCAAAATTGCGCCAATTTCTGCTAATTGTTGAATATGCTCCGGGCGAGTACCGCAACAGCCGCCAATCACTTGCACGCCCAAATCTTCTACAAAATGCATCAGCGCCATCCGCAATTCCATCGGTGTCAGCTTGTAGTGTGCGTGACCCCCGACGTTTTCTGGTAAGCCAGCATTGGGAATGCAGGAAACTACGAACGGCGAATGTGCTGCAAGATACTTAATATGCTCTGCCATCCGGTCTGGGCCAGTGGCGCAGTTAAGCCCCAAAATATCGATTGGGTATGGTTCTAGAATTGTTAGAACGGCGCTGATATCCGACCCTACGAGCATTGTGCCCGTAGTCTCCATTGTCACCGATACCATGAGGGGGCGTCTTTCCCCTTTTTGCTGGAATACTTCTTCAATTGCATTCAGCGCCGCCTTGATTTGCAGGACATCCTGACAAGTCTCAACTAGGAATAAATCAACGCCACCGTCGTAGAGTCCAGATGCTTGCTCTGCAAAAGACGCCTTCATCGTGTCAAAATCAATATGCCCCAATGTTGGCAGCTTGGTAGTTGGCCCCATTGAACCTGCGACGAAACGGGGTTTCTCTGGTGTCGAGAATTCACTTGCAACGCGCTTTGCAAGGAGGGCGGCGGTTTTGTTGAGATAGTAAGCCTGGTCTTGCAAATCATACTCGACCAGCACGATTGATGCAGCGCCAAAAGTATCCGTCTCAATTACATCTGCACCTGCTGCTAGAAAATCGCGATGCACCTTCTCG
Organism: Microcoleus sp. FACHB-831; assembly: GCF_014695585.1. Lineage (NCBI taxonomy): Bacteria > Bacillati > Cyanobacteriota > Cyanophyceae > Oscillatoriales > Microcoleaceae > Microcoleus > Microcoleus sp. FACHB-831. The sequence continues at coordinate 183,853 of NZ_JACJON010000068.1, read as the reverse complement.
ACTGCTTCTGGCTTGGTGTGGATGAGATATTCGTTGCATCCCTCGTAGTGCGCCCCACCGAAGTCCTCAGCAGTGAGGTTTTGGGTTTGCAGGTTGGTTCCCATTGCACCATCAAATACGATGACGGGACGCGAGGGGTGATGCAGGCGATTGAGAAAGGGATGAGTCATAAGAGCAAAAGGGTTTAAATAGGTATTCGGGTTAGGGTTGGGATGATTAGCTTAATCTATTGTGCAAAATTTCGAGAACCACTCGCGATCGCATTCAGAGAGTCGCGGTAATTTATCCGTTTAATGACCAAAGAAGCGCGGGATAACGCGGGCGATCGCATTCACAGGAGCCATCTTGGAAGGCGGTAGCGAAGGGGGTTACTCTTAGCAAATCTCATCGTATCGCAGCAAGCAGGGAAGAGGTTGCAGCAATAATCCCAATTAGGGAGTTTGAGTTGCTAGAGCAAAGGAAGTTCACGATTAAGCCTGTTTCCCCCCACCAAATATTATGGCCACTAACGGGTATCCATTGCATAGACAATCTATAAAGTTGAAAAAAATTGATTACATACTCGCCAAAGTAAAGTTTGATGGAAAAATCTTTAGTTAAGTGCTAACTAAGTTCATATTACAAGCGTTAATTTTAACATTCAGCCTATAGCTTTGATTTAGTTAATGTCAATAATAATTTAAATAAGGGTTGATATTAATCGGGTGCGATCGCATTTAATTATTTATTTTTTTACCATAATAAGAATACTCACCGCGATCGCGTAGCCCAATTGTCATTTCCATGACTGTGCTGGTTGTTGGGCAGTTTGGTGTCACATTTCTTAACTAACCTAGTTCTACCAAGTAGCCCAGCGATCGCACTTAAATAGCCTTGTTACAATTAGTGCTACGTTGTACTTACCACTTCCCTCTCCTCCTCGTGCAACTTAGCTTTGAAAATAACATCTGTATAAATATTGATTGTTGCACCAACTTTATAACAAGTTTAATAACTATATCCGCGAATACTTTGTAGATTAATAGCGTTTTTTGTTGTACAAATAATATAATTTGCAATTCAAGATTGGTAGAACCGTATTTTCTGCCAGTGTTGCTTTTTTATTAATATGAATTAATAAAAAGTTATACTTTGATTAATAATCTCATGTTTTGGCATCTATGCTGAACCATTTAGCCTCCCCTATCACTCAAGGAATCGATCGCCACCCGCTAACAGTTGAGCCAGACACGCTAGCGGAAGAGGCGATCGCGCTGATGACTCTAGCGGGGGTAAGCAGCATTGTTGTAGTAGAGCCACAGCAAATAGAAACGATAGCTTGCAAGCGCGATCGCTTTTTACAAGGGACGGCGGCTGAAAATACAGAAGCGACAAAAAACACCAGTCAAGGGGAAGTATGGGGTTCGCCTTTAGCGGCGGCAAGACTGCGCCCCTATGGAATTTTTACTTTATCGGACGTGATTAGATTAAGGGCAGCAGGTATTAGCCTAGAAAAAGTAGCGATCTCGGCAGTGATGACCAAGCCAGCGATCGCCCTGCAAGAATCCCAGGCACAAAATCTTCCTAACGTGCTAAACCTATATCAGCAGTATGGAATTAACCATCTGCCTATTGTAGATGATGCTGGCTACTTGACAGGAATCATCACGCCTACGAGTCTACTGCAAGTGCTTAATACAATGGAAATTTATACGGCGTTAGAAGCCTTGCAACTAATGATAGAGAAGGGCACAGTTGAACTCAGCAAGGGCAGCCAAAAATTACAAACAGAAGTATGCGATCGCCAATGGGAAGTCGCGATCGCGGAATCTCTTAGCCGTCTTGACATCGTTATCAATAGTGCTGAAGATGCCATAATTTCGGTAGACACCACGCAACATATTCAATACTTCAATAAAGTAGCTGAAAAAATATTTGGTTACACAGCAGAATATGTTTTAGGCAAGCAAATTGATTTGCTACTGCCACAGAGTATAAATGAAAACTGTAAACTAAAAATACATAAACATACTCCGGGTAAAAACGAAATTTGGGTGCGACGGAAAGATGGAACAGAATTTACGAGGATTGCTTCAACTTATCAATTGCAAGTAGAAAATAAAGAAATATTTACTATAATTTTGCGCGAAAGCATCCCCCCTAAGCAAAGCCAAAAACTACAGTCAAAATTAATAGCCTCTCTAAAAAAGAGTGAAGAACTCCACCGCGCCCTAGTTAAAAATTTCCCTAACGGAGCCTTATTCTTGTTTGACCTAGACCTGCGCTACACCCTTGCAGATGGTGTTGGGTTGGGGTCGCTAGGTCTTTCCAAAGAAATGTTGGAAGGTAAGACAATTTGGGAGGTATTTCCACCCGAAAAAATAGCCACAGTTGAATCACAATTTCGGGCAGCACTCGCTGGGGAAACCAGCGTTTCTCAAGAGCAGCACGGCGATCGCTTTTACCTTATGCATACACTGCCCCTAAGAAACGAGGGTGGCGAAATATTCGCTGGAATGGTCGTTACACAAGACATTACACCCCGCCAACAGGAAGCGGCAAAACTAGAGAAATCCCTTTCTCTGCTTCGAGCCATACTCGAATCAACTGCTGATGGCATCATCGCCGTTACTCTCCAGGGAGATATCGTCAGCTATAACCAAAAATTTGTCGAGATGTGGCAGGTTCCAGATGCAATTATGGCATCACCCGATCCGGAGGAACGGCTAGCCTTTCTTATGACTCAGCTTAAAGATCCAGAAACCTTCAAAAAACGTATTTTGGATATATGCAACCAACCGGATGAAAAAGCAGTAGACATTCTGGAATTGAAGAATGGGAAAATATTTGAGCGTTACTCGCTGCCTCACAATTTCGGCGAACAAATCATTAGAGTGTGGAGTTTTCGGGATATTACCTACCGCGTGCAAACAGAGCTGGCACTGCGGCAGCAATGCTTGAGGGAGCGGCTGCTGGGCACGATTACTCAACGCATCCGCCAGTCTTTGCAGCTCAATGAAATTCTCAAGACAGCGGTTGCCGAAGTACGCAGTTTTATGCAAGTAAAACGAGTCGCCATCTATCAATTTGGTGGTGACACTGATGCCCAGTTTGTGGTGGAATCGGTAGACCCCAATTGTTCATTTGTTGTGGGTATCTCTAGGGATAAATGTTGTTTTGAAGCAGCATATTTTGACAATTACCAGATGAATTATGGGTCTACTATTGATGATAATAACTGTGCTGTTCAGCCTCCTTGTTACATTGATGTACTTGCTGGAGTCGGAACTCAAGCTAATTTGCTAGTGCCATTAGTGGTAAGGGAAAAACTGTGGGGTATGCTCTGCGTACACCAATACTCTGAGCCACGTTACTGGGAGGAGTTTGAAATCGAATTGTTACAACAGCTGGCAACTCAGCTAGCGATCGCTATTCAGCAAGCCCAACTCTATCAAGCAGCTCAAAAAGCTAACTTTGAGTTAGAACGCCTTGCCAGTGTTGATGGCTTAACGCAGGTAGCTAACCGTCGTCGGTTTGACGACTATCTCAACGCTGAGTGGCGGCGGTTAACGGGGGGACAAGCTCCACTATCGCTGATTCTGTGCGATATCGACTGTTTCAAAATCTACAACGACACATACGGCCATCTAGCAGGGGACTTCTGTTTGCAGCAGGTCGCCGGAGCTATTCGTTTGGCGGTAAGTCGTCCAACGGATTTAGTAGCGCGTTACGGCGGAGAAGAATTTGCCTTAATTCTACCCAACACCCAAGCGGATGGGGCGCTTTACGTCGCCGAGTCAATACGTTCGCTGGTGAAGGATTTGGAGATTATCCACGTCCACTCATCAGTTGCCCCTTACGTCACCCTCAGTTTAGGTGTAGCCACCATTGTTCCTAGCGCAGGAGCAACGCCTGCAACTTTGATTGCGGCAGCTGACGAAGCGCTGTATCGGGCAAAAAAGCAGGGGCGCGATCGCGTGAATAGTTTTGTTAGCGTACCCCACTAGCACGTTTTGAGAAACTCTATACAATTTCAGATAGGAAATTATTTGTCGTTATTAACAGATTGAGTGTCTTTGATACAAAAAGCTTTCACCTTTTTTACCATAGGCGCTTTGGGTGAAATAACACTTTTGTGGTAATTCCGCTGTGATGCAATAAATTGCGTTAACTCCAGCTATTTTTCATCCAATAGATCCAGTGTTTGGTATCGATGTTCTGGCTCAACGACATTAAGACAGTTAACGACAAATAATTTATTATTCGACAGCTACTGGTTAGATTCGAGGGCTAGATCCATCGTTAATTTTGTGTCTATTGCCGTGACTTCCTGCGTGCGCTCGTTGGTAGTGCTGGTTTGACTATTGGAACGCAAGGACAGTTTTGAGCGAATCGGTATCAATCGATCGAGTCGCATTGTTATTTGTCCCTGACGCTGAGAATTATACGATTGTAGGGTTACAGTAGCTCCTTTGGGCGCTCCCGATTGGTTCACTTGTTGGGCTGCTGCCTGCTGTTGTATGTTCACATCGAAGACAGCAAAACCATCTTGTAGAGCCAGCAATTGATATGTTGCTATCTGCATCATGTTTATGCCGTTTATATTTATAGGTGAAGCAACGCGCCACTTAGCGCCAACTCCAACGGCTTGTTCTGGTAGTGGCAAAGATAGTTGATTTAGCGATTGGGATATTTGCTCGATTATTTGCTTTGCATCCGCATCTATTTTTCTAGGCAAGCTAACATTAAATGCTTTGGTTTGTCGTCGGTTATCAACAATAAATGAGCCTTTCATGCCCACCATTTTTTTTATTATTCGACGCATCGCAGCCAGAGCTTCTTCGGGAGTATCGGTAGTAGATACAACATCTGCATCAGCGTATTTAAACTGGGCTTGAATATCCCCGTTGGCATCAATTTTGGTGGCCATCGCCTCTATCGTCATGAGGCTTCCGGGGAGTTTGAATTTGGACGCGGGCTGCCCTGTTACAGACATTTCCATGTCTGTAGTCACCGTCATAAGTGCCATTTCCTTAGCGTTAATCGCAGGCTGAAAACGCAGTGTTTGCCTGGCTGCGTTTCCGGCGTTTAAAAGTTCTACTTGGGGTTGGACGACGGTAGTAGTGTTAGGAGATTGATTGGAAACTTGCGCGATCGCGGGCGGTGTTTTAGCAAAAGCGGATGTAACTAAAGGCTTTAGTCCCCATCCGGCAACAATCAAAAAAAGCGAGCTAATCAACAATTTTTTTTTCATTTATTCATACCGGATTTATGCCATCTCATTTTAACGCCTGTTATCTTCAGAGCCGAACAAGTTATTAGTTATCTAGGGTGGACAATGCCTACCTAGCAAATCAGCGAAATTACTCTTAGGGCAACCAAAAATCGGGCAATAAAGCCTTGCCAAAACCGCGCACCGTTTTGTTGAGCGATCGCCCTAGCTGGATGTGCGGTTCATCTGCCTCTACAGGCAAAATTGTCGCCTTGCTACCGCGTCCAAAGCGCGAAATTACCAAATTTGCCGCCTCTAAACCAGTCACATATGCCTTTTCCTGCGACCACGAACCGTGACGGGTAACAACCCAATCGCCGCTCATAAAAACATTTTCTAAACTTGTTTTTGCAGGCAGTAAATACTGATAGCTACCAGGCGCAAAGTGAGTCACCGCACGCGGCAAACGAATTGCACTGCTATCGATTACCTTTGCTTCCCTAAAAGCTGGAATGCAAGTTGCCAAGTCGCGCTGCACAAGCGGTACAATTTCCTCATTCCTCAGAGGAATAAATTGATTCGCATGATAGAAATCTGCTTCGATAACTGTCCCCGGCTCATTGCGGAACTCATCATGCAACGCATTTAAATCAAAAAACGTCCATCCCGTTGTTGTATTAAATCCAAAGCAAGCATTAGAAGGACGGGGAATATTAATTTTGCGGTCAAACCACAGCCTAGTTGCTAACACATCAACCGCCCCCAGGTTCATCACATCCCGGAATTCCTTACGGCTTTGTAAAGTAGGGCTGCTACTGATAATCTTCTGCATACCAGTTACCCCAACAGCAAAGATAACCGCATCTGCATCAAAGACTTCATCACCGCAGACAACAGCGATCGTTCGATTATTACTATCAACAACTAAATCGCTAACCCGGCGATTAGTAACGACCTTTCCCCCAGCTTCCTCAATGCGTTCTACCCAAGGACGAAATATCATTTCCCCGACTGTTCCGCGACACCAAACTACATCAAAATCGGGTTGGTGAGCAAGGATAAAATAATAAAGCATTCCCAAAGCCGCCGCCGCCGAACACTGTTCGCCCGGTGCAAATAAACCCACCAACAACATAGGGTTAAATGAATCTTCGTACAGCCTTGCAGAAACTCCAAAATCTTTAAATAGTTCCCGTGCTGTCACCGAATCATAGCGTCGCCAAGCTTCATCGGAATTGTCAAAATCTATAAGTGCATAAAGCAGCGGTAAGGCAGAAAGTCGGTCGATGAGGGGCAAGCGCTTAAATTGAGTATAAATAAAAGTCCCAAGTGGCGTAGGTAGTCGCGGTTCGTCTTGAAAAATTGGCGATTCTACTTCCAATCCGGCGGGTGAATACTGTGAGGAACGAGTCCAATTAGTGAAAGGATTAAGCCCTAATTCCTTCACTAGGGAAAAGATATTTTTGTAGGGATACCAGAAGCCATGAATGCCAGCTTCTACAGAACGCCCCCCGGCTGTCTTCCATCCTGCAACAAGACCACCTGGATAGGGGCCAGCTTCTAAAAGCGTTACGTCGTAGCCTTGCCTTGCTAGGTGGTAACTGGCTCCTAACCCTGCCCAACCTGCACCGACTACGACTACTCGTTGAGTTTGTGATTCCGCTGACATCGCACACCTCTAAATTCTTTTTTTAGCGTTACACGATTTGCGCGATCGCGGGATACTTTCACTTCTAATATAATTCGGTTAACAGTTTGAATTCAGAAATCTTATCTCCCGTATCCCCTTATAAACGGGGATAGCATTTGTTTTCTAAGCCCCCCTTACTAAGGGGGGTTGCGGGAATATCAAAGGATTGTTAGTGCTAACCAGCCTGGGTTTTCAGTTCTTGAAGTTTCGCTCTAATTGTCTCTATTCTCTTACGATTCACTCCCAAATCTGACTCCCCTAAACGCGAAGCAGAACGCACGTGAATCGTTTTTGAGCTTTCATCTAAATAAAACTCTACATCATCGACAAAACCCATCAGCTTACTGGTAAATTCTGCATACAGGTAATTATCTGTTTCTGAGATAATCTTAGTTCTCTCTAAACTTTGGATAACTTTTTTGAGGTCAGCGATCGCCTGATTTTGCGTAGAAGTATAAGTAAAAGGCTCAATTTTATGCCCAGCATCCCCGCTTTGGCTGCTGACACAGTTTGGCGTACCAGGACACGCCGCTAATTGACCTGACTGCACGCCTAAATTAGTGGGCCTTTTTCCAGCAAACATCGACATTCCTCCTGATAATGACAACCATATCCCTATGGAAAATATGGCTGCTAAACATAAGGATATAAATGTTAGCGGCCACCGCGATTTAATGGATTGTTGTCCATCAGCTGACAACTTCTGATCTTGGTTTGAGTTTTCTAGTAACGGATTCGATTTGTTCATAAATGGACACCTTGTTAAAAGATAGTTTTCTTTATCGTTCGTAAGAGTAAATATCACCTGCTTGCTTAAATAGACTTGCAGAACGGTCAGAGAGCAATTGTAAATCTGCCTCGTCTAAACTCAAACTTAAGGCTTCTACATTCTTTTGAATCTGCTGACGATTGAGGGTTAAACCAGAAATTACCGCTGCAACACCAGGCTGTTGTTTAACCCAGTTTAGAGCAATCTGAGAAATAGTTTTATCATATTTCTGTGCTACTTCTGCCAAAGCTTCCAACATATTTTGTACTGGTTGCCAGCCGCCATGTGCGCGGAGCATACTGTTGTAGTAAAAGCCCCTAGCGTGAGATGATTCGCTTGGAGGCGAGGCAACTTTCCAGAACTTTTCTGATAGGAAACCGCCTGCTAGAGGGCCATATGGCAACAGGGCAATGTTATGCTTTAGACAAAGCGCCTGCATTGAGTTCTCTACTCGTCTATCAATTAAACTGTATTGTATTTGGTTAGTGCTAATTGGAGCATATTGCACTGCTTTTTCCAACATTGGCGTGTTGAAGTTAGTAACGCCAAGCCTGCGGATTTTACCCTCTTGCATAAAATCTTTTAGCGTTGCAAAGGTAGAGGCAAAATCTAGCTGTGGGTTGTGCCAGTGTACTTGTACGCAATCGAGCGCATCTCGCTGCAAATTGCGGAGAGAGTTCTCAATTTTGCTGCGGATTTGTGTGGGTGTGGGAATATTGCCGAAGAAAACAGCTTTAGTAAAAATTGTGGCATCGCTTCCTTTTAGCAATCGTCCCAGCATGCTCTCGCTGCGCCCGTAGATGTCTGCTGTATCAAATGTGTTGATACCCAAAGCTTGGTAAATATCTATAGCACGGGCAATTTCGGTTTCAGATATTGATTTCCAACTGCGATCGTCTAGTTGCCAGCAGCCGATAATTAAAGAGTTGGGTAAGGTATTTTGTTGTGTTGTCATGCTTTGAGTTGATTGGATTTAAAAGGGAGAAAGGAGTGATGAATCTAAGTCGAGAGACGCGATAAATCGCCGTCTCTACAAGTCAGGATTTTAAAATAGTTTGCAAACCCCGCACTAATCGTCCGATGCCTTCTGCTGCTGTATCTTTCTCTAAAGCACCATAAGCAACGCGCAGATAGCAACCGTCTTCCATACCAAAAGTTGTGCCGGGAATGACGGCGACGCCATGTTCGCGGATTAATCGTTCTACTAATTCCATTGCATCTAATTTTGAATTAATTTTTAGCAGAAAATAGAAGGCTCCATCTGCTGGTGGAATTGTGCATAAATCGGGGATGCGGTTGAGTTCGTTTAGCACGGTTTCTCGGACGGAGGCGATCGCGCTCATTTTTTCCCGGCAATATCCTACTCCCGCCTGCAATGCTCCTAATGCTGCATACTGCGAAATTACCGGAGGGCAAATTAAAATTGTATCCTGAATTTTATTTACTGAAACTCGCAGGTGTTCTGGAATTACCATATAACCAATGCGCCAACTCGCAAAACCATAAGCTTTGGAGAGGGTGTAGAGAGAAATTGTGTGTCCGCTGCTAGAAGCGATCGCGCCCGGTGAAAAGTGCTTTACGTTATTGTAGGTAAAATATTCATAGGCTTCATCATTTATATGATATATTCCCTTACTTCGGCAAATTTCATTGACTTCGCGCAATGCTTCTTCAGGATAAACCACGCCGCTGGGGTTGTTAGGTGAAATCGTGACAACAGCCCGCGTTTTATCAGTAATTGCTTCGCGGATAGCGTCGGGACGCAGTTGATAATTTTCGTCCGTAGCGACGATAACTGGACGGCAACTAGCCATAGCGATCGCCATTTCGTGGTTGAAGTAGTAAGGCGTTTGCAGGATAATCTCGTCGCCTGGATTAGTAATAGCTAACACCGCATTCATAAACGCCATATTGCTGCCAGCGGTGACAACAATGCAGTTTTTGGTGTTGATGTCAATGCTATTTTCGGCTTTTAATTTAGCTGCGATCGCATCAACTAACGGCGCTATACCAAGTACGGGTTTGTACTTGTGATTTTCACAATCGGATAAGAATTTGGGGAGTTGCGCGATCGCTTCTTGCGGCGGGCCATAATAAACAACACCCTGACCCAGCGAAATCGTTCCCGGACATTGGCGAATTAACTCCGCAACAACAGGAATAATTGGCGACTGCACCGCCTGCATTCGATAAGATTCAGTTTGCATAAAAAAAATAGTTTATGGTTCATCGTTCATAGTTCAATTCCCCATTCCCCAACTTATATCGTTTCCGGGTGAATTAATTGGAAACCTGCTGCTTTCAACTTTTGATTGGAAACCAGCGCATTGTAAGGTCTTACTTTAGGTAGCGATGCATCCCATGAAACTTTAGGTAAATTATGCTGTTCGCACACGCGATCGAGCAATTCTCGGCTTGTCAAATGGGCATCATCCACAAGATTATAAATGCCTTGCAATCGGTGCAAACGGGCAAACTCGACAGCAGCAACAATATCATCGAGGTGAATCCAATTTGTTGGCTCGTCCCCATTACCAGGACGAGTTGTGCCAGCAACTCTACCAAATATTTTAACCAGTTCTCTACCAGGGCCGTGAATTCCGCCCAAGCGTAAGATACAAACGCGGAGGTTTTCCCCCGATGCTGATAGCAACACTTGCTCTGTATCGCAGAGAATTTGGCCATTTGCATTAGCAGGTGCAACTGGCGTATCTTCATCCACCCACGCGCCATCTCTGTCGCCGTAGACAGCATAACTACCTGTGTAGATTACCTGTCGCACAGAGGGAGTTTGCTTTAAAACTTCGACTAGGGTTTTAGCAGTTTGCAGGTAAGTTTCTTCGTAGACATTGGCATTAGCAGCGCCAACACTTAAAACGACAGTATCCTGATTTTTTATAACAGATTCTAAACCTGTTGTGTCATTGCCTTTAACTACAACTACTCGTTGCGCGATCGCTTCCATTTCTGCAACACGCGCCGGAGTAGTTGTAGTTACAGTAACGACTAAACCTAACTCTTCACGCCAATAGCGGGCAACTGTTTTACCCACATAACCACAACCAACAATTGCAACGTTCATGCTTAAGCTTCAGCCAAAAATAAATCTAGTGGTAAATGACCGTACATTTCGTTGATTCCCCCATCATAGGCAGATTGGCAGGATACAAGCACGCCGCGATGATTTCCTTGATAGGAATCGATATAACACAAGTTGGTTTTGGGGTTGAATTTGATATAAACTGGCCCTGCGATCGCTCCTATATTCAAATTTGGTTCATAGCCCAAAGCATCTGCATAACTTTTTAGGGCCAAGATACCCTGCTCTGCTGTATCAGCGCAAATTCCTAATATTTCGTAATCGGAAAAATCGGTTGTAAGAAGTAGAGCTTCGCGAATTAAGGCTTTATTTGGTGTTGATGCAGTATTGTTGTTTATGCAGTCGAAAGCCTTAAGAATCTTGTGTGCCTCTTGAACTGTGAGATTAGTTTTGTTTTGCATAAATATTGGGGATATTCTCGTTACCAGGCTCCAGCCTAATAACGAACATCGAGAGGGCTGCTGCCTCTGCAATACTGGAGGCTGGAGCCTGCCGAAATCATTCCCTAGCATAGCTAGGGAACTAGAAGTATTATTTAGCTAATTCCTTCTCAATTGCTGCAATCAATTCTGGTGAATCTGGCTTGACGCCGCTCTTGAATCGCGCTACAACTTCGCCTTGTTTGTTGACTAAGAATTTTTCAAAGTTCCAGCCTACATCGCCTTTTGGATCGACTGCATTGGTGAGGCGATTATAAAGCGGGTGCTGTCCCGAACCTTTGGCCTTAACTTTGTCGAACATATCGAATTTAACGCCAAAATTGGTAGTGCAGAAATTCATAATTTCTTCAGGGCTACCTGGTTCCTGCGCGCCGAAATCGTTGCAGGGGAAACCGAGGACGCGCAATCCTTGGCTACCGTACTTCTCGTTTAATTTTTCCAGCCCCGTGTATTGAGGCGTATAGCCGCACTGCGACGCGACGTTGACAATCAGCAAAACATTCCCGGCGTACTCCCCAAGCTGCTTTTCTTCACCGTTGATGGTTTTTACTGCGATGTCTGCGACTGTGGTACTCATTTGAAAATTTATTCCTCTTTAAGTAATCGGGCGGCGTTCTGTAGCTGGACAGTCCGCGATCGCTCATTGTCTCACAGCTAGCCGCTTCACTCCGCGATCGCTTCTGGTCGGCTTGCTGGTGACACCCCTGTTCTACTTGCTAAATTAGATGGATATCAATGCAACAGCCCCCGGCGTCCTCGCCAAAATTCGGGATAGAATTCCAATGAGCAATACTCCAAAGCAGCCCGGAACCTCTGATGCCATCCTGGGCGGTAACACCAGCCCCCATGCCGCGCTGGTGAATAAGCTGGATTTAATGATCCGCGCCCATTACCCCCTGCTTTACATCGTTAGCGTAGAAGAAGAACCCGTAGAGGACGTTTTGCTCGATGTGGCTGGACGGATCGGCGCAGAGCGCAAAATATTAATGTGGGATATCGTGCGCGGCTGGGATGACAACGGTGCCGATAAAGGCTCGATCATGGGCGCATTGTTGCGGATTCGCAGCGATACCAAAGACCCCACTATCTTTGTGCTGCGCGATTTGCACCCTATTTTAAAAATGCACTATCCCTACAGCGATAAGCATTCCCCAGTGGTGCGAGAGTTGAGAACTCTAGCGCGAGAACTGAAACGCAGTCGCAAAACGTTAATAATCCTCAGTCACGCCCTAGAACTGCCAGCAGATTTGATGGAAGAAGTGACCGTAGTTGATTTCCCCTTGCCCAACGTGGAAGAAATTAATTACCTAATTTCCCAACTGGTAGTCCCTGAAAAATTAAAGATAACTGGATTAGCACGGGAACAGCTAATAAAAGCTTGCCAAGGATTAAGTCGAGCCAGAATTCAGCGCGTCTTAGCGAAGGCTTTGGCAGCTAAACAACATATCAATGAAACGGATATTGACGGAGTGTTGGAGGAGAAAAAGCAAACAATTCGCCAGACAGGGATTTTAGAGTTTTACACTTCCAAAGAATCCCTGAAAAATGTGGGTGGATTGGAGAATTTGAAACAGTGGGTGCGGATGCGCCAAGATGCATTTAGTGAAGAAGCTAGACGCTATGGAATTCCTAACCCCAAAGGTGTATTGCTGGTGGGAATTCAAGGTACTGGTAAATCGCTTTCAGCTAAGACTATCGCTCATGAATGGCGATTGCCTTTATTGCGCTTAGATTCGGGACGCTTGTTTGCTGGAATTGTCGGCGAAAGCGAAAACCAAGTGCGGAAGATGATTCAGGTAGCTGAAGCAATGGCTCCCTGCGTGCTGTGGATTGATGAAATTGATAAGGCGTTTGGCAGCCTGACAATGGGCGCCGATGGAGATTCTGGAACTTCGCGGCGTGTATTTGGCAGTTTGATTACCTGGATGCAGGAGAAAACTAGCCCGGTGTTTATTGTGGCGACTGCGAATAACGTGCGAATTTTGCCTGCGGAGTTGTTGAGAAAGGGGCGATTTGATGAGATTTTCTTTTTGAATTTGCCGACAGAAACAGAACGTAAGGAAATTTTCAAAGTGCATTTGCAGCGCTTGCGTCCTAGTCGCTTGCGCGAGTTTGATTTAGGGTTGTTGTCTCGTCAAGCGAAAAATTTCAGCGGTGCTGAGATTGAGCAGGTGATTATTGATGCGATGCACAGGGCGTTTGGACGAGGAACCAATGGCCAAAGGCAGGATTTTACAACAGAGGATATACTGCGTTCAACAGAAGAGACGGTACCCTTAGCTGCGATCGCTCGCGCCCAAATCTTAGACTTGAAACAATGGGCGGCTGAAGCTGGTGCTAGAACTGCTTCTAATGATAGCCACCTGGTTGAGGAATTGAAAAAATATACAATCCAGCGCGGAATTGACCCCCTAGAAGTTGATTAATTATTTTGTCCAGCTTTCATGGCTAGTGGTAATCGGGTATTGCGAATAGAACATAAATAATGTTTATTCTTCTGCATTACCCATTACCCATTTTTCATTACTCATTAACCATTACTTATGTCACACTTTACTTCCATCAAGACGCAAATTAAAAATCAAGAGGCCCTCGTGAAAGCACTGGAAGATGTGGGCTTCAAGAATGTTGAAGTTCATAATGACGCTCAACACCTTTATGGCTTTGTAGGGGATGTACGGGAGCAGACAGCAGAGGTAATTATCCGTCGTCAACATCTAGGTTCAGCAAGCAACGATATTGGTTTCAAGCGACAAGAAGATGGGCAGTTTGAAGCCATTATTTCTGAGTACGACCGCGCCTACCAGTATTCGCAGCAATGGCTAAACCAACTCACTCAACGCTATGGCTATCACACCTTAATGGAGACAGCACCAGCGCAAGGATTTACAGTTGAGGAGGAAGAAGTTTTAGCCGATGGAACTATTCGGGTAGTAGTAGGACGCTGGGCTTAAAAAGTAAAAAGGCAAAACAAACAGTATGGAATTTGCCTTTTTGCTTTTGAATTTTAATTTTGACTTGTGACTGCGATCGCCCACTCATTAACGAGGTTAAAATTATTATGTCCCATTTAACCAAGATTAAAGTCCAAATCAAAAACGGCGAGATTCTGCATCAGGCGTTGCAGGAGCTAGGGTATAAAATTGAGTACAATGCCCTGGTTGCAGATCCATTCGGCAATACCAAAGAAGCTGAGTATGTAATCCGGCGTCCGCACGGGTATGACTGGGGCTTTCGCCGCGACGGGGAAACCTATGAGATTTTGATGCGCGGTGGTGGGTTGATGCCACAGAATGTTATGAATGAGATTAACCACAAGTATGCTCACAAAACTCTGATGGCGACAGCAAAAGAGCAGGGCTTCACGGTTGAGGAGGAAGAAATAATGGTAGATGGAACCCTGCGAGTGGTAGTGGGACGGTGGGTATAATCAACAAAGAAGGCAAAAAGCTGTGATGCAAAAGAAAGAAAAAATATTTACTTTTGCCTTTTGACTTTTACTTCTAAGCCCGCGCGATCGCTCTTGATAAAATATATAACTGAGGTTAAATTTCCATGTCTCATTTCACAACAATTAAAGTCCAAATCAAAAATGGTGAAGTCTTGCATGAGGTATTGCAGGAACTAGGCTATCAGGTGAAGTGCAACACAGCCGTCAGGGGATATCAAGGCGATACCACCCAGGCTGATTATGTAATTCGCCAAGACAATGGCTATGACTTGGGCTTTCGCCGCAGTGGGGAAAACTATGAGTTAGTTGCAGATTTTTGGGGCGCGAGAATTAACCAACAACAGTTTGTTAATTCAATCACCCAAAAATATGCCCACAAAACCCTGATGGCGACGGTACAAAACCAAGGTTTTAATGTTGAAGAAGAAGAAACTTTGGTAGATGGAACCGTCCGCTTAGTAGTCGGGCGTTGGGTGTAGTTATTCACCTCTCCAGTGGGAGAGGCTCAATCTCGCCACCCACATTTAACTGGAAAGATTGGGATTTGGGGGTTTCCCCAAATCCCCCCATTGGGGTAGGGCGAATTCATCGTAGTAAAAAGATGAAAATTTGGTGTCAGTCATGGGCGACTATTGGCAGGGTTTTGACAATAGAGGAAAAACCATGACGACGAAACACATTAATGATTTTCCGATGATATTTGCCTTAAAAATAAATCCCCACTGGTGACAGTGGGGATTTATTTTTAACTCACTCAAGAGTATATCGAAGCGCTAAATCGTACTCTTGGAAAACCTATACATTGGGTGTGTTAATACCAGGGCGATCGCCTGCATTAGTATTCACATCTAACTCTTCCCGACGAAGCTGTTCTTCGGCGTTAACAGTGTCGCGATCTACTACTTTCTTGACTCTGACTTCCTCACGCACAAAAGCTTCCTTATGGATGTCAGGTGTTTCTTCGTAGATTTCTACGTGTGCGACTTCCCCTTGGTTAAACACATTTGCGCCAGGAGAAACTGCTGTTCCTGCATCAGTTGGAGTAACACGTTCGATCACAACTCGCTCTCTTTCAACTGGTACTGAAACCCGTGTAGTTTCGGTTTCAATATGCTTTCCAACCGATACTTCTCCTGTCTTAACGCGCTGTTTATTTGCAACCAGACGTTCTTGGTACAGTTTGAGAGTTTGATGATCGTTATCGTTCATAGCGTACAAAGACGGCTCTCGGTCGTAATCGTAGCTATCCGTCCGATCGGCGACAGTACCTGTCAGAGGATTTACAGAGGGTGTAGATGCTGTAGATGCTAAAGTTGGCGATACGTCCGCAGATGGCTCTACTGTTGAGTTGCGGTAAACTCCCCTCACCTGCTCTTCATGATCGTCATCAATCTTCAGGTCGTCGTTGAGTTCGGGTAACTGTTCCGCTTGCTCTTTGGTAAATCCTACAGCGTAAACGCGGCGGTTGCTAGCATCGATGCGAGAACGGCCAATTGGTAGTAATACTTGCTTTCCAAAAACCCAGAATCCTGTATCAACTACTAAATAACGAAAATTGCCTGCGTCATCAACCATGATATCTTTGACGGTGCCAATTTTCTCATCATTTATGCTTGCGTAGACATCATATCCCTTGATGTCATCACCGCCAAAACTGTCTTGGTAATCTGCATCAAAATCTGCCAGTTTGTAAAGAGCCATGTTATTTCCCTCCATTTTTTATATCGCTCATTAACTAGCCTAAAAATTTCTCAGATTACTCCATCTTGCTAGGGTATGAGTTAAAATGATTTTATATTTGATACCTAAGACAGTGGCAGTATAGCGAATTATTTGCATAGTTAAATAATAGGCTGATGATATAGAGTGGTATTTAGTAATTATCTGCACGGGAAATTACATTAAACCACTGGCGATCGCGCTTTACTATTAAATATTTTGCCTAATTCCAAATAACCCTCTTACCTTCCCTCGGTTGATGGGGGAAGTAATAATCATTATTCTCCCTCCCCCTTAACAAAGAGGGCTGGGCGCGGATTTTGGCAATAAATCTGTTGCGGCGATCGCCCCTTTTTATCGCCCGCGCAATTCAACCACAATTACTACAGCAAATATTTATTCCACGCCGTTGAGTTGGTCAGCGTGTTCGGCGAGCCGCAATTAGCAGCAAATAAGCTTTAATATAAGCTTAAAACTCCATTATAGCGCGTTTTCGTACATTACCACATCGACACTGTTCGGTATTCCATTAGAGGGAAGCGCGATCGCTCTAAAACTCTCTAAGGTAAGCCTATCAAGGTCTATCCAAAATATCAAAAAATGTCCCTGCGGCTCTAGTAAAACAAGAAAGGCATGGTGACAAAGAGGGTTAAAAACAATGAAAAAGAATAATAATTTTGTTACTGTACGGGCATGGATTAGCAGGGTAACAATGCTGGCACTTGTAGCAGGTGCGATCGCCGCTTGTGGCGACCAATCATCAAACAATCCTGATGTTGTCGTCGTCAGTCCCAGCCCATCACCAGTTGCCGTCAGTCCCAGCCCATCACCAGTTGCCGTCAGTCCCAGCCCGTCACCATCGCCTGCTTCAACTACGGTAGTCGTCGTCCCTACAACATCACCATCGCCCGCTTCAACTACGGTAGTCGTCGTCCCTACAACGTCACCATCGCCCGCTTCAACTACTGGTGCTACGGCTAGCCCGTCCCCGTCGCCTGCTGCCACTACTGTCGTTATTACTGAACCAATCACCGATGTAGTAGTTATTACCACCGCACCAGATCCCCAGTCTCTTGCCAACAGGCGGGTGCAATTTACAGAGGTGAAAGTTCAAAGTGTAATTGGCGATCGCCCCTTCTGGGTTGGCCGAAGCAATAACGAACAACTGGCAGTTGTTCTCGACCCGGCATTGGACAAAGGCAGCGCTGAAAATAAAGTTGTTGTCAAGTCAGGACAGACGCTCAATTTAACGGGTGTGCTAAAGCCGATGCCCCCCGCCGATCTAGCCCAGAAACAATGGGGTTTGAGCGCCACAGAAGCCCAACAGCTACAGAGCCAAGCGGTCTACCTGCAAGCAGACAAAATCACGTTTAAGAAGTCATAAACAAGTAACAAGGCAAAAGAAATAAGTTTCTTCTCTTTTGCCTTTTGCTTTTTATTTCTAACTTACTCTCCCCCCATCACTTCAAGCCTTCTTTCGCAAGTCAGGCGTTAGGGGAATAAACTACAACGCGACGCATGAAAATTTCCTAGCGCGTGACTTTGCACGCTCCAAAGATAAGTATTTTAAAGCAATAAAATACGCTACATATTTTTTCCGCTCTAGAGGATAGCAAGGGTTCTGAATTGCGCTAACAGGGATAAGTTTGACATGACTTACTAATAGCGTGGCTCGACAATAAACTTTCAATATAGAAACTTTACGCCCTTCTTGCTGCAACCATTACAAAAAATTCGCATTTAATTAGAATTGACATTGTTTAGCACGGAGGTGTTATGAATCCCCAAGCATCTGTATCAATAGCATGGGATAAGATTCAGGGAATGATCGACAGCCTGATTATCCTGCTGCCAAATATGGTGTTGGCATTAATCGTATTTGCGGTATTTTTTTACGCCGCGAGAACGCTAAAATCCCTCGTCAAAAAGGTTACTCGACATTATCGCCATGCTCGGAATCTAGGGATGGTACTCGGACGCTTGGCGCAAGGAATTACAATTTTAGTCGGTCTATTTGTCGCGTTATCTATTCTCATCCCGTCATTCAAGGCAGGCGATTTGGTTCAATTGCTGGGGATTAGCGGTGTTGCGATTGGTTTTGCGTTTCGAGATATTCTCCAAAACTTCCTAGCTGGTATTCTGATTCTGTTGACCGAACCGTTTCGGATTAATGACCAGATTGTTTTCAAAGATTTCGAGGGAACGGTCGAAAGCATCGAAACGCGAGCCACGACCATCAAAACTTATGATGGTCGTCGCATCGTGATTCCGAATTCTGAACTTTTTACTAATTCGGTGACAGTTAATACTGCCTTCGATAATCGGAGGCTGGAGTATGACATTGGCATCGGCTACGGCGACGACATCGACATTGCAAAGGAGTTGATTTTAGAAGCGATCGCCAGCGTGGATGGCGTGTTAAAAGATCCTCACCCAGATGCGCTTGTAGTAGATTTAGCTGAGAGTACCGTCAATATCCGCGCTAGATGGTGGGTTCACCCCCCGCGACGCGCAGATGTTCTTTATTCACAGGATAAGGTTCTGACTGCAATCAAGAAGAAACTAACTGCAAACGGCATCGATATGCCATACCCAACGCAGCAGATCCTATTCCACGACCAAACCGAAGAGACAGACGGCGTTAGCGAAGCGTGCGCGTAAGCGCATTCGCTCTCGTCAGCGCGAAGGATGGCCTGCTGGTAATAAAGAAGTACCAAAACCGCGCAGCATCGGCGGTTCGCTGAGAAAATTGGCGGAAATGCGTGCCCAAAGAGATGGTAACGGCGCTCAAACTGCTAACAATGGCAGATGAACAAAATTAAGTTGAGCAAACTTTGGGACTCGCTGCACTCCAGCTATTGGTTTGTGCCGACACTGATGGCAACTATAGCGATCGCCCTAGCATTTGCAATGCTGAACCTCGATCGGGCAGGCACGTCGGGGTCGAGGGAGAATTTGGGCTGGATCTACACTGGCGGCGCAGACGGGGCACGCACGCTGCTTTCCACCGTCGCTGGTTCCATGATTACCGTAGCTGGTACCGCCTTCTCGATCGTGCTGGTTGCCCTCAGTTTAGCTTCCTCGCAGTTCGGCCCCAGACTGCTGCGTAACTTTATGCAAGATACGGGGAATCAAGTAGTGCTGGGCACATTCATCGCCACTTTTATCTACTGCTTGCTGATACTGCGAACCATCCGGGGAGAGGAGTACAACGCATTTGTGCCGCAAATTTCGGTGACAGTGGGCGTTGTGCTGGCGATCGCCAGTATTGGCGTGTTGATTTACTTTATTCATCACGCCTCCATTTCAATTCAGTTGTGGCACGTCATCGGGGAAGTTGGCAGCGATTTGGATCGGACGATCGATCACCTATTCCCAGAGAAAATCGGGCATGGTATGCGGGGTCACAAGCAACGGTGGGTGGAAGAAATTCCCACAAATTTCGACCAAGAAGCCTCGCCTATCCTGGCAACTAGCAGCGGTTATATCCAGGCAATTGATGACGAGCGGTTGATGAAAATCGCCAAGTCGCATGACCTGTTGTTGCGTGTCAAAAATCGCCCCGGCAAGTTTGTCGTCGAAGGATGCGAACTGGTAATGGTTTGGCCTGGGGAACGAGTGAATCGGAAGCTCACCAAGCAGATCGACGATGCGTTCATTCTAGGCAAGCAACGCACCGAGCAGCAAGATGTAGAGTTTTGTGTCAACCAGCTAGTTGAAGTCGCCCTTCGAGCCATCTCCCCTGGAATCAACGATCCGTTCACCGCGATTCGCTGTATTGACCAACTGAGTGCCGCACTCTGCCGCTTAGCCGAAAAAGATTTTCCCTCCCCCTACCGCTACGACGAAGACAACAACCTGCGGGTAATTGCCTCTACGGTGACATTTGCTGAGTTAACCGACGATGCTTTTAACCAGATTCGCCACTACGGAAGCTCAGACGCAGCGGTAACGATGCGGTTGCTAGAAGCGATCGCGCTAATTGCAACGCGCACCAGCAACAAGAAAGACCGCGCCGCACTTTTGCGTCATGCTCAAAAAATCGAGCGCGGTAGCCGCGAGGGAATAACCGAGGAGTGCGATCGCCAGGATGTTGAGGAGCGATATTTGGAGGCAATTAAGGCACTAGACCAGCGATAAAGAATATGAGTACATCTGAAAAAAGGCAGCTAAACAAAGAACGCAACGAGGTTCTAGAACAGTTAGAAGATTTACTGGAAACACCCATGCTGTTGCTTGGCTTTGGGTGGTTGGCGTTGTTGATCGTGGAACTAATTTGGGGATTAAATCCCCTGCTTGAAGTTATCAGCAACGCGATCTGGATCGCCTTTGTGCTTGACTTTGCGCTGCGATTCTTTCTGGCTCCTCACAAAATCGCCTATTTGAAGCAAAACTGGCTAGCAGCTCTGTCCCTGCTATTGCCAGCATTGCGCGTCTTCCGAATTTCGCGAGTTCTCCGCGTACTCAGAGCCACGCGGGGACTGCGGCTGGTGCGTGTCATCAGTTCTTTGAATCGCGGCATGAGTGCGCTCAGAGCTAGCATGAATCGTCGCGGCTTCGGCTACGTTGTCGCGCTAACGCTAGTGGTGACGCTGGTTGGAGCCGCAGGGATGTATGCATTTGAAAGCAACACCCCCGAAGGAGGCGGACTGAATAACTACGGTGCTGCACTGTGGTGGACGGCGATGCTGATGACAACGATGGGATCTGAATACTGGCCGCAAACTCCAGAGGGTCGGGTACTTTGCTTAATCCTATCGCTGTATGCGTTTGCCGTATTTGGCTACGTGACGGCTACGCTTGCCACATTCTTTGTAGGTCGCGATGCAGAGAATGAAGAGGCAGAGGTAGCAGGTGCGAAGTCTATTGCAGCACTGCACGAAGAGATCGCCGCATTGCGGGCTGATATTCAGGCGCTTAACCGTCAAAATCCAGAAGCTTAATAGTTATGAATTTTGAGTTATGAGCGGAGCAAAAGAAGCTCCGCCTCTTGTTTTGAGTTAAACTCCCTAAACTTAAAAACACGCGATATAAGTGAAGTTTTTCCTTCTTTCCACTTTTAAAACTTAACACTCAAAAATATTCGCTGAAGGCTTATTTATGCAAGGCTAAGAATATTATTGCCATTAAATATTTAAAAGGAAAAAGCAATGCCGAGTACCAATTGGCGGGGTTATCGAATAGCAGCTTGGGTAGGACAATTTTTGCTTGGCCTAGCCGTCATATTTGCCATATATCAGGGCAAAGTGCTAGGTGTGGTTACGCTAGTCGGCTTTTTGGCTGCTTCGTTGGCTTTCGTTATTATGGACGATCGCCTGCCAACTCTGTTCGATTTCCTGTTTGTAATAGCAGCGTTGGTGAATGCGGCTGGCTGGGTTTGGGGTTTATTTTACCAACCTGGGCCATACGACGAAATTACCCACGCATTTACAACTTTTTCCATCACGCTGGCGTTGAGTTTTCTGGTCTATAGCCCGATGCTGAGTATTTTCCGCAGCCACCCCATACTCTATCTTTTGACTATTGCCAGCTTTGGAATTGCTATCGGTGCCATTTGGGAGATATTTGAGTGGGCGATCGCAGTTATTAATGATATTGATGACACGATTGTTGACTTAATTATGGATAGCATCGGGGCTGCACTAGCCGCACTGGTCAGCCTGTGGGGATTGCAAGATCGAATTCGCCCCGAATCTGGCGATCGCGCTGACGAGGAGACTAAGCGATCGCGCCATACCTGAAACGAGCGAAATTGTAAGAGAAAAATCGGCTAATAGGAGGACACGCTTGTGTCCAAACCCTATCATGCTGAAGATAGAAGCTAATTATTTTCATTAATATATCAGTCGTTGAAATAGTGTTAGAGCGGGTTTCATTCGGGTCTAACAAACATAACGAGCTGAAGGTCGTATTGTCTCTATGGTGGCTTGGATCGGGCGGTCTGAATCCTTATCAGCAATGGAAATAGCAGTTGCAGAAACGTCATTATCTAGCCCTGAGTTACTGATACTTTCTGGACTCCTTGCAGTCGGTTTGGCTCTGGTGCATCTCTTCTCCGGCAAACTGCGCTTTCTCGACGCTACTCCTCGCAGCTTGTGGCTTTCTATAAGCAGTGGCGTATCGGTTGCCTATGTTTTTGTCCATATCCTCCCCGAACTGAGTGCGGCGCAGGCGACAATTAAGCAGGCGGTAGGCGAGGGCCTTTCCTTTCTGGAACACCACGTTTATTTAGTGACACTTTTTGGCGTAGCTGTGTTTTACGGACTGGAACGAACTGCTAAGGTATCGCGCCAACGCAACCAAGAAGCGGGAAACGGAGATGTGACAGAGGCGGGAATTTTCTGGCTGCACATTGCCTCATTTGCTGTTTACAACGCCCTCATTGGCTACCTGCTGCTGCACCGGGAGGAACCGGGGGTGCAAAGTCTGTTTCTATTTTTCTTTGCAATGGCTTTGCATTTTATAGTCAACGACAAGGGGCTGCGCGACAATCATAAAAGTTACTACGATCGCGTGGGTCGGTGGATATTAGCCGCAGCTATTATCGTGGGATGGGCGATCGGGCGGGGGAGCGAAATTCACGAAGCGGCGATCGCTGTCCTCTTCGCTTTCTTAGCAGGAGGTATCGTCCTTAACGTCCTTAAAGAAGAACTCCCTGAAGACCGCGAAAGCCGCTTTTGGGGTTTTGCCCTTGGTGCAGCCATTTATGCATCGCTGCTGGTAGCGGTGTAATAACATTTTGAATTCAAACGCTTTACCAGCAGGAAATTAAAATGTAGCCAGATTAAGCCCTAATGATATAAAGTGTTAATTTTTTAATGCATCTTGGGTGAATTTTGCACGCGACTTCGTTGTTTACCTAAGATTTACTCAATCTAAAATCTAAAATCCAAAATTTTAAGATGTTCCACATTTAATTTGCCTATATTCACTCGCCAAAACTTTGGGTAGCTTTTCACTTGGTTATGAAGCGGGCTTGGCATAAGGGCCATATCGCAGCACCTTTGCTAAGGCGTCATTGTCATCTCGCAAACCTTCATAAAAGAAGAAAACTTCCCCTTGGATACCGCAAGAACGGTTATACTCAATAACCTGTAAAAGATGTTCCGGCGTGATGCGATAAGACGAGCCTAGTTTTATCAGAATACCTGGTGCTAACTGGGGCAACTGTTGGGCGGTAAATTGTTGAGTAATTAGCCTATCTACCAGGATTCTATAGCTGCGGAAGTCGCGACGATATAGCTGCGGATGGATCATATCAGCTAGACCTCTGTCTATCCAACATTTAGCATCTTGGAGATATTCCCTAAGTCCCCAATCGTAAACACTGGGAGCCAATGATACCAATATATCTGGATTGATAGCTTTGACTTCTTGATAGAGGCGAACCAAAAAGTCGGTGAGAATATCAGCACGCCACTGTAGCCATTGTTGCTCTTTTGGGTTAGATGGGGGGTTTTGATTAAATTGCTGTTTATAACGTTGGACGGTTTTGGTGTCGTAGCCACCTTCGCTAGGGAGCGCGGGCATTCGGTCATCCCCTTGGATGCCGTCAATATCGTAGTTTCTAGCAACTTCTAGAACTAAGCTCAACAGGAAATCTTGCACTTCAGGATCGAGGGCATTCAGCCACTCGAAGTTATTCTTTTTTAACAGGTTTCCCCCACTATCACGAGCCGCCCATTCTGGTTTTTTAGCTAACAAATGTCCGCCATTTTGGTTGTAAGAACTGGCGAAGCCATATTCAAACCAAGGAATGACTGCAAGGCCAACTCGTTTTGCCTCTACAACGAGTTCGGCTAAGGGGTCGCGACCTTTGTAAAGAGGGTCAATTTCTACGCCGAAGCGATCGCGCATGACTTGACTGGGATAGAGTGTAAATGCCTTATTCCAGACGACGGGAAAGACGACATTAAATCCCGTTTGGGCTAGGAATTCCATCGCTTCAGTAATGCTTTGTTTTGAACGAAGCACTCTGCTATCTGTGTTTGTAAGCCAAACGCCGCGTATTTCCATAAATTTATAACGTTAAGTATTTCATAGTATTTTCTTGCGATTGTTATCCTGCGCTAGAAAAGATATATCATCACATACAGAGATGGTCGTCCACGATTATGGTTCAGACTAATTTTACAGTTCCAGAGAAAGTAACGTTTGAACAAGCGATCGCCCTTAGTCAGTCTTTGCTTGACAAGATGCAAGCGGGTATTCTATCACCAGTGGAACTAGAAGGAGCGATCGCCGCTTTAGTTCAAACTGTAAACGGTGCTAGAGGGTTTTTTGTCACTTATCTCACATCTGACAAAACTTTAGCAGACAATCCATCTGTAGAAGTCGTGGAGGCATTGCGCCAGTATCCCGACACTGTTGCAGAACTTTTGGTGAAAAACCTGGCAATGTCATCAGCACAAGCAGTTTTCCACCGTCGCAATGATAACGAAGAAATGGCGCAGGGTTCAGACCAAGTGCGATCGCGTACAGCAAATCTGATCGAACTACTCGATATGCCCGCCGTGCGCGAAATATCTCAACTGTTAATAGAAAGTGCCACGACAGGCGAAGGCAGTTATAAAACTTTTTTAGACCGTTGGGGCTATGATGTTGAGCAACGGCAAGTAATTTGCGAGGCATTGAAAAGCGCGATCGCCGATAAACCTGAATAAATTTATCTGGTTTTTAGCAAAGCCAACTCACTGGTAAACGTAGAGGATTGGAGTTTTAATGCTGGGCGATCGCAACATAGCGTTAGGGTCAATTATGTGGGTGGTAACTATCATCCGTGCGGGCGAAGATAGATAACTATGTTTAAAGTAATAACGCGGGGATTTTCTCAAGAGTTTGAAAGATGGACGGACGCTTTGAATGCGGCTAAGTCTCTGCAACCTAAATGTAAAAGTTTGTTTGAAGATATCCGCATCTTTGACGGTGAAGACCTTGTATGGGTGTACAGCAGATCGCATACCTACCCGCAATACATTGGCCCCGGCACTTATAACAGATTAGCAATTCTATTTCTTCAGGAAGCTATAGATAACGGCGAAGAATGGGCTGTTGGTGAAGAAAAATGAGAAGGAAGAGTATTATTTTGAAGAAGTTACTAACAATAGTGCTGCTAACTCTGGCAACGCTGAATATTGCCTTCAGCAATCCAGTTTTAGCGGCAGATATCGCCAACGGTGCAAAAGTTTTTAGCGTCCAATGTGCTGGCTGTCATATCAACGGCGGCAATATTATCAGGCGAGGAAAGACACTAAAACAAAAAGCCTTAAAAAAATATGGCATGGATTCGATAGAAGCAGTAACGTCTATCGTCACAAACGGAAAAAATAATATGTCAGCCTACAAAGATCGCTTAACTACACAAGAGATAGAAGATGTATCTGCTTACGTGCTAGAGCAAGCTGAAAAAGACTGGCGCTAACCTTATATAGTAATTGAACGTAGCAATGCCCACTAAAATTTATGTTAGCTATACTACTCGCCAAGGGTGGGCTTTGCTTTCATCTTAATCAGCCGTCGGATCGCAGCGAATTTCTATAAGGAAACCATCAGGATCGTAGAAGTAAACTCCTCGCCCTGTAGGGCGGCTGACTGGGCCATGAGCGATTTGTAATTGATGCGATCGCACTACTTCTACGGCTTGGTCAAACAACTGCGGATCGATATCAAAAGCTAAGTGATTCGCCCTCGTAAAAGCCCGTTTGGGATCTGGATCTGGTGGTGCGAGATCCGGTTCCCAAAATAAATCGACAACTGTACCATCTGGGGTAACGAAGTTAGCAACTTTTCCCGCTGCTACCAACTCGATCAGCGTTTCAGGAACCTCGTCGCCAGTAAGTTCGTGTAAACCCAATATTTCTCCATAAAAGTGGCGGGAAGCGTTCATGTCGCGCACGTTTAAAGCAATGTGGTGAACTCTACGCAGGCTTCCGGTTGCAAGCGCAGTGCGAGTCGTGGAAGGGCTAGATACCATATATCAATTTTGGATTTTGGATTTTAGATTGTAGGTAAAACGCAGCAATCAAACTGATTTGCATAACTGGTTTTAGTTTAACTTATACTGTTGCGGCAGCGCCTAATTGCAGCGCATAAAGTTTGGCATAAATCTCTTGTTTTTCGATTAACTCGTTGTGCGTACCTTGTTCTACAATTTGGCCTTGCTGAATCACTAACACTTGATCTGCTTGAGTAACAGTGCTGAGGCGGTGAGCAATTACAAAGCTAGTGCGATTTTCTAGCAATCGAGCGATCGCAGCTTGTACTAACGCCTCAGTGCGCGTATCAATACTGCTAGTCGCTTCATCCAAAATCAAAATCCTTGGATTAACTAAAACCGCCCTAGCAATACTAATTAACTGTCGCTGTCCCTGGCTGAGATTAGCGCCCCGTTCGCCGACAAGAGTGGAATAACCTTGAGGTAAAGTTGTGATAAATTCATGGACGTTAGCAACTTGGGCTGCGGCTTCAATATCGACTTGCGTAGCGTGCGGGCGACCAAAAGCAATATTTTCAGCAACGGTACCGCTAAACAAAATATTGTCTTGCAACACAATACCAATTTGACGCCGCAGACTCGCCTGAGTCACGCTGCGAACATCAATTCCATCTACCTTAACCGCGCCGCCAGTTACATCATAAAAGCGCAAAATTAAGTTAATAATTGTGCTTTTGCCAGCCCCAGTTTGCCCCACTAAAGCAATCATTTGCCCTGGTTTAGCGTGAAGATTTACGCCTTTTAGAACCAGTTGATCCGGGTTATAGCCAAAAGTGACATTTTCAAAACTAACTTCGCCTTGAATAGGAGGCATTTCAACAGCATCAGGAGCATCATTGAGTTGCGATCGCTCATCTAATAACAAAAATATCCGCTCTACTCCAGCCAAAGCTGACTGTGCTTGAGTGTAAAATTGACTGAGGATTTGAATCGGTCGAAAAAACTGCTGCACGTAAAGCAAAAATGCCGTCACAGTTCCCACCGTAGCTTGACCAGTAACAGCTAAATAACCCCCATAAGCCAACACTCCCGCTGTGGCGAGGGTATTCAGAAAATCAATTGAAGGTAAAAATGCCGAAGTAATTGCAACAGCCTGTACGTTAGCATCGCGGTTCGCAGCATTCAAAGTATCGAACTCTTCAATATTCAGTTGAACTCTATTAAACGCTTGCGCTTCTCTAACGCTGCCAATATCTTCTTCTAACTTAGTAGAAAGATCGCCAATTGTTTGACGGGTGACGCGAAATTTGGTCCGCGCCCAACGCGCAAATAAACCAGTAGTAAAAATCATCAACGGCACGACTAGGTTACTCAATAAACCCAGACGCGGGTTAATCAATACCATCGCCACAACGATTCCAAACAAACTGAACAAGTTGCCCAACATTTGAGCAATTGTCTGACCAAAAGCCTGATTTACTGTACTTACATCATTAAGCAAGCGGCTCATCAAATCGCCAGCTTCGCTGCGGTCAAAAAAGCTAATCGGGAGGCTTTGAATTTTGATGAAAATATCTTGTCTCAGTTGGGCGAGTACTCGCTGCACGATCCAGCCTACACGGTGAATTTGACCGCGAATCGCTTGGACTCCTGCTAAGTAAATAGCTGCCAGAAAACCCAACATCAGCAGCAACCCTTGCAAATCGTCTTGGCCGATAAGATTGTCAACCGACCAGCCAATCAAAAAAGGGCCAATTGCCTGAGTAGCTGCACCGATTGCAACTAATCCCAACGCAATTGGAACTTCTTGGCGATAAGGTTTTAGGTATCCCAAAAAGCGTCGCAGCGTCGGGAGTTGCTTGCTAGCTTTTTGCTCTGGTGCAACAATAGGGCCAGGACCTCTCATGTAATGCTCCTCAAACAGTTGTAGGTTTCTTAACTTGCGACTCTAGTATCGCGCCGTAAAGTGGGCTATTTTGCATCAGTTCATCGTGAGTTCCTTGTGCTACTAAATGCCCTTTATCCATTAGCAAAATTCTGTCAGCATTGCGGACTGTACTAATGCGTTGGGCAATTACAAAAGCAGTACAAGTTTTATTACGCATTAAGTCATCTAGTGCATCTTGAATCTGTGCAGCGGTTTTAGCATCGACGGCACTGGTGCTGTCATCTAAGATTAAAATGCGGTAATCGGTGAGTAGAGTTCGCGCGATCGCTATCCTCTGTTTTTGCCCTCCCGACAATCCAACTCCCCGTTCCCCCACTATGGTGTTATAGCCTTCTGGCAAGCTGCTAATAAAGTCGTGCATTTGAGCAGTTTTCGCAACTTCCATCACTTCTTCTATAGGTGCATTTGGTGCAGCATAGGCAATGTTGTCGCGAATTGTGCCAGAAAAAAGCGTTGTTTCTTGGAATACAATACCGATGTGCGATCGCAAACTTTCTAATGTCAAATCTCGCACATCTCGCCCATCAATCCGAATCGATCCCTCGGTAACATCATAGAAGCGCGGGATGAGGTTCATAATTGTGCTTTTCCCCGATCCAGTCATCCCCAAAATGGCGATTAATTCTTTTGGTTTTGTTTCAAAGGAAATCCCTTTTAAAGCCTCTGTAGAAGCTCCTGGATAGCGAAAATGGACGTTTTCAAAAGTTATACGACCCCCGCATTTTTCAAAAGGTACGGCATTGGGGCGATCGCGTATTTCAATTTCTGCATCAACTACTTCATAAACTCTTTCAGCCGAAGCCGCCGCCTGCGCGATCGCTGGAGCCGCAAACCCTATCAGCAAAATCGGCTGGAGAATAAATAGCAAATACGAGTTAAATGCCACCAACTCCCCAATCGTAAACTTATCCTCGATTACCTCTGCACCACCATAACCCACTACTGCCAAGGTAATTAAATTACTTAGCAAAAATATCAGCGGAAACGTGTTGCGAATCGCTAATATTGTCTTCATATTCGCCGCCACCAATTCATTATTTAGACTGGTGTAGCGAGACATTTCTGCCTCTTGACGGGCAAACGCTTTTACAACACGAACGCCAAACAAATTCTCTTGCAAAACGGCATTAAGATTACCAAGTTGCTCTTGAACCTGACCGAACACTGTCATATTTTTGGTAAAAAATTGAAATAGCAAAAATGCCGCTATAGGAACAACTGTCAGGGTAATCAGCGCCAGTTGCCAATTCATCAGTAGCAGAATTGTAGAGATAGTCACCAATGTCACTACTGACCCGACAACTTGAATTAAGTTAGTGCCGATAAAGGTACGAATTTGTTCTACATCGCTGGTGATGCGAGTTAGTAGCTGTGAAGTTTGGGATTTATCGTGATAGCTGAAACTGAGATTTTGGATTTTTGTGAATATTTTGTTACGCAGATCGTAAGCTACGCCTTGAGAGGCTTGTTCTGCCCAAAAACTCTGACCAAAATTGAATAACCCGCGCCCGACAGCGAGTAAAACCATCAATCCAGCGCTTTGGAGAACAACTTGTAAATCTTTTTGGGCGATGCCTCGATCGATACCCCAGCGAAACAGTTGCGGGGTAATGGCATTGGCAGCCGTCAGCAGCAGTAAGCTAATAAAAGCAGCGATCGCGATTAAGCGGTAAGAGTTCAGGGCTTTGAAAACGCGCTGGAGAGATTGCATAAGCGGCTGCCTGCTGGATATCTTAAGCTATTGTGCATTAATAAAGGCAATTTTAACCATAGTAAAATAAGTAACTAACAAATTTGCCGCAAGTAATTTATAAGTACTCAGCCACAACTGCAAAGGAGACTATTATGCTGGGAGCGATCGCGGGTGACATCATTGGATCAATTTACGAGGCAAATAACATCAAAACTAAGGAATTTCCACTTTTTAGCCCTAAATGCCGCTTTACTGATGACACGGTACTCACAGTTGCAGTTGCGGATGTCGTGCTTAATGGTGGCGACTATGCCGATGTAATTAAAGCTTATTACCGTCGCTATCCCTATAAAGGTTATGGGGGTAACTTTATGGAATGGGGGAACTCTGACACCAGGGAACCCTACAACAGTTGGGGCAATGGTTCAGCAATGCGAGTCAGTTCTATAGGATTTGCTTTCAATGACATAAATTCTGTGTTAGAGGAAGCGAAACGCAGCGCAGAAGTTACTCACAATCATCCTGAAGGTATTAAAGGCGCTGGGGCTACTGCTACTGCTATTTTTCTGGCTCGTACTGGCGAAACTAAGAGTTCTATAAAGGATTTCATTGAAAGAGATTTTGGCTATAATTTGAATCAAACGTTGGAAGAAATTAGACCGAAATATCGCTTCGATGTGTCCTGCCAGGGTTCGGTACCCCAGGCTATAATTGCTTTTTTGAAATCTACAGATTTCGAGGATGCTATCCGTAATGCTATATCAATTGGCGGTGATAGCGACACTATCGCTTGCATTACTGGAGGTATTGCCCAGGCGTTTTATGGTGGCGTGCCAGAACAAATTGCCTCAAGTGCCTTAGCTTGTCTTGATGAAGATCTACGCAAGGTTACGTCTCAATTCATGTCTGAATACAAGTTATTGTAAATTCTTGAGCTAAGACAGAGATATAACAATTTTATGCAGGATTGTGAGATATCAGATGTGCAGATACCCGATTTTTATAAGAAGTAGGGTATCTCGCCTTCACCAATTATTTAGGACGGCTATATAAGTACGCTTTTTACAGCACAGTTGAATAATGTAGGTTAGAAAAACGATATTATCAGGAGATATAGAGTTATAGCGATTATCAATTTTGGGCGATACATCAGTAGGGGCGCAAAGCTTTGTACCTCTACCACTGAAAAACATGAATACGAGTGATAATCGCTATATATCGCCGACTAAAATTAGAAATCTACGCCTGAACAAGAAGCGAAAATTTTAACACCAAATTTGATAGATAATTAAGTATTGATGGCAAACCAGCAAGACATCGAAAAGCTCCTTCAGCGGCTCCCTCATCTAGAAGATGAGAGGCTCAAACGAGAGTATCTAAATAGCTGGGAATGGAGAAAGGCGATCGCTCCCATGCTGGCGCGGGTGGAATCAGAGTCGCAAGCACTGCGCGTCGTTCGTTTAGCCCTAGAAGCAGATTTAAGAAAGGGGGCAACTTTGGCGGGGAGTGTCAAACCGGAATTTAGGGCAAAAGCACTCTCTATAGTAACTAAACTAAAAGTTTCTTTACCGCTGAAAATTCGGCTTTTGGCTAGGACTCGATCGCCGTTGCCGATCGGGCTTCTGACAGATCTCCTGAACCATCAAGACGACACCGTTCGCGCTTGGAGTGCTTGGGCGCTGGTGCAAATTGGTACTGCGTCGGTTGTTAGCAAATTGCTACCAGCACTGGAGCATCAAGCGCCCCACGTGCGGATGTGGGCAACTTGGGTATTAGGGCAAATTGGCGGCGATGCAGCGATCGCAGGGTTGATATCAGCACTCAACGATAAGGACTCCGAAATTCGCTGGCGGGCGGCTGCTGCTCTCGGTAGATTAGGTAGCTCTCAAGCCATTGCCAAACTGTTGCAAATTGTAGGAGAAGATCCAGAACCCCGCGTGCGGGGAAAAGCCGCTACTGCATTGGGAAAAATTGGCGGCGATTCGGTTTTGGAGGGGTTGCAACAAGCCCTCAATGACGAACAATTATATGTTTGTGCCAATGCCGTGTATGCGTTGGGAACTGTTAGCACTCCGGGGGCGGTGAATGTACTTTTGCAAGCATTGAACCACTCGAATTCTGATGTTCGCGGTAGTGCTGTTTCCGTATTAGGCGACATTGGAACTGAGGGGGCGATCGCTGCAATTATGCGAGCGCTAGACGATAGAGACTTGTTGGTGCGCGGAAGAGCGGTTGAAGCATTAGAACGACTCAGCGCCCAAGCCACAGCAGGGTTAAAACAAGCCCTTAACGATCGAGACGATTACGTGCGCGATCGCGCTGCTGCTGCCTTAGAAAGACTTAGTTTTTCTGTTGGCGATCGCCACTTAGAAAAAACTGACTTAATTACCAAACAAACACCTACTGTATCCTCCCAAGGTATTGCTTTACCCAAACTCTGGATTACCTCTTTTGAACAAGCCAGCGAATACATCTTCTCTAAAACTCCAGGCGCTTCAATTCAATATCTAATCTCCATTGGTAGCCCTGGCGATCCTCCTTTGCCCGGTTATAACCGCATACCCCACAGGCTTAGGCTGGAGTTCGATGATATTGATATCCCCTCTAACGATCCTGAAGGTGTATTGCCCACCCTAGAACATATCCTGAAAGTAATTGATTTCGCTTCTGTCATTGCCAAAGGTAAAGGAAATTTACTCATTCATTGTCAGGCTGGAATTAGCCGTTCGGCTGCTGTAGCTTTAACAGTATGCGCTCGTTTATTGGGTTCTGGTCGAGAGGAACAAGCTCTAGCTTATGTGTTAACAGCTAAACCCGAAGCTCTACCAAATCGCTGGATTGTAGAATTAGCAGATGAAGCGTTGGGTAGAGGAGGAAAATTAATTAAAGTCGCTCAAATGCATCGCGAATCGCAACACTGGTGAGTGGTTCAGATCCCCGACTTCTCTAAGAATTCGGGGATCTTGCAGTGCGAAATTAAATAAAAATAACTAGCCTCCAATGATGTCCATGCTCCCATATTTACCACCCTTAGAAAGGGGATATTACGATTTATTCTTGGTGGTTGTCATAGTCTAAGCCATATAACTTGACATACGGTTGACACTGCTCGCTCGTGCAGGTTACAACAAAGAAAAAATGTTTTTCTTATTAAGCCATGTTGAGACGTAAAATACGGCTTATGCTCAATTCATTCGTGCGATCGCGTGCATCTGCTAGCCAGCAAACTAAAGGCAAACGTAGCTCTATACTCTATCGCTATCGCTTCCTAATTTTAGGCGCGGTCGCTTTTATATTCTTTGGCCTTATTCATCCGCAAGTTGCTTTCGCTGCACCCGGAGGAAAAATTGCAGTGAAAATGTTTTCCGGGTTGTTTAAAGGCGTTTTTGGAAAAATCCTACTTGCTATTGTTCTAATCGTTTGTTTGCCTTTAATTCCTTATCTAATTTACGTTTACCTCAAAGAATCACTAGCTTCTCGGCGTACTTTCAAAGATCTTCAACGACTCTCCCAGGTAAGCGATAAATTCGACTGGCTGCAAGTAAAAGAGCGCGTAACTGAGTGCTTCCATAAAGTTCATTCAGCATGGCGTAAGGAAGATATGCAAGAAGCAGCCGGGTGGATGACCAATTGGTATTGGCAAAATCAACAACTTGCTTATCTAGATCAATGGGAAAAAGATGGCCTTGTTAACCATTGCCGCGTTAAAAGCATACTCAACATCAAACCTCTCTTCTTAAGATATAGAAATAACGGCGGGGTATTTGATGGCTCTAGGCTCGTTGTATCCATTACGGCTAATATGGAAGACTACTTGGCAGAGCGCAATACGGGGAATATCGTACAAGGAGAAAAAGGATACAACAATGTTGAAGCAATTTGGACATTTATTATCGAGGATGGGAATTGGATAGTAGCCAATATTGAAGAAAGCCATATGGCTTTGGCATATGCTAAATTGGCTAATGAAGTCCCGGCGATTTTGCAAGGTGGGGACGCTACAGAAATGAAAAATAACTACTGAAATTGAAGGCGAGATACCCGACTTCTTATAGAAGTCGGGTATATTAACCGTGAGGAAGTGATTTTGGGAGGAATCAAATGACATCTGATGAAGTTATCGTCGCGTTTTATCTTGGCGATCGCTCCGATTCAGAAGGGCGAATGATAGAAGATATGTGGCTATGGGATTACCGCAGGCTTGAATACACGCACGACTACATTCAGTGGTTATTTCCCCTAAAACAAAAAAGCGGCTTTAACAGAAATGCGCCAGTACTGAACGAGCAAATAATTCAAGCTTTCAACACAAACGAACAACTGAAAATGCGATTATTAAAATCGCTCAAACTCATGCTGGGTTTTTACGGGCTGCAATGCAACGAAGCTGGTAGCGCTGATATCGAAATAACTAAATCTGACGAATATCCAGAAAGAAAAACTAACTGGATTAATCTAAGAAATCACAATTACCTCCGACTGACCAGAATCTTAACGAGTTTGAAGCTTCTGGGATTAGGAAAATACGCTCTGGCTCTTTATAAATGTTTAGAGCAAATCTACTCGGAAGAAAGCAAAAGCATAGGTAGCGAGACTTACTCTTACTGGAAAAAAGCTGTTGCATGAAGAAACCCAGGTCTAGTTCCTCCTTTTTAAGGAGGAACTAGAAAAACCCTGCTTTTCAAGGGGGATGTCTCGCCTGTGGCTTAATCCTTCTTCAAATGGCAAACGGTTCAAGGGCGATCTCACTCCACTGTCGCCCAATTCGTTCGCTAATAAACGGGCGGACGATAAACTTAGCAGGATTACCGTCTTTGACATCGATCCGCAAAAAGGAATAGGGGCGGCGCTTTTGCGGCCCTTGACCGTTGCGACCGACAAAAAGCAGCGATCGCGCCACCTTGCGATCGCCAGCGCCTTGCTCGTCCCATATAGCCTCCGTCAATTCCGGCCCCTCCTTCCGCTGGCGGCGGAGGCTGAAACCGCTGCCCCCGCAAACGATCCAGTTCAGGTTAGAGTCGGCATGACCAGTGTCCCCAGTACGCAAATATTCTAGACAGTGAGCGTGACCGTTTAAAATCAGATCCACTAACGGACGCCCCTCTGCCTGACGACCAACCACGCCAGCCACCTCATCCAGTAGCAGACGGAGGCGGCGACGAATCGCCAAAGTTTGCGCCTGTTGCCACTTCGTAGCCTCGGTGACGTAGGGGGGATGGTGGAAATAAACCACACGTCCGCGCACCGCAGAATTATTCCAAGATTCGATCAGCCTTTCCTTGAGCCAATTGAGTTGTTCGTAGTCAGTAACAGTTGTTGCATCGGCTGCCAGTTGTTTGTCGATGTCCATCTTCATCTCATCAATCTGCGTCACCTTGGTACGCAGATCTTCCAGGCGTTCGTTTTCCTCAAACTTTTCGCCGTTTTTGGTGGCGGAAGCTTCGAGGATCTCCATTTTTTTCTGCTCTAACCGATCCCGGCGCTTTTCTAGCTCTCTGCGGTAAGCATCCCCCTCTTTTGTGTGCGGGAGGGGCGCTGGTTCGTTAAAAGTATTCGAGTCAACGGCAAAGAAGTCGATCCCGCCGCTGCGAAACGTGTAATATCGGTTGGGTAAGCGGGTGAAGCGTCCGGGTTGGTAACGCAGGCAGCGACCAGTGTCAGTTTGAGCAGTGTAATGACGGTCTAGATGATGCCCCAACTGCTCAAAGGAATTTATACCCTTGAGGTAGTCAAGAAATGCTTTTGCATACGCTTTGCCTTGATAGGAACCGTGCCAGCCCACATCTATATCCAATTTCGATTGCAGCAGGCGGCGCAGAGGCAAGGCGCTCTGTGCCATCAGACCGAAGAAAAACGGCAGATCGTAGTAATCGTGGTTCCCTGGCACGGGCAGGAATGGCAGGTTGAAGACCATCTTATCGTAGGCAATGCGTTCTGGTCGTTCGCCACCTACTATCATCTCGCGGTAGGGCGAGATGAAGTTTTTCAGGTAATATTCGCTCGATCCAACCAGATAAATCACGTCGCCCGTGTGCAAGACGAAACGGCTGGTGTCGCGCTGGGAAAGCATTTGTTCTGCTATTTGTCGTTGGGGGTTGTACCCCCGATAAGAACCCGCTCCACTATCACCCACGACCAAAAATGAGAATTCTGGATTGTCTTGTGAGCCATCATCTAAAACCATCCGGGTTTGATCTATCCCGCGCTCGACAATCAGCCGATCTTGCCACCGCACCCGTTCCTTCATTTTGCTGATTTTGACGGATATGGGCGGATCGGATACAAAGAGCATAGCGAGAAACTCCCTTGAACATTCTTAAATCGCCACCTGTGCCAATGCATAACGATTGTACCTGTCTGCTTTAAGAAAAAAAGGCATCCCAGGCTTGAGATTTGTGTGGGGTGTATTAGATTGGGATAGAGGGGAGAGTTTGAATACTGCCCCCGGCGATCGCGGCTAGTCATTGAGTTCCCAACCTGCGCCGACCGCCCGTGATGATGTAGAGAGCGATCGCTAGTGGAGATGCGCGTTTGCGCTCTTCCCTTCTTGCAGTCCTGTGCGCCCTCCTCTACCATCGTGATGAAAATTTGCGCTAATTTATCTAACTAATTCCTGCTGAAGGGAGTTTTTGCTTATTTGGCGCAACCCAATCGGAAAATCTCTTTATTCAAGTTGTGTCCTATTTAGTAAATGGGGAAACGAAATGGACTATAACTTTCAAATCAATCTGCGGGGCCTTATTGACCTGCTCTCCAATCACCTCTACAGTGGGCCGCAGGTGTTCCTGCGAGAATTGCTGCAAAACGCTGTCGATGCCATTACAGCCAGAACTCAGCTAGAACCCGACCATCAAGGAAGAATCAGCCTTGAAGTCATCTCTTCACCAGAACGCAACGAAGCAACATTAGTTTTTGAAGATAATGGCATCGGTCTAACTGAAGCAGAAATTCATCAATTTTTAGCTACTATCGGTCAATCTTCCAAACGGGAAGAACTGGCAGATCGACGCAACGATTATATCGGTCAATTTGGAATTGGTTTGCTTTCCTGCTTTGTCGTCAGCGATGAAATTGTGGTGTTAACCCGTTCTATAAAAAATGACGCGGCGACAATCGAGTGGCGCGGTCGTCCCGACGGCACTTACTCAATCCGCACCCTTGAAAAGGATCTATCGCCAGGAACGCGCGTTTACTTACGCAACAAAAACGGCTGCGAAGACTACTTCAAAACAGAACGCATCTGCGAACTAGCTTCTCATTTTGGCAGCTTGCTTACTTATCCCATCACTGTTACGCAAGGCAACAAAACTAAGGTAATTAACGAACAAAGACCACCTTGGCAGCAAATTTTTTATAGCCGCCGGGACCAACGTGCTGCACTGCTAGCTTACGGAAGGCAAATCTTTGATATCGATTTTTTTGACGCCATTCCCTTGCATTCTACAATTGGCGCTGTGGAAGGAGTCGCATTCGTGCTGCCGTATTCTCCCAGTCTTGCCACAAAAAACACGCATCGCGTTTATTTAAAGCATATGTTGCTATGCGAAAATGCTAAAGATGTTTTGCCAGATTGGGCATTTTTTGTTAAGTGCGTTATTAACGCCAATGACCTCAGACCAACCGCATCGCGGGAGTTTTTCTATGAAGATGCCATGCTTATGGCTGCACGGGAAATGCTGGGCCAGTGCTTGCGGCAATACTTAATTGAACTTGCCCAACAAGACGAGGAACGCCTGCAACAATTGATTAATTTGCATTACCTTGCTATCAAGGCGCTGGCTGTTCATGATGACGAATTTTATAAGTTGTTCATCGACTGGTTGCCGTTTGAAACTTCTCTCGGTAGGATGACGCTGGGTGAGTATCGTTCTGCAAACTTGATAATTCGATATGTCCCTACTCGCGACCAATTCCGGCAAATTGCTGGAGTTGCTGCATCGCAATCAATGTGTGTAATTAACGGTGGCTATGCTTACGACACCGATTTGTTAGAAAAACTGCCTTACCTGTTTCCAGAAATTCAAGTGGAACGGGTGGATGCGTCGGATCTTGCTCAAAGTTTTGAAGACTTAAACTGGAAAGAGCGCGAACGTGTTTTCAATTTGATCAAATTTGCAGATATGGTGTTGCAGCCGTTCCGATGCGAGGTGGAAATTAAGAAATTTTGGCCCCAAGAGCTACCAGCACTTTATAGCACTAATGCAGATGCAGAATTTCAGCGATCGCTCTTGCAGTCCAAATCAGTTTCCAATTCAGTTTGGTCATCTGTTCTGGATAATTTAGCAACTACTCCTCAGCAACCTTACGCTCAATTATGCTTTAATTTTCACAACCCGCTAATTCAGAAGTTGGTCAATCTGGAAGATAAAAATTTGCTACAGTTATCGCTACAAATGTTATACGTTCAAGCGTTGCTGCTGGGACACCAACCCCTAAATGCTCAAGAAATGGGTTTGCTGAATTCCGGTTTGCTTGGTTTAATTGAATGGGGCGTGAACGCGCAATTAGGAGAAAACTATGAACCATAATTATGAAGATCGAGTTTTCGCGCTAGTCGAGCAAGCTGACGCTCTAGATTATGGTACTACAAAGGTCAGCTTGCTAGAAGAAGCAGTTAAGATTGCGGACATTCATAACGATCTAGATTTGGGATTTTGGACGCGAGACAAGCTGCTCGATGCTGCTACCTTCTCCGGCTACCCAGAGAAAGAATTAGTTACTTTTTCCTGGTGCTTGGCGCAGTCAGATCGCCACCCAGAAAAATTTTCCTCAGAGCGACTGCTTTGGCAATATAAATGGGTGGGTGAAAAGCTGCCAAAATTTCCTCAAATTTCCAAGCAACAAATTGATGACACGTTTGAGGATATGGCGCGGCGATACCAGCGGGCGAGTCTGAGCATGCGCTCTGTGTATAAGCTTCAGTGTCTAGCAGCAATGGTGATGGGCGATAAAAAAACTGCATCCGCCTATCAGCAAAAGTGGGAACAAACGCCGCGCGACTGTTCGAGCGATTGTCCAGCTTGCGAACTGCACGAACAAGTTAATTTCCTAATTTATATGGGGGAGTACGAGCGGGCGATCGCTTGTGCTTACCCCATTTTAAGTGGCAAACAAACTTGTTCGGAAATCCCTCATTTGAGTTTTGGCAAAATTCTGGTGCCTTTGCTGCGTTTAGGCCGAATAGAAGAGGCGATGCATTATCATGTACGTGGATATCGGTTGATTTCCTCAAACCGAGATTTTTTGGAAACAATCGCCGAACACTTGAAATTTTTAGTGCTTACCAATAATCTTGTTAAGGCGGTGGAATTGTTTGAAAAGCACTTAATCTGGGCATTGGAGACAGCGAACGTTTACGATAGCTTCTGCTTCTACCTTGCTGCCAATTTCCTAATGACAGAGTTGCAAGAGAATGGCAAAAATCGCGTTTCGCTGATCCTGCCCAAGTCATTTTCTGAATATCAACAAAGCGGCACCTATGAAGTTGATAAGTTAAGAATGGCTTTGTTTAAAAAGGTTCAGCACTTGGCAGCTAAATTTAACGAACGCAATGGCAACGATTATTTTAACAGGTTGATTGTAGACACCAATGAGCTTAAAAAGGTGATGGCTCCTTTTACAATCAAATCAGAACAAAAGTTAAATGGTTAGATTGCTTTGTTTGGCGCTGCACGCAACAAATTTAATAAATTGTGGGGTGAATTGCGTAAATCTAAAATTAAATAAATTACGCAACCATTAGGTGTCATGTTGAGTTAAGCAGCTTGTAACAATACCTTTGGGTTAAAGCGTCGCTCTTCCCTAGCTACCCTGCATTCCCCTTGCCAGACAGGGAACGAGGGGGGAAATAACAATCTATGCGATCGCGAGGGAGTAATGTTTATACCCGATGGCTGACAGCCGTCGGGTATAATTTTTTACGATTAAGGAACAGCCCCCAGCATCTCTCAATCACTAAAGTAGTAGGCAACAAGTAGAACAAATTCTTAAATGTTACGAAAAGTTTTAGACAGAAATTACTTTGCTTGTGCAAAAACTTATAAAAGAGCGATCGCCGGATGTATGGTAGCGATCGCTCTTGGAGGATACGGTTGTACAGGTTCCGTTCAGACAAACAACTTCAAGAGTTTTACGGATTGGTGTTTGCACAAAGCAAAACTTTCTCCCGATGCTAAATATACTGTTGACCTGCTGTTAGTACAGGC
This sequence comes from Microcoleus sp. FACHB-831, assembly GCF_014695585.1. Lineage (NCBI taxonomy): Bacteria > Bacillati > Cyanobacteriota > Cyanophyceae > Oscillatoriales > Microcoleaceae > Microcoleus > Microcoleus sp. FACHB-831. The sequence continues at coordinate 143,713 of NZ_JACJON010000068.1, read as the reverse complement.
GGGCACTAATGATTGCAATCAAGCAAACGTCCAGCTTTCAAACCTTACAACACTTTACCTCAATGGCAATACGATTGGCCGTCCCGGTCGCGTAAAATCGCTGATAAACCTAGATTCTCACGGCTTCAGTGGCAAGCGAATTTCTGACATCAGACCGCTAAAATATTTTACTAACCTTACTAAACTAGACCTCGGCGCTAATGAAATTTCCGACATCAGCCCGCTAAAATCTCTCACCAACCTGAGTGAACTAAACCTCGCTGCAAATCAAATTTCTGATATTAAGCCGCTGCAATCTCTGACTAATCTAACTAACCTTGAACTCAGCGGTAATAAAATTGCTAACATTAGTTCCCTGCAATTTTTAACTAACCTAACTGTTCTTTCTCTCAGCAGCAATCAAATCTCCGATATCATTCCGCTGAAATCGCTGAAGGGGATAACTCTGCTCATCCTCGACGACAACAAAATCTCTGATATCACCCCGCTGAAATCGTTACCCAAACTAACTAAACTTGGACTGGGCAGAAATAAAATTTCCGACATCAGCCCGCTAAAAAAATTGACAAATTTGATTTTTGTCACCCTCGACAGCAATCAAATATCCAATATCAGTTCATTGAAATTTATGCCCAATTTAGTTTTTATCGGTCTGCAAGCAAATCCAATCGATAACAAAAGTTGCCCGGTAAATCGCCAGACGGCGTGTACTTTTTGAATTTTACAAAACACCGCTGGTGTATTAGAAATTCCGCTGTTTGGGAACTGCTAAGAAACTAGGACTGGTAACTGGTGATATGTTTTCGCCTTTCAGGTTTTCATCTACTTTAAGAAGAGGAGTTGAAGAAGAAAAACGCTGCTGGTTCAAAATTTGAATTTCTCTTTCCAGCCTTTCTCGTCCTTGGTTAAAAAAGTCTTGCGAGTCGGAGCGAATTAAGTCACGGGAGAATTGGTGCGCTTGTGCAGGAGTTATAAAAGTACGTTCGCCACGAGTCGAAGCAAGTGCCTGTCCAGTTTGCAAGCAACCTGCTGAAACCATCACGCTAGCTATAGTCAGTCGGTAGAGTATCTTGTTCACGATGCTTGTCCCTTGAGAGTTGAAGAGTCTCCTGCTTTTAGCTTGCCTGACTAGCAAACGTCTTAGCATCCTGCTTTTGGGTAAGTTTTAGGTCAGTGGTTACTTAGCCGCATCCACAAGAGGGCAAGTTGATAATTATTTGTTTGTAGGAAAATATAATATATAAGGAGCGAATCTAGCGATCGCTCCCTCACTTGAATTATGCTGCATCAGGATTAAGGTCAATCATTTCCTTGGTAGTAACTGTTCCTACCGGACTCCAGATCGCATAAGGCAGTAATAGCAGCGCCGCCGTCCCCGAAATCGGCCAGACAAACAGCGTTAGTATTACACCTAAAACCACACCAATTCCCCCTAAAAGCGTACCGACTTTAAGGCTCTTTAGTCTTAAAGTTGCCGGGATGTAGGCTACCGTAACAATTTCTAAAATTAGATACCATCCCATCAGCAACCAAGTTTTTAAACTACCTGGGTCTTTTTCCCAAATGATAGCAGCCGATACTGCTCCGCAAGTAAAAGCTATCGTCCAAATCAGCGGAATTGCTGGCTCAAATACTAGCCACTTGGGTCTGCGAAGATGTATGCTCCAACGAATATCTCGCGGCTTGATTAAGAAACTACCTAGCGCGACTAAAAAAGTGACAATTAAAATAACCACCAAAGAAGAAATCATCTTTAACCTTTGTATTAGCGACATTTGCCCTCGCTCACCGAGGGGAAAATCATCTATAAGCAATATTGTCAAGTTAATCTTTAACTTTAATCACCCAGAGGTATGAGAGAATTCAAGCAATTTTTAGGACTATTACTCCCGAAGTAATCCTAATGAGAGAGTGCATTCAACTGACTCTTAACCCCTTAAGCTTGGTAATGGCTGCATTCCTCGCAGGGGCCACTGGGATTTACTGCACAAAGGAGAAAAGCCGAGCTAGCGTTGTATTTACAGGTGGCCTGTTTATCAATCGTTTTTGACAGCAGGCGATAACGTTGCTCGTGGTAGTTAATAAGGCGTTTGATTTGAGCGTGGGACTGCAATCGCATCCTTTCCATAGCTAAATTAGTCATCGCTCGCCTCGAAGTAAGTTTCAACTTTGGGAAGATGTTTTTGTTAAGACTAACAACAATTAATTGACAACTTGGACTTTCATCCACAGCAACCCTGAAACTTTTACCGTCACCGCTATCTAAACAAACGGTTCGTATTGCTATAACAATGAAATATGTGACATCATAATTTTACCACAATAGACTGTAAGTGTTTTTTACGGCACTTTGTATGAGGAGCAATTTAGGATGAATCAAAATAATCAATATGCGGCAAAAATGTCTCCACCGATAGTAGAGAAATATCCGCATGAATTTATATGTCATGGAGATTTGCGGATTGACAACTACTTTTGGATGCGCGATCGCAGCAACCCTAAAGTCATCGCCTACTTGGAAGCAGAAAATGCCCATACACAAGCGATGATGCAGCATACAGCGCTAGAGCAAACAACCCTCTATGAAGAGATGCTGTCGCGCATCCAAGAAACTGACCTTTCAGTACCTTACCGTAAGGGTGACTTCTACTACTATTCGCGCACGGAAGAGGGAAAAGCTTACTCAATACATTGCCGTAAAAAAGGTAGCATCGACGCCGCAGAAGAAGTACTGCTAAATGAAAATGAACTCGCTCAAGGCCAGGAATATTTCCGTTTGGGCGTATTTCAAATAAGCCCAAATAATCAAATTTTAGCTTATGCAGTCGATACCAACGGTTCTGAGCAATATACCCTTTTCTTCCTCGATCTTAACAGTCGTAAATTGTATTCAGAAAGTATAGCCGACACATACTACTCGCTAGCTTGGGGAAACGATAGTAAAACAGTTTTTTATACTAAAGTTGACTCGCTCAACCGCCCTTTTCAACTATTTCGTCACGCTCTAGGAACTGACTCGGAAAGCGACGTACTCATCCATCACGAACAAGATGAAGCCTATTTTCTGGGTGTGAGCAAAACGAGGAGCGAAGCTTACATCTTGATGAGCTTGGGTAGCAAAGTAACATCGGAAGTCCACTATTTAGATGCTAACAATCCCACTGGTTCTTTTCAGGTAATCCACTCACGCACTAAGGGGCTGGAATACGAAGTTGAGCATCACGGTAGCGATTTCTACATAGTTACCAACGATGAAGCTATCAATTTTAAATTGATGAAAACTCCGGTTGAATCGCCCTCCAAGGAGAATTGGCAGCCTGTAATTCCCCATCGAGAGGATGTAATGATTTCGAGTGTCAGCGCTTTCTTAGATCATTTGGTAATTTATGAAAGAGAAGCGGGACTACCGATGGTGCGGGTTCGCAAACTCTCTACCAATGATGAACATCGCATAACATTTCCCGAACCAACCTACAGCGTTTCCCCAGGAAAGAATCCAGAATTTAACACTACAAATTTGCGATTTAACTATACGTCTTTTGTGACTCCCGAATCAGTTTTTGATTACGACATGGAAACAAAAAAGCGCGAGTTAAAAAAAGAAACTGAAGTCAAAGGCGGCTACGATAGAACCCAATACACAAGCGATCGCATTATGGCTACCGCCGCCGATGGCGTGGAAATTCCGATTTCTATAGTTTATAAAAACGGGATAGAAAAAAATGGCTCTAACCCACTTTTGCTAACTGGTTATGGTTCATACGGTGTTAACTATCCTCCTTACTTCTCTCCCAACAGACTATCGCTACTCGATCGGGGAGTAGTAATTGCGATCGCTCATATTCGCGGCGGTGGAGAAATGGGGCGTAAATGGTATGAAGATGGCAAATTCTTGAATAAGAAAAACACTTTTACCGACTTCATCGCCTGCGCTGAACATTTGATAAACCAGAAATGGACATCAAGCGATCGCTTAGCTATTTCTGGAGGAAGTGCAGGTGGATTATTGATTGGCGCAGTAATCAATATGCGTCCCGATCTCTTCAAAGCAGCTATCGCTCACGTACCCTTCGTAGACGTAGTAACTACCATATTAGACACCTCAATACCGCTTACGGTTTTAGAGTGGGAAGAGTGGGGAAATCCCAACGACAAAATCTATTATGACTACATGAAGTCATACTCCCCATACGATAACGTCGAGGCGAAAGATTATCCAAATCTATTGGTAACTGCTGGCTTAAACGATCCGCGTGTTAAATATTGGGAACCAGCAAAGTGGACAGCTAAACTGCGCGAACTGAAAACAGACGACAACATTTTACTGCTCAAAACCAACATGGGTGCAGGACATGGAGGCGCATCGGGACGCTATGAAAAACTTAAAGAGGTTGCATTTGAGTATGCGTTTCTTTTAGATCGCTGGGGGTTAATGGAGCCGCGATCTTAAATGCGGTTGTAGAATTTTTGTAAGGGAGATGCATCCGTCTTCCTTACGTTGATATCTGGCAAAAACATAAGTACTAAAGGTAATTTTTGATGTCTTCTGAAAAACGCCTCGACGCATTTCGCAAACTACCGCTGCGGGCACAATTAGCTTTAATTGCTTCGACTCGCAACAACCCAATTTTAAGCAAAAACCAAGAGTATATCGAGAATTTAGAGCGCATTCATGCAGAGTGTCTGAGCGAGTCAACCCCCGAACAAAAGGCAGCTTACAACAAATCTAAAGGAGACTTGACATCTTCCTAAAACACTATTTTTAACAGGATTCTTTTCAACCAATTAAACCGTCGCGCAATAATATTGGAAGTTGGCGACAAACCAAATTTATCCAGGATATTGGGGGCGATCGCCATCTTGAAAACTTTGCCAAGACTTTTTCAAATCTGCTGGAGCTGGATAGTTAGTATCGTAAACCACAATTACATTTGTGAGGTTGCGTCCGGGTGGAAGCAAAATTCTTCCATTATGAGCTAAACCAACAGAAGCACCCCCATCCAAATTCATCGCCTCAATACAGCCGATATCCTTCATAATTTGGGCTTCTTGTTGCAAAGTGAGACTAGCAAGAAAAGTAATTAAATATAACTGTTGTCTATTAGCAGGAAATCCAATAGCAGTGCGATATCCTGCATTGAGAACGTGGGAATCTTTAAATCCTTCTGATAATGGTGAAAGCCAGATTTTTCCCTGTTTGAGCAGTCTCGGCCCGCAAGTAAGAGAAAACCAGTGCTGATTCCATTCTGGTTTACCTTCTGCGCGTGCTGTAATCATTTCTAGTTTATTTCCAGCAGATATACCCAAAGTAGTGCCATAGTTTTCCCAACGGCTGTATTTGAGAAATTTGCCACCAGCAACAATGTTACCTAGAACCGCTTTCTTGTCATCTTTGCCAAAAAAAGTGCCGTTGGCTACTACAGCGGCGGGATTACGAGCAACAAACTTGGCAAAAGGTTCATCGCCGTTACTCATAGTTTGAGTATTGGCAAAAGCTGAGTTATTTGCTAACCCGATGGTGATGAAAGTTTCAGGGTCAGCTAGATCAATTGTGGTTTGATAAAAAGCAACTCCATTAACAGTTTTTTGGCTAACTTGTACGGGTTTACCTTTTTTTCGGGGAGCGATCGCCACTTTGGGTGTAGCAGAAGGCTTAGGCTTCGGCGTGACGCTAGCCTGCGGTAGAGGCGCGGTGGGTAAAGGCTGTGGAGTAACGGTAGCACTGGGTAGAGGCGCGGTGGGTAAAGGCTCTGGAGTAATGCTAGCACTGGGTAAAGGCGCTGGGGTGACGCTACCTTGCGGTAAAGGGTTTTGAGCTACGCCATCTTGGGATGCTTGCCAACGCGCGATCGCTTTTTCCCATAATTGACGGACGAGAGTGAAAAAATTGCTGCGGTTTTGTGCAATTGAGAAGTACTCGGCTAAAAAGTTAGCAAGCGCTATACCTATTAAGAATAAAAATGTGCGCCGCAGCATTTTACGGCAACCACTTGATTGTTTTTTCTTTGACATACTCTGCTTTTTATTGCAACGAGCTAATAAAACTAAGTTTTGGTTGAAACAAACGCCTTGGCTTGGCTTAGTCTTAGATACAATGGCGAGCGCATCATTTCCAAGACCAATTGGTGCAATGCCTTAAGATTTAATATCTCTAGCAGTTGAGCAGGTATGCAATACCAATACAATATGCAGTTGCGTAGGGGTAGGAAAAGCGCACTTCTAAACTACTCCTACCCAACAGCATCAGCGCAGTTCAAACTGTACGACATCGCGTTTAATCGTGACATCGTAATTGCCAAAAAAGTCATGCCCCAACAGTCCAATGTCTTGCTCTGGGCCAGCGATCGCCACCAGCACTTTGTTGGCTACGACACCATTCACGCCAATCGATTGCACGTAGCCTACGGGAAATTCTACTCCCACCGCACTCGCCGTATCTGCTTTAATAGTCCTTACCGGAACTACTTGCAAAGCTGATGCCATCCTGCGGGTAATTACGGTGCCGCTAGCGCCTGTGTCTACAATCATCTCGAAAGTGCGACCGCCATTAAACGTAACATCAATTACAGGAGTACCGCCCGCCCGACGTTTAATTTTGGCTTGAAACACTCGTTTGTTGGTAGCAGCGTCGCCGCTGCACATACTGCCTAAATCTATAGTTTTGCCCCCTGGCCCGACCATGTAGCAAACGCCATTCTGAGCGATCGCGCTAGAGGGCACATGCGCTACTCCCACAATGGAAACAAGCCCGGTGACTGAAATTAGCACTCTTAAAAATCGTTTCATCTTGCTTTCTTCTTGATTAATTGAGCAATTCGTCAGATCGATCGCCCAATTACTAATATGTCTCAGGTAACTTGACTTCTGCAAAAATTTTGGCCTTATTTGGTGCGGCAGACATATTATCGGCAATTCCCCTCAAATTACCTCAAAAGTCATCGACATCGCCGCCATCTGAGTCGTATCTACACGCCGCACGGTGCGGCGCTTATTAACAGGTTTTGCCGCACTGCTACCGCTACGGCGATCGCCATCTGAGATAAGAGAGCGATCGCCATCTGCCAAGTCATCGAGCAAACTATCCATTACCTCAATCGGGTCATTTAGCGCCACTGGCCCGATCTCCTGACTCCCCCGCAAAGCAAGCGCCTGCAAAGTCTTCAGCGCCTTTCGTTGCGGCGTGGCGCTGGCAATAATCAAAACTTCTGTCACCCCCTTGGGTTCTTGCGTCCTCAACTCAAAACTCGCTTCACTAGAATTGGGAATAATTACCGTCTGTCCTGCGCCTACCCGCGCCGCTTCCTCTGCTGATGTCCATTGATATGGAAAGATAATCGTCATTTCTCCAGAAGGATCGATTACCACAACGCTAATATATAAATCCCGCGTTTCGTTGTTCGCAATTTGCAACTGAACTGGCGTATTGAGCGGTAACTTTTGGGAATTGGGCGAACTAACAGAAGTAAACTTAACACTTTTAACCTTTGCCGATTCTTGATTTGAACCTCTGGTTGGTAAAACCGCAGCAATTAAATCATTTTCTTGGCCGCTTCGACTTAGAGAAGCTGTAACATTCAACTGCGACGAACCAGTATTAAGAGTCATTTTAACAATTCTAGCTGCTAGCAATAACCTCAATTTTGACTGCAACCGCTTAATAGCATCAGTTACAGTTTCTTTAGCTGCACCAAACGAACCAGCGATCGTTTCAAGCCCAGGAGAAAAAAAACCCAAACTTCCCTCAGCATTGCGACCGAAGATGTAATGCAATTCTCCCTGCTGTAGCGGTAAAACTTCGATTCGCTTGAGCGCTGTTAAAGCAGTTTTGGCTTGTTCGGCGTCCTTACCTAGCGACCGATCGAGGCCAATTTTTAAGTTAAGATTATTGGGAATTCCGCGCACTTGCTCGGTGCATAGCGCTCCTGGTTGTAGCGCGGCGATTTGAGTAGAATATAGTAATTTTCCTTTACCTATTAATCCTTCTCGCGATTCTAGTTGCACCTGTGCGCTAGGGCGATTTGGAGAATAATCAAGTGCAAAAATCGCTTCTTTATCAAAAGCTGCCAAACTTGCAGAATCAACGCCACCCAACCATAACTCTACTGAGTTTCCTGCTATTTTTGTAATTACCGCCTCGGCTGGAGGATTCGGTTGCTTAACCCAGTATATAGATTGCTTTTCGTTATTGCTATTTGGTTTAACTTCAAACTCTGGTATTTGGGCAGTAAAAGAGACTCTCGTCGTACTCCGGGCAATATTTGGCATTGCTCGCACGATAGATTCGTTACCTGGTTGCTGCCATAAATACTGCGTCATTAGATAAGTAAAAGCGCCAGCCGAAAAGCCATTAAAAGGAAAATCTGCTGCACGTTGCTCGCGATTTGTTGCAGTAATTACTATTCCCTTGGCTATTCCCGCACGTCGTTGCTGAATAAACTCAGCAGGCGTTAAATTCAACCTAGATAGCCATTTTTGCTGATAAGCTATTTCTTCAGGGCTAGGTTGAAATTGAGAGCCTCCCCTTACCGAACGCACCAATAAATTCCCCCGTTTTCCACCTCCAGAATGGCAACAATCCAGAATAACTGTGAGGTTTTCTGTGTTAATAGCTGACATGAGCAAAAACAGGGTATGTCCCATGATATCTTGCACAATGCCACCCTGAGTTTGCTTTGATGGGCGCGAACTATCAAAAGGAACTAAGGTACTATTGAGGCCATCAGGATGATCTTTGTCTGGATCGGCTACTTGAGAACCATGTCCAGAAAAGTGAAATACTACGACATCTTCTGGCTTTGCTTGGTTTATCAGGTGTTCTTCAAATGCTTGTAAAATGCCTTGTCGCGAGGCTTGGGAGTCAGTTAAAGTTAGGATATCCCCTGGATTAAAACCAAAGCGGTAGATTAGCAGATTTCGCTGTAATTCGACATCGGTAAGACACCCATACAACGGCGGAAGTTGGCTGGTTTTTGGATAATCGTTGATGCCCACAAGCAGCGCTAATTTGCGAGGGGAAATACCGCGAGAACCAGCGGGTATTCTGCGAGTTTGCGAGGAGCGATCGCAAGAACTCATCCCCCAAGTTGCTATGGCAGAACCAGCAAATTGCAAAAAGTGACGCCGTTTAATTTGGGGCATATACTAAACCAATTCAACATTATTCTACTTCATTAAATGTAGAATTTGTTGGTAATAATTTACAGCTGGCTTCTGCCTCCCCTTTATTTAGAATGTTGCAAGGGCTGAGTAATAAATTATTAGAAATAGGAATAATTATATCAAATTCTTGTGTCCAAACGGCGATGTCTTTACCTGGCTGTCTTGCGTAAATTTTGACACTTTGGATAAATCCAATTTCTAATTGGAGCATCCTCTTACGGATGAAGTTAACGGTAGCTTGCTGATTTGGCACTTGAGAAGATTCTAGTAGAAGGTGCAAGCAACTACCTTGGAGATTGGTTTTTGCAATAATACCTAGAGGTTCAAACGAGCGATTAATTAACAGCGCGATCGCTTTGATAGCGGCAAATTTTGTTATCTCCAAGATATTTTCTTGTGTTAGCATATATCGTCCCTGAATTTATCAACAAAAAAGTGGGGCGATCGCGAGCGAAAGAAGTAGGCGAGCGCCCGCGATCAAAGAAAATGCCTTTTTAACGATTACGATGCAAGAAATTGCCCTGATTTGACGCATTACTGGCGGCGAAACTCGATGACGTTTTCTTTAATCGTGATGTTGTAGCCTTCATAGAAATCTTGCCCCAGCAATCCAACATCCATTCCCGCAGGTGCAACGGACACTAACACATCTCTTTTTATGCGGTTAGCAATTTTGTTCGACTTAACAAGAGCAACATCAAATTTAGCGACCGAACCATCAGCGATCGTCGCTTCAGTTGTCCCCAAACGCTGCAATTTTAATTTAGCTGCCATAGGCTGAGTAATCAAAGTTTTAGTAGCCCCAGTATCAAAGATCATGGGAAATTTCTGTTTATCGTTGAAAGTTACTTCAACTACAGGAATGCCCATTTTTCGGGTTTTGATGGGAGCAGAGAAAAACTGTGGAGTTGTGTCAACCAAGCAGGGTTTTGGCTTTACTGCTTTCTTGTTAGCAGCCGAATTCTGGCGGTGAAATTCGATGATATTTTCTTTGATGATGACATCATACCCTTTGTAGAAATCTTGTCCCAGCAATCCAATTTGCATGGCTGGTGGTGCTACAGCTACGGGTATATCTCTCTTAACTCGGCCATCAATTTCATTGGACTTAACAAGAGCAATGGGTAATACCACGACTGACCCATTAGCAATCCTAATTTTAGCGCTGCCTACAGGTGGCAAGCCTAATGTAGCTGCTATCGAACGGGTGATCAAAGTGTGGGAAGCACCCGTATCAAAAATCATTTCAAATTTTTGTTGGTCGTTGAAATTGACTTCAACAACGGGGGTTCCGCCTACTCGTCCTTTGATGGGAACGGAGAAAAACTGAGGATTTGTGTCACCGGAGCAAACTTTTGCAGGCGGTGGAGCGGCTTTTAATTTAGCATCTGCTAGATAAGACTGGTATTGACTCAGCTTCTTTTGGGCATTTGCGCGATCGCGACTCCAACCAGGAACGGTTTTTAATAACCCGATTGCTTCTTGCCAGCGGTTAACAGCTAAATTCCAATCTTGCCGAGAGACAGCAGAATTACTGATAAGAGTTGCACCTGCGGCGATATCAAGCGCTCGTTCGTAGGAACTGATGGTTTTAGAGGTTGGTTCCACAGCCTTTGTAGAGACGCGCTTAACTGCGACTTTCGCAGACGGCGCAGCTGGGGCGGCTTCAGCCGATTTATCAGCAACGATCTGGGTATTGTTCGCACAGCTAGAAACACCGCCTAAAGCCAAAATGCTGGATAAAGCGATGGGGATATAGGTTTTGAGAGGAGGCGTCCGCATGGTAAATAGCCCTTTGGTTGCTTAGAGTTTTGCTTGACCTGTCAATACATATCTCTGGAGGATGAGGGGGGTATGCAAAAATTGGGGCGAGCGCGGGAAATTTTTTTTTAAAACTTGCGTATATCTCCCGAAGGGGGGTTAACCTCACCCCAACCCCTCTCCTTGGAGGAGAGGGGCTTTTAGGTTTAGCCGATTTTCTGGTAGGAAGGGGAACCTTAAGCGCTCAGTGGCTCTCGCCAATCAAAGTAAAAGCCGCCCAATCTCTAGGATTGGGATGTTGCTTCATCGTCGTCAGCATTGCACCTCGCAACGCAGCCGCCTTATCAGAATTTTGTTGAAAATTGCGATAAAACTCACTCATCAAATCCGCCGTAGGTGCATCCGGTACCGACCACAGCGATACAACTACACTAGGTACGCCTGCTGAAATTAAAGAACGAGATAGTCCCACCACGCCATCACCAGTAATTTTTCCCCTACCAGTATCGCAAGCGCTCAATACAACTAATTCTGCATTTAAATTCAAATCTAATATCTGTTCAGCCGTCAGCAAGCCATTATCACGACCGGAAGGAGCAAGAGCGATCGCGCTATCTAATCCCCGGATATCGTCGAATAACCCATGTGTCGCCAGATGGATAATCCGCGCCTTATTCATCTTCTCTAAAATTGCTGGCTTAGTAGCTACTGAACCAGTAATAGCTTGAGTTTTTAGCATTGACGCGATCGCTCTTGCTTCTGCTTCAGCACCGGGTAAGCTGGGTAACTGTTGCTCCGGTTGTCCAATAACAGGAGCAACTTTAGGCATAGTAGGATTACCCACTATCAGCGCCTCTTTCCCTTGTAAAGGCGATTTATGAATTTTTCCCACCCTTTGTTTTTGCTGGCGGGTTAACTGCAACACTTGAATCGACGGTGCAGTAAGGATAGTGTGTTTTTCAATCAGGTATTTGCCTGTTTTATCTTGTAATGCTGGAAAGGGAACCAGGAATAAAGATGATTGAGGGATAAAGATGACATGAGCGTTAGGATCTTTGGGGAGTAAGTCGTCAATGGGTTGAATTAGAATTTCATGCAGTTGTTTTAAGCGATCGCTACCTTTAGCCTTCTGTCCTTTAAAGACAAATCCCAAACCGCGATCGCTCGTCTCGATAGATTCCCTAGTGTCGTCAACTAATTGTGCAAACAACGAGCCATCCCTAGAATTGGGGCTTTGCGCGATCGCAGTTGTTCGCGTCATCAAGAAAAATAAACCACCAGTGCTGGTAGTTGCACAGACAAGTAAAAGGGAAGGAAATAACCAGCGATGTTTAGTAGATAAACGCGATCGCTTGTAGCAAATAGCGATCGCGATTAGACAACCCAGGGAAAGGAAGATGAGAGCGATCGCGTAAAAATTGCGATTAGGTATAATAACTTCTTGCCCAACAACAGGAGCAGATTGGGCAATTTCTGGCAAATTAGGTACAACTGGTGCAACAGATGGAGAGTTGGGAGCTAAGTTTTTAAGAGAAGTATTTTGTTTTTGCCAGAGGGGTTTAAGATTAACTCGACGGAATGCAACTTCACCTGTAGGTTTAACTACCCAAATAAACAATTCTGATTCGCGTCCTTGCTCTTTACCCTGGATTTTAAAAAAATCGTAGATGATCGAATATTGAACTAATGTGGCGTTTTGAAGTTTGGCAATTTGTTGGATTTGCCCGATATTCGGTGGTTTTATAGATATTTGATTGTTGGAATTATTGGTGGATAGGCGTGAAGCCAATAGCTCTATAAAGGCTCTAGCTCTACCCCGTTCCGATATTTCTAGAGCAGCATTGGTTTTATTCTGGGCAACTAGACTTTGTTGCAGAAACCTGTAGGTATTAGCTTGCGTGTCAAAGAATGAGATTTTATCAGCATCACGCAGTCCGCTTCGTAGAGGTTCCTGAACTGAAATTGCAGCGAATAGCCTTTTTTCCGCATTGTCATACTGTCCCAGATGGTAGTAAACATGCCCCAGGTTGTGGAGAGTTAACCCTTCCCCCGCTTTATTGCCCACTTGTTTGGTAATGACTAATGTATGCTCGAAGAACTTCAAAGCTTGGGAATACTGTCCCAGCCTGCTGTAAACTCCCCCAATGTTGCTCAGAGTTGTCCCTTCCCCAGCTTTATTGCCCACTTGTTTTTTAATGGCCAAGGCTTGCGAGAAGAACTTCAAAGCTTGGGAATACTGTCCCAGCTCGGAGTAAACATCCCCAATGTTGCTCAGAGTTGTCCCTTCCTCCGCCTTATTGCCCACTTGTTTGGTAATGACTAATGCATGCTCGTAGAACTTCAAGGCTTGGGGATACTGTCCCAACTGGGAGTAAACATTCCCAATGTTGCTCAGAGTTATCCCTTCCCCCGCTTTATCACCCACTTGTTTGTAAATGGCTAAGGCTTGTTCGTAGAACTTCAAGGCTTGGGGGTACTGTCCTAGTTTGTAGTAAACTTTCCCAATTATGTTGATAATTGGCCCTTCCTCCGCTTTATTACCCATTTTCTTGGTAATGACTAGGGCTTGCGAGAGGAACTTCAAGGCTTGGGGATACTGTCCTAGCTCGGAGTAAATATTCCCAATATTGGCCAGAGTTGTGCTATCCCCCGCTTTATTGCCCACTTGTTTGCTAATGGCTAAGGCTTGCTCCAAGAACTTCAACGCTTGGGGATACTGTCCTAGGTTGGAGTAAACTAACCCAATATTGTTGAGGATTGTCCCTTCTTGTGCCTTCTTGCCCATTTGTTTGTGAATGGCTAAGGCTTGTTTGTACAGCTTCAAAGCTTGGGAATACTGTCCCAGACTCTCGTAAACTCCCCCAATGTTGTTCAGAGTTGTCCCTTCTTGCGCTTTATCGCCCACTTGTTTGGTAATGGCTAAGGCTTGTTTGTACAGCTTCAAAGCTTGGGAATACTGTCCCAGCCTGTTGTAAACTCCCCCAATGTTGCTCAGAGCTGTCCCTTCTTGCGCTTTATCGCCCACTTGTTTGTGAATGACTAAGGCTTGTTCGTAGAATTCCAAAGCTTGGGGATACTGTTCCAGCCTGCGGTAAACTTGCCCAATGGCATGGAGAGTTGTGCCTTCGTCTTGACGATTGCCGAGCGCTCTGACAATGACTAAGACCTGCTGAAACGTCTCTAACGCTTCTCTATACTGACGTTGATTATACTGCTCTTCACCTACTCGGAACAGCCGCTGTGCCTCAGCTATTTGGTCAAAAATAGTTTGCGCGATCGCCATTCCACCAGAATTTAAACCTGTTCGAGGTAGTTGTAAGGTCGAAGTTACAGACAAAAACAGAGTCGCTGTTACCAAGCTGATGCGAAAAAAATGGCGATGCATAGAGAAATTTCCTCCTACCACGAAGCGCTGCAACGGCAGTCCCAGTGCTTATTTATATCTCTGAGAGTGTAGAAGGTATGCAATTAATAGTGGTCATAGGCAAGTAATACTTAACCCCCCAACCCCTTAAGTGCAAGATAATGAGACAGATTGTGCTTTCGTCTCGGTGTCGTAGAGGGGTTGGGGGTGAGGTTCGCCGATGTCCTCAGCGTCGCCGCTTGCAGTCATAGAGAACTTTTTCCAGATACCAACGTTCTGGTTTACCGGGATTTTTCCTTTTTTCCAGCGCAATCAGCCGATTGGCTGTATCCCCGCGATCGCCTAACACTCTCAGCAGTTCCCGCCGCAGTTTAGCGCATTTCCCTCCGTCGGATATGCGTCCAAATACATCGCCTATATTCATGGCGATCGCTTTTTTCTTCCCCCATTTCCTGCTTTTTGGCATGGGTGTCGAGGAAATAACCAAAATCAGTAGTGCCAAACCAGCGAATACCATCAACCAGTACAGCATGGCGATACTCTTGGGTAACTATAAGAGATTGAGCAAACGTAGAATTGTGTTTGCCAGACTTATTACAACAGCGATAAGTCTTCTAATTCCGTGTTAGAGGTGTATCCCTCTACCCGCTTGCGCTATTTATCTATATCTCTGAAGCCTGCGAGGGTATGCGATCGCTATCTTGAAACCTCTCTCAGATGATAACTCCTGCCAAAACTGCATAACCTAAACTCGTCCAGAGCTAAGTAATAGTAGAGCAAGATCTTTTATCTCACACACATCTTGCACCAAACCCTCAGAATGTAATTCTGGGGCTACACAAACCAAGTCCGCCTGCGCGGACTAACCGAAAATCAAGGGTTTTGTAACCTGCGTAGGCAGGTTTCGTTTGTGTAGCTGCGGTTTCAACCGCCAGGTGCAAGGTTGGAGTTTACACAACGTTCAGGGATAAACGCCTTTATGGGTGCTGCATCGATATATTGGAGATTTCTAAGCATAGATGCCGCAGGAAGACGCAAAAGCGAGCAAATCCCTACGGCTAAAGCATTTTTCCAGCAGCAATTTCCCCAATTTATCGCTCAACCCGACGTACCAGATGCCAGCATTCAACGCCAACTGCTGCAAATTTCCTCCAACCCCGATGCAACCAACCGCCTAGACGCACAGATGTGTCTGCGCTGCTTTATCTCTAGCCAAATTGAGCAAACTTGCATTCAACTAGAATCTCAGTTTGGCGAAAATCATGGCTTTACCCGCTACGATTTGTTTCCCTTTGTCCTCGATGACGTTATCGTTGCATCTCCACGCAGTTCTTACCAATGTCTTGCTAACGAAATCTTGCAGACTTTTAATCCAGAACGAGGCAATCTGTCTACCTGGACTAATCGCTTAGTAAAACACCATCGCGAACTCAATTCTTTCCTCTTAGAACATGGCGTTTATTTAGTCAGCGATTGGGCTATTTTAAATGACACCAATCCGAAACAATTGCAGCGAATTTTTTTAGAATTTCATCATCTCACACCAGCAGAAATTCAGCAGGCTAGCACTCTCCTAGAAAGTTATCACGCAGTTTATCGCCGCGATCGCCTAGCTTCCCGCATGGCCAAAGTTAGGGGACAATGCCCCCTCCCCACCGCCGAGCAATTGCAACGTATCGCCCAAATTTTTCACCTCAAAGCTAATGAAAGTCTAGCAGCCGAAAACGTTATGAATTTACTACAAGATATTGCAGAACTGCTGAGACAATATCGCATTCATGTTAGAGGTGGAGCGCCGCCTACAGAATCTTTCGATAATCCAGATACTCGCGTAACAGATGCAATTAATCGCGTCTCTACTAGCATAGACGCTGAAGACGATAATACAGATTTCTTAAGATTTTATCGACGGCAATTCGTTGATTGTTTAGACCAAGCTTTAGAAAAAGTAATCGGCGATCGCGTCACCAAGCTCACTCGCAAAAACGATGAAATGGCGCAACAATTCACGGATGCTTTGCATCTATTTCATTGCCAGGGACAATCTATGGGCGCGATCGCTCCCCTCGTTGGGTTGCAAGCTCAATATCAAGTCACGCGGCTGTTGAAACTTAAAGAATTCCGCGCTGATGTCAGACAATATATGCTGAATTCCCTGTTGCGGTCTATCTTGGATAAAGCAACATCTTATACTAATCCAGAACGCCTCAAAACTCTGGAAAAACAAGTTGAAGCTGCTCTAGACGAACAAATTAGCGCAGCAATTCAAGAAGTAGAAAACGAAAGCGCTCAGGCAAAAAATCGCCCTTTAAGCAGTTTATTTGCCCAACGACTTTGCCGCCAATTAAAGACTTAATTTATTCCGGAAAAATCATAATGAATCCCACAATCGCTAATTTAATGGAAATTATGTTTGACTTTGAAGCCTTGCTCCCAGACACAATCGTCCTCCAGCCCAATGACATCGAACGGGCTATACAACTTAGCTTGCAGATAGACAATGAATTGCGACAATGGCAGACTTATCTCAACGCACTGGCGATGTTTGCTTTCGAGCAATGGGTGAAACATCGCGCACCAGATATACCGATAGATCGTGATAAATGTTCGATCTTTGCTCCGCCTAATGCTAATATAATAGATGCTGTTTGTAATTTAAATGTAGGAAATTTCAAAATTTGCTTAACCGCAGTTGGTAGCGTCATAGAAGAAGCGATCGCGCTGCCCAAAGCAATATTCGATTTGCCAGAATATACAGCTCAGTTTTATGTTTTAGTAGAAGTACGCGAAGAACTCGAAGAAGCTAGAATATACGGTTTCATGAGTTATGAAAAAATTGGAGAAGCACGAGCGATCGCGTCTTTACAAGAAGCAGATAAACAGGAAAATTACAGCCTGCCCCTAGATTTATTTGATACCGATTCCGATAATCTGATGCTCTACTTGCGCTGTTTGGAACCATCGGCTATTTTGTTACCAACTGAAGCGACAGATTCAACTAGAGATGAAATTAATCGCGTTTCTTTAGCAGATAGACTAAATGCAACAACGCAACAAATGCTAAATGTGGGGCTGTGGTTGCGCGATGAAATGGATGAAGTGGCGCAGGGATTATCTTGGGTACTGCTTCCGGCATTTTCCCCAGAGGCCGTACCGCTGCGATCGCCTACTCAAGAACTGGAAGTTATTTTAACAGAACTAGAGCGCGGGGGAACGTTAATTCCTCAGAACGCGAGGGGCGGTTATCAAGATTTGCAACTAGCTCAAAGTTGGGTGAGACTTTATGCAGTTACTTGGCCTATACTATCTGTTGATAATATTCCAGAATGGACATTATTATTAGTGTTAGGCTCGCAGCCAGGATACAACTTGCCAGATAATTTAATACTGCGAGTTAGCGACGAAACGGGTGTATTGGTGGAACGGGCACTAAACAGAGAAACTGGCGATAGTTATATTTATGCGAGGGTAGCGGGAACGTGGAATGAAACGTTTCTTGTTACTATTGCTTTAAGAAATAGTGCAACCCTAACTTTGCCTCCCTTTGCCTTTCGTCCCAACCAAACTTTATGACAGATAATTCTAGTTTCCGACTGAAGGTACAGCGGATAGATAAAACTTGTCTGTTTGAATTGTCCTGGGGTAGAGGACAACAACTTTGTACAACACTAAATTATCCAGAGACGCTGACAGGATTTTATCAAGAGTGGCAGCGAGTATATCTAAGTTTTTATAAATCGGCGCTGCGTGGGCGGGTAGAAGGCAGCGGGAGTATCGCATCACCCCCAATTGACTGGCACGCAAGGCTGGTGCAAGCCGAAGCCAGACTGTTGTATGAATTTCATCACTGGCTGCGGAGTGCTGAGTTATACGAAATTAGGGCGGCGATCGCTAAAGGGACTGGCGATCGCGCTAATCCACAATTACTTCCAAGCGGCGAAAAAGGGGAGAATGTCTTTCTTACTTGCAACTCCATTGAGTTAGCGCGTCTGCCTTGGGAAGCTTGGGAAATTGGCGCTGAATTTGCTACATCTAGGGCAATTCGTATTGTTCGCGCCCCTCTGAATATTAAGGAAGAAACACTTAAAGCCAAAAACAAAAAACATGGTAAAAAAGCCAGAGTTTTGGTGATTTTGGGAGACGATACGGGGCTGAATTTTCAAAAAGATAGGGAGGCAGTGCGATCGCTATCACGCATCGCAGAAATTAAATTTGTTGGCTGGCAACCAGGGCAGGATATTGCCCAACTAAAAGACGATATATGTCAGGCTTTAACAGACGAACGCGGCTGGGATGTGTTGTTATTTGCGGGACACAGTAATGAAAGCGCGATTATAGGAGGAGAACTAGCGATCGCGCCTAACACTTCTCTATCTATTAGCGAGATTGAACTGCAATTACAAATAGCAAAATCGCGAGGATTGCAATTTGCGTTATTCAACTCTTGCAGCGGTATTAATATCGCCGAATCATTAATTAACTTAGGTTTTAGTCAAGTCGCCATAATGCGCGAACCAATTCACAATGAGGTAGCGCAGAAATTTATAAAGCGGTTTATGCAAACCTTGGCAGAACGCAAGGACGTACAAGAGTCAATGCTTGCGGCGTGTCAGTATCTCAAACTAGAAGAAAATTTTACTTGTCCATCTGCATCTTTAATTCCGTCGCTTTTTTGTCATCCGGATGCAGATTTATTTCGCATTCCCCCATCGGGAATAAAGCAGATTATAGATGATATTGTACCGACGATGGGGGAAGCGATCGCGCTTTCGGCCTTGCTATTAATAAGTTTATCCCTCTCCGCCCAAAATTTTTTAGTAGACCAGCGCGTGTTAACGCAAGCTATCTACCGCCACCTTACAAATCAGCTTCCCAACGATAAGCCCCCAGTTCTGTTAGTGCAAATTAATGAAAAGTCGATCCAAGAGGCAAAAATACGCAACCCTAAGCCGATGGATCGTAAGTATCTTGCTAGTTTGGTCGATAAACTTTCGGCAATGGATGCCAGAGTTGTTGGCATTGATTATTTATTAGATCGCAAGCATGGAGATCGGCAGGGAGAAATCGAGGATGCGCGCCTTGCAAGATCTCTGCAAGCCGCCGTTAAAAACCCAACCCACCCCACTTGGTTTGTGTTCGCAATGACATGGGGCGACACCAAAGAACCCTTAAGCGTCCATCCGTCTCTTGCTAGCAATAATTGGAGTTTGCAAGGTAACATCAACGTCCTGCTTGGGAACATGAAATTAATACCTGCAAAAGATACTTCTAAAGCGAGTTTGTCTTTTTCTTATATGCTGGCATTAGCTTATAAATTAAATTGCGAAGATGCTACTCATTCCCACCAACATAAACCGCAACCGCAACTGCAAAACAAAACAGATTTTTTCTCAGAAGTAACAAGCTATCTTAGAGAAAAAGGGCAGCATTATAAAACTTTATTTCCGCCTGCTGCGCGTCTCCAGCCGATTACCAGCTTTTCCTATAAACTGCGTCAAAAGTGGTTGCACCCCATTATAGATTTTTCTATTCCCCCCGACCGCGTATATAACAGCATCCCTGCATGGAAATTATTACAAATTAAGGGCCATAGCTATCAATCTTTAAAGCAGCAGGTAGCGATTGTTGTGCCTTGGGGATATGGGGAGGCTGGCGTCTCAAAGGATGGCGAAGACAATTGGAATATGCCGCCTGCACTAAGTTTTTGGCTAACTCAAGGTGATTCGCGCAATTCGCGGATGGTGTCGCCGGGAGGAGAATCTCACGCCTATATGGTTCATCATTTGCTAAAAAATAGATTGGTGGTTCCTATTCCCGATTTGTGGGCGATCGCGGTAGCGTTGATATTGGGTAAAGGGACAGCATTAATAATTGGCAAGCGTCAGCATTATAGGCAATTACGGGTAATATTACCAGTTATAACACCCCCAGTTTATGGAATAGTCTGCTTGCAAATTTATATTTCTTCTGCGATTTTATTACCCTGGTTTTTACCCTCAGTTGCGTTTGGTTTACCAATGCTTTTAAGGAAAAGAAATTATGCATAAACTCAAGCGGGCACTGTCTGCCCTAGTGTTAACAACTGCCGCGATCGCTGTTTTGGGAGGCGACGCAATATGGGTGCAGGCGCAGCAGCTTCGCCCTGGACGAACTAACCAGCAGCAGTTACCTTGGAAAAATTTATTTGAGGAGGAAGATCCTACACCTCCAGGGCAAGAAAAGCGCGGTACTTCGCGTGGTGATGAAAATGTCTGCGCGATCGCTCCTGGCGTGCCGGGACAAACAATCCAGATTTGGAGCGATCGCCCCTTGTTCCTCTGGACGGGAACTATAAAGCGAATTGAGGTGCGCCTGCATGACACCGGAGAGCTTTTGTGGGATAAGACGTTGAAGGAAACTGACACCAGCCTTATTTATGACGGCGAAGCACTCGAACCTGGCGAAACTTACGAATGGGTGATATTTGAGCCGCCTTCTGCGCCTATCTACAAAATGACATTTCAAGTGATGGACGGAACAGAGCGCGATCGCATTACCGCCGATCTAACACGCTTAGAAAATCGCATGAAGCAATACAATGCTACTCCTGAAATGATTGCCTATACTAAAGCAAAATACTTTGCCAAAAATAATCTTTGGGCAAATGTATTCCAAGAAGCTTATGCAGTCAAAAATCCTTCTTCGGCTCTAACCAAATTTATCCAAACAATTCCCGAACAATTCTGCAAAACGTAGCGAATTAATTCGCGGTTCATAGTTCATTGCACGAACAACCAACTATGAACCGCTAACAGGTAGCGGACAACTTTATGGGTATTTAAATCCGCTTAGAGACTAAAAATGCCTCTCACTTGGCAGAGTCCAGGCGCTTGGAAATTTGACTAATTATCCCGCTAAGAATTGCGCCTGCCATCAGAATGCCAATAGCTGGCGTAAACACGGGTTGCCAAAGTTTGTACCACAGATCGAGTCCGAGAGGAAGGCCGACAGACTTACCAAATACAGCGATCGCCAACCACAGGAAGCTAAACAATACCAAAAATACGTCCGCTACTAAAACCAGATTTAGCCAATCGAGCAGTTTATCTTTCATCATCACAGGTTTGAATGCCATTCACATTTTCTATCAACCTGTTATTTTATTGATTTTTCTGGCATAAGATGTCAATTCCACAAAAATAACAACTTTTCTTGTAGAACAAGCGTGACGCCTGCTGCGAGGACGAACGCCCCCCTGGTTCCCTAACTCACTGGCAATACAAGCTTTTGAGCAGATCTACTTAAGCCTTGGGAAATAAATTTTTATCTACCTGGCGACAGATGAATCGCACTATATAAACAGTCAAAGATTCCAGTCAAGTAGCCCGGCATTGCCCACCAATTACCTTACCAAAAACTTGCATGATTGTAGCTGAAACCCCCTCTTTAATTCTCCGATATATAACTTTAGATGACGTAGATGAATTGGCTAAAATATACGCCGATCCTGTTGTGATGAAATATTTTCCCAGCACGCGGACTTATGAAGAAACCAAGCTGCAAGTTGAGTGGTTTATTACGTGGTACGAAAAATACGGCTTCGGTTTGTGGGCAACAATTCACAAAGCTGATAATAAATTTATTGGGCGGTGCGGATTAATACCCCAGATAGTCGATGGTAAAAAAGAGCTAGAAATTGGCTACTTGCTGGCTAAAGAATATTGGAATAGGGGTTTAGCAACAGAAGCCGCGATCGCCAGTAGAGATTATGCCTTCGAGCAACTAGGCTACAGCCGCCTTATTTCGCTAATTCACCGCGATAACATACCATCTCAAAAAGTTGCCTTGAAAGTAGGTTTAACCTACGAAAAAGATTCTTGGATTTCGTGGGAAATGATGGTTCGCGTCTATGCAATTCACAAATAATCAAATTTTTCAAATTAAGTTACAATGTCTAACGCTATTTCTGATACTCAGTGGGTAGTTAGCGCCACACAAGCCAAACAACTAATCGAACGCGGCGCTACTATTTTGGATACTCGCAATATAATTTTATCGTTACTTGGGCATATTCCTGGCGCCGTGCGCGTAGCTTGGCAGGATTTTTCACAGCAAGAACCACACTATAAAGGTAAACTAATTGATAACCCTAATATTCTTCAAGAAAAAATTCGGGCTATCGGTATTTGCAACACCAAACCTGTAATTGTAGTTGGCAATCCACCCCACAATTTTGGTGAAGAAGGGCGCATTGTTTGGATGTTACGCACTTTAGGACACCAGCAAGCCGCCTTTGTTGATGGCGGACACAATGCTCTTGTTAAAACTGGCATTCCAATTGTTTGGGAATCAACTCAACCCAAACCTGGCGACTTTGTTATAAAGCTAACGCCATCATATTCCATCGATTTTGATGAACTTAAAGCTAATATCCAAAATTTAACTATCATTGATACCCGCGAACCTAGAGAATATGCAGGCGCTACTCCTTACGGCGAAAAAAAAGGAGGACATATCCCTGGTGCAAAGCATTTTTACTTTAAAGATTTGATGGATAC
Organism: Microcoleus sp. FACHB-831; assembly: GCF_014695585.1. Taxonomy (NCBI): domain Bacteria; kingdom Bacillati; phylum Cyanobacteriota; class Cyanophyceae; order Oscillatoriales; family Microcoleaceae; genus Microcoleus; species Microcoleus sp. FACHB-831. The sequence continues at coordinate 120,892 of NZ_JACJON010000068.1, read as the reverse complement.
AAACGGTTATTTGCTTCCCAGCAACGAACTTATTGCTAAATTGAATGAATTAGCAATTAAGCAGCATACTCCAATTACTGCTTATTGCACTGGCGGTATCCGTTCTGCATTTTTTGTCAGTGTCCTTACTAACTTAGGCTTTAATAATATCAAAAATTATGCTGGCTCAATGTGGGAATGGAGCGCCTCCAACTATCCTTTAGAAAAATCACCGCCTACAGGGATAATCTATACTTAATAAAAGTTTACACTATTTTTCACCACCAAAATGCTCAGTCAATTATTCAATGGTGCTAATCTGTTTGTGTTGCCCTTCTGGGCGCTGATGGTGCTGCTTCCCAACTGGAAAGTCACTCGCCGGGTGATGGAATCTTATCTGCCGTTTGTGGCTTTAGCCAGCGCCTACGTGTATTTGTTTATTATCAGCGTCACGCCAGAAAATGCCGCAGCTTTATCAAACCCTCAGTTAGCAGATATTGCGCGATTTTTTGCAGATGAAAAAGCTGCTGCAACCGGATGGATTCATTTTCTGGTGATGGATTTATTTGTGGGACGCTGGATTTATTGGGAGGGACAGCGCACTGGTATTTGGACCGCACACTCTATCTTACTCTGTTTGTTTGCAGGGCCGTTGGGACTGTTGTCGCACATTTTGACAACTTGGGTGAAACAGTTATTTTTCTCACCAAAAGAATCCGAATCGGCGACTCCCTCACCCACCACTTCTGCTTAAAATACCCTAAAATAGAAGTAATCCCCTGTATCTACAGGGGATTATTTAGCCCCGTTCATTTCGGCGCAGGAGCGCATTTTAGCTAGTTCATTAACAGGCTCATTATCTCTACAACAGAGCCTGTTAATGATTTTCTTGCGTTGAGGGATATAGCAAAATAGAGAAAAATATCAAGTATGCAGGATAGCTGAATGTCGCGAGTTGATGAAATTTTAGAATTTTGGTTTAATAGCCCAGAGCATGATAATTATGGTAAACAACGTAAGGAGTGGTTTACTAAAAAAACGCAGTTTGATGAACAAGTGCGATCGCGCTTTTTATCAGATTACGAATTAGCTGCGGCTGGCAAGCTTGACGACTGGAAATTATCACCCCCTAGCTGTCTGGCATTAATTATATTGTTGGATCAATTTCCTCGCAATATGTTTCGCGGTGAAGCGAGAAGCTTTGCCACAGACGCGCAAGCACTCGCAGCAGCACAACACGCAGTACAAATGCAATTCGATCGCCAATTGCCGATAGTGCAACGCTGGTTTATATATTTACCATTTGAACACAGCGAAGATATTAATATGCAGCGCCAATCGGTAGCGTTGTGGCAACAATTGAGCAACTATCCAGAGTGCGCCGACACTATTTCTTACGCCATCCGCCACTTAGAAGTAATCGAAAGATTTGGGCGTTTTCCACATCGCAACAAGATACTCGGTAGGAAAACCACTCCCGAAGAGGAAGAATTTCTCAAGCAACCAGGTTCCTCATTTTAATTAGGATTTCCTCGTTACCAGGCTGGAGCCTGGTAACGCAAGAATGGAGGCTCTGCCTTCATTCTAATTCAACCAGAAGCATCCACAATTAATATAATCTAAACTTTGCGGGTCATCTCAAACAAATTTGTCGCTTGCGAACCAAGAAAACCTTCAAAAAGTGCTTTCTTTCCAGGCGCGATTTCAACTTCATTGCGTTCGGCAATCTCATAATAAGCGTAAGTCCAGGGAATACTTATTTTCTCGCCGCTAATATCATCTATCACAGTCACATTTTCTGTCACCGCCTGCGTCGCTGTCTGACGCAAACCGCTTCCCCGACTCCCTTCAATTTCAGCTTTCATCGGTACACCCCGCTGAGATAATTCACGCGCCGTGCTTTCGATATCTGGATAGATAGGGGTGTTTTGGCGGTTGATGTAGCCAGTGAAGTGATTAACAGCGTAACCGTGCAGCAACACCCACGCACCATACTGAGTTACTTTATTAACTTGTTCGATAACAGACTTAAAGGGAGTTCCCCAAGGACGAGTGAAGATGTTTTGGAGCTGATCTACTTGGGTTAATGATTCTATGTTGCTAAGATATGTAGCAGAATTTAGATCAAAATTAGAGTTAACTGTGCGATAAATTAATTGCGCGATCGCATCCGGCAATTCCTCTACAATTAACTCGCTAATAAACAGTTTTGGCAGATCAAATTCCTCTTGTTGAGGATGCCGATAGTGACGCGCATAGAGATGCTTATCGGCAAAAATATATTCCCCCGCCGCTGAGTAGCCTAAAGCTTCAGCAATCTGCGCTAAATAGTCAATTCCCAAGTTAATTTTTCCCCGTTCTGTATCTACACCCAGACGCAAAGAACGGAAGGCGATATGGTCGTTGGCGACACTACCACCCGCTTCAGTTATCATCTGTTGATAAACTTGAGCATAACTTACTCTGGCGCTGTATTTTTCCCAGAGATTATTCCACAGGTTACAAGCAATTTGTGTTTTCATATTCGTACTGTTTAAGTATAATTAGGTGGGCAATTCCCACCATACGAAATCTGATTTCTATGCAATTGATTCCAATAATTCTGCAATAATTTTCAAGGCAATTTGAATTTGCTCGCTGTCGATAACTAGAGGCGGGCAAAAACGTATCGCCGCCTTACCGCAACCTAGCAGCAACAAGCCTTTGTAGAAAGCATCATCTACAATTTTATCGCGCAATTCAGCATCAAGATTACCTGCATCGTCGAGTAAGTCAATCGCCACCATTAAACCCTTACCTCGTGGCGGAGAAACCCGATTAAATTTATGCCCCAATTGAGTTAAACTAGCCTGCAATAACTCTCCCATTTTATGGGCATTTTCCATAAGTCCGGTTTCCAACAATCGCAGCGTTACGTTAGCAGCAGCGCAGGCAACTGGATTGCCACCGAACGTGGTAGCGTGGGAACCGGGAGGCCATGTCATCAGCTCGGATCGAGCTAGAATTGCACCTAAAGGTAAGCCGCTGGCGATGCCTTTGGCTAGGCTAATAATATCGGGCATAACACCCCAATGTTGGATGGCAAATAGTTTTCCAGTGCGACCCATTCCCGATTGCACTTCATCAATTACCATGAGGATATTGTAGCGCTCGCATATCCTTCTAATTCTTTCTAAAAAGCCATCTTCGGGAACAATATAGCCCCCTTCCCCTTGTATTGGTTCGACAACAATAGCAGCGACTTCTGTAGGGGGAATGATGGTATTAAAAAGCTTTTGCTCCAGGTAATCCAGACTTTCGTGAGTACCGTATGGAATATGAGTTACGCCTGGTAATAAAGGGCCAAATTGTTTTCTCTGAACAACCTTGGAACCTGTTAAAGACATCGCCCCATAAGTGCGTCCGTGAAATGCGCCCAAAAAAGCTATTATTAGAGAACGTCCGGTATAGTAACGAGCTAATTTAATCGCCGCTTCATTTGACTCAGCACCAGAGTTAGTAAAAAATACTTTAGCACCGTTAGGAAAAGGCGCACGGTTGGCTAATTGTTCAGCCAATTCTACCATCGGCTCGTAGTAAAAATCAGTCCCCGACATATGCAGAAGAAGCGCAGATTGATCCTGAATTGCGCGGACAACTTCCGGATGAGCGTGACCAGTATTAGTTACTGCAATTCCTGCCGTTAAATCTAGAAAAACATTACCATCAACGTCTTCTAGCATGCAGCCTTCACCCCTTGCAGCTACTAACGGATAGCCGCGAGTATAGGATGGGGAAGTAACAGCGCGATCGCGTTCAATTAAAGCACGAGCGCGAGAACCAGGCAAAGAAGTTACCAAGCGAGGCGCACGGGGTAATAGGCGATTATTTGGAATACTCAGCATTGTTGATTTTAGATTAAAGATTTTAGATTAAACCATTACTCCCTTTCTTCCAGTAGCCTGTGATTCCATCTGAATAAGTTTCCTCGCCTGCACTACACGGGTGTAAACCGTGCAGTGCTTGCATATTCCTACTGGAGGGGTTGAGTAGAACGAACTTGAATATCATCCAGAGTTTGCATTAATAGCCGCTTCGCTTCTAATTTCCAACCCAATTTCTGTATTCTAAAAGCCGCTATTGTACCAGCAACACTTGCTATCCAGCCCAAAGGTTGTTCAAAAGAAATCCCCGCTAACAAACCCAATCCAGCAATTCCCCAGAATGGTAAAGCTACTGTTTGACGCTGTGATAAAATCAAATTTTGGATCGGGCCTTGTGGCATCAAAGGCAATAATTCTTCGCGCACCTTTCGCTGTTCTGCCGCCGGAACAGATAGCCCAATTTTCCGCCGCAGTTTCTCTATTTTCCGGGCATCGGTACTGTACTCAGTTAACTCGTCCTCTGCCATTTGAATCAGTCTTTCTAGTTGTGACATTGTTTATTCTCACGTTCTAGATATTAGTTTAATCTTGTAGGGGTGATAAGTAGTAGATAAACTAAACAATATTTTTAGACCGACATTGACCACCCTTATCTTGTTGTCAAGATTGTACGGTTTTAGCGATCTACGTTTAATAGCAACTCTACCTAATTATCAACACCCGCCCAATCCAAAATCTAAAATCAAAAATCTAAAATTCTTCAGTGGTTATCAATCTGGGCGCGTTGCAAACGACCGGAGAAATCCACATAAACACTCTTCCATTCAGTAAATACATCCAAAGCCGCGCTACCAGCTTCGCGGTGTCCGTTACCAGTCTGTTTAACACCTCCAAATGGTAAATGAACTTCTGCGCCAATAGTGGGGCCATTTATATAAGTAATCCCCGCTTCGATGTCGCGCATGGCGATAAAAGCGCGGTTGATATCGCGGGTATAGACTGACGAAGAAAGGCCATAGGGAGTATCGTTAAGGATAGCGATCGCTTCCTCAAATTCTCCTACCTCTATCAACGCTACAACAGGGCCAAAAATCTCCTCCCTCGCCACGCGCATCTGCGGGCTAACATTATTTAAAATAGTCGGTTTAAAAAAGTAACCGTGTTGCAATTCCCCATCCTTCGCTACTTCCCCACCGATTAACACCTCCGCACCCTCGCTGCGAGCAATTTCCAGATAATTACTAACGCGCTTGAGTTGATTTGAGTTCACCAAAGGGCCAATATCAGTATCGAGTTCAATCCCAGCACCAAGACGCAATTTACTGGTACGCTCTAGCAACATCGCCGTAAATTTATCTTTAATATCGCGATGCAAAATTAAGCGGCTCGTCGCCGTGCAACGCTGACCAGTTGTGCCAAATGCTCCCCAGATAGCACCTTCTAAAGCTAATTCTAAATCAGCATCTTCCATCACAATCTGGGCATTTTTCCCGCCCAACTCCAGACAAACTCGTTTGTGAGTTTGTCCGCAAATAGCCCCAACTTCTGCACCAACTTGCGAAGAACCTGTAAAAGATACTAAATCGATGCCGCGATGTTCTACTAAGGCTTTACCAACTTCTGCACCAACACCATGTATTAAGTTAACAACTCCTGGGGGCAACCCTGCCTTATCAAAAATTTCAATAAGGAAAGTTGCACAGGCAGGCGTATCTTCGGCGGGTTTAAGAATAATAGTATTACCGCAGACTAAAGCAGGTAAAGCCTTCCAACAAGGGATAGCAACAGGAAAATTCCAAGGAGTAATTAAAGCGCAAACACCTATCGGCATCCGCACGCTCATGGCAAATTTGTTGGGCATCTCGGAGGTAGTTGTTTGCCCAAACAATCTGCGACCTTCTCCTGCATAATAGAAAGCGCAATCAACTCCTTCTTGCACATCTCCACGGGCTTCCGCTATGGGTTTGCCCATCTCCTGGCTCATTAGCTGGGCGAGTTCTTCTTTATACTGGAGTAACAGTTCGCCAACTCGATAGATGAATTCCGCACGAGCTGGCGCTGGAACGAGACGCCAGGTGCGGTAGGCACGGCGGGCGGCTTCAACGGCTGCATCGACATCAGCAGGCGCGGAACGAGGGAAAGTGGCGACAAGTTTTCGCGTGTCGGCAGGATTGCGGCTTTCCAGTTCGTCTCCAGATTTGGCTGGTAGCCAGCAACCGTCAATGTAATTAAGAGAATTTATCCAGTTTGTCATCATACTTAAGTGGTATATCAGCTAGTCTGAGAAGATGACTAAAGCAAGGTTAAAAGATGTCACTTATAGTCGCAAGTCGGAGTAAGTCTCGTGAGAGTTTGCAAAAACGCTATGGCGAAGACACTGTGATACTCGACCTTACCTCTCGCGGCCAGCCGCCTTGGTTGCGTTTCAGTCCTTTTTATCCTCATGGTGATATCCCGGTTCCCTTTTCGCCTGGACAGTTCAGCATGACAGTGGAAGGTATCTGGCAGGGATTGAAGGTGTTCGAGTCTGCGGACGTAGACAAGTCCAAACTGACGATAACCAGCATGAAAGGCATTAAGCGCACGTCTCAGACTTACGGAAAGGTGCTGGGCCACCGGGCTGGGTTGACAGGCAATGAACTATTGTCTTATGCACAAGCGCGTCGTCTTATCTATCTACCATCTTATCGCTGGGTGCTGGATAACCGCGTTCAAGACTTACTTGATGAATTGAAGCGTCAGGTTGCGGAGAATACAGTGGTTTTGTTGGACTATCAGACTAATTGCGATTTGGATGATTTGTCTAGCCCTCTCTCACACGCAGGTCTTGTTAAGCGGTATTTAGAGGGTGATTGGCCGCAATAATATTTAATAAGTTATTGGTTGTTACTATAACTTATGTCTCATTTAATGAAGAGCGATCGCCTAGAAAGTTTGAAGCTAATAACTCTATAATAAATGCCGCCTTAAAAATCTTGTGTCGAACTATTGCAGGAAGGTAAATCATCCTTATCCTGGCTTCCTTTAAAATTACCAACACTAATTAACTGCCCTCGTTGTAATATCAAATATCCCCATACATTTAGGTGACAAGATGCATCGCTTTGGTCAATGGTTTCCCAAAATTACGCTATTATTTTTTACGCTGATTTTTTTGAATTCAATATCGGCTAGTTTCGCACAGGAAACCATAGTGACATCTCCCGATAAGGTTAATCTGGTAGACATTACCTCTGTCAATCGCAAGATTCGTCTGGATATTCGCTACGCAACAACCAACAATTTTCTGAAAAAAAAAGTATACCCAGTAGAAAGATGCTTGCTGCGTGCTTCAGTTGCCAAACAACTGTTACGAGTGCAAGCAGATTTGCAAAAAAAAGGACTGGGTTTAAAAGTTTATGATTGCTACCGACCGTTATCGGTACAGAAGCAGATGTGGGCAATTATGCCTGATTCTAACTATGTAGCTAATCCTGCTAATGGTTCAAGACACAATCGCGGCGCTGCTGTGGATTTGACACTTGTTGACAGCGCGGGGAATGAATTGGAAATGCCAACGGAGTTTGATGATTTTAGCGATCGCGCACATCGAGACTACCAGGGTGCGAGTCCCAAAGCTCTTCAAAATCGCCAGCTACTTGAAGATGCAATGAAAAATCGCGGCTTTATACCTCTAAAAAGCGAATGGTGGCACTTTGATGCGCCGGGATGGGAAAAATTTCCCCTCCTCGATGTACCTTTGGAGTCGATCAAGTGATACCCAGCCGGATGCGATCGCATGTCATAGGGTGGATTGTTGATTGTTTATAAGCTTAAACCTAACCCCGCCGCCCCCTTCACGGCATCGCAAGGGGAGGCGTTGGGGGTGAGATTAACCAAAAGCCTTGGTTGGCGAGACATCCTAGATTAGGAAAGTTAAACTGCTAATAGCGAGCTAAAAACCGCGAAGCCGATAATATCGGAGACACCCAGAATAATCACCAGAGGAATTGTTATGGCGCAATATCAGAAGATTGAGTATCGCATCGGCAAAGATGGCAAGATCACTGAGGCGGTGCTGAACGGCACTGGAGAGAGTTGCACTTCGACCACTTCAGGAATTGAGCAAGCGCTGGGCAAAGTCGAATCGCAAGATCTGTTGCCTGAATATTACCAAGGGGACGAAAATCAAACAATAACAGGTACGCAATCTGTGAACCAGAGCTAGTAGTCTTTAGTCCTGAGTCATTTGTTTCTAGCAGGGTTGGAACGTTGGAACGAAAGAAAGTTTTAAATAAACCAAGTTTAAGGTTCCAAAGTTCCAACATTGTCAGACCAATGACATGAGACAAATGACCAATGACCAATGACAAATGACGAATAATTATTTTATGTTTGATAGCCTGAGTACGCAACTGCCGACAATCAGCAGCCTCCTATTTGTAGGAGGCATATTTTTTGTAATGGTTTATTTTCGTGGTGGAACTTCCAGAGAAACAAAGTTCCTAAAATATGATGAAATGCTGCGCGATCGCATGGCGTCTCTCGGCATTGCCAGCTTCACTCGTTTGCAGGAAAAAGCTGGTTTAACTAGCTTGCGCTTGCGTCAAGTGCGCCGGGGTAACATAGCAGAATTGAGGCTAAACCAGCTAAACAAACTGGCTTTTGCTTTAAATTGGAATGCGGCAGAATTGTTGCAAAACTTAGGTGTAGTACCTCCACCTTCAAGGCAAGAAATAGAATCATTGCGTCTGGAATGCCTGCGGCTGCGCGATGAGTTAGAACAACAGAAAACTCAACTAACGGCTGAGGTAATAAATTCAACATTCCAAACTTTGCAAACATTACTGACAAACTATCCCAGCATCCGAGAAATGGTGCAAGTTAAGCCAGAATTGCCTGCTAAAAATTTGCTTTCATTATTTACACCCCTGGACAACCTGATATCAAGTTGGGGTTATGAAACAATTGGAGAAGCTTGGAAACAAGTCGAATATAACCCGCAGTTGCATCAGCCTGATGCTGGCGATATTGCCCCAGGAGAATTAGTTTATGTGCGTTTTATTGGATATAAAGAAGGAGAGCGAATTCTCATTCCAGCCAAAGTCAGTCGCACATTACCTGGAGGCGGGAAATAGTTTTGACTTTTGTAGAGACGCGATAAATCGGAGTTTTGAGTGTTTATCAAGGGTAATGCACGCCATCAAGGCAATTGGTGGGCAATGCCCGTCCTACTAACTACTAACAACTAACAAATATTTATGACAGTAATCGCTATTGATTTCGGTACTAGCAACACAATTGTTGCTGATTTAGATCCCGTGACGCAAAACCCGCGCACGCTGAAATTTAACCAAATATCGCGGACTTATGAGACAGTTGGGGGTAAAGTAAGCGTCGTACCAACTCTTGTATTTGTGCAAGGGGAGAATAGATTAGCATTTGGAGAACAAGTGCGATCGCAGCGTCTTGGTTTTGCCCAGCCAGAACGTTTGTTCAAAGCTTTTAAGCGCGATTTAGCCGCAGATTATCAACCGCCAGCCCGCTTTTTTGATGGCAATAGTTACAGCGCTGAATTAGTTTCAGAACTGTTTATTAAAGAAATTTGGCAACAGTTATCCGAACAACGAATAGAACCCAGCAGCGTTATTTTTACCGTTCCAGTCGGAGCATTTGAACGTTATCTTGATTGGTTTCGCGAGCTTGCTGAGAAATTAGGTGTTGATGATGTACAGGTAGTAGATGAATCTACCGCCGCCGCGTTGGGTTACGCTGTCAAACGCCCCGGTTCTGTTGTCTTGGTTGTAGACTTTGGCGGCGGTACTTTGGATCTGAGTATTGTTCGCACGGTTGCTGCTAGCGGCGGACAGAAAGTGTTGCGTGCAGAAGTGCTGGCGAAGTCAGATGCTTATGTGGGCGGTGTCGATATTGATACCTGGATTGTAGAAGATTATTTGCAAAAAATTGGTTCTTCGCGGGAAGAGGTAAAAGAAATCGGCTGGCAGAATTTATTGGAACTAGCGGAAGTTATGAAAATCAAACTTTCGACAGCGCCAGAAGCGAAGGAAAGTTGGTTTGATGATGAAAATTTTATTTCGCACGAATTGCAACTAAATCGCGATGGTTTAGAGGAGATTTTAGAAAATAGACAGTTGTTAGAACAAGTACGACAAGCTTTGGATGAAGTGCTAGCAATTGCTTATAACAAAGGTATTAGCAAAACAGAAATTGAACTGGTGGCGCTGGTGGGAGGGACTGGCCAGATTCCAGCAGTGCAGCAGTTAATGATTTCTTATTTTGGCAAGCAGAAAGTTAAATTAGGCAAGCCATTTGAAGCGATCGCGCACGGTGCATTAGCGTTAACTCAGTTGGGTATAGTGGACGATTATCTGCGTCACGGCTATGCTATCCGTCTGTGGGAACCTTATGCCAGAAGTTATTCTTATTTCCCTTTATTTGACAAGGGAATAAAATATCCTTGCAAACGCGAGGAACAATTGACTCTACAAGCAGCAACAGAAGGACAGAAAGAGATTAGGTTAGATATTGGGGAAGTCGCAGATATGTCTAGTGCGGAAGTGACATTTGATGCTCAAGGGAGGATGACGAGTACGCACCTAAATCAACATACAGAATTTAGATCTTTGGAAAGTCACCACGAGCAAGTTTGTGTAGCGCATCTCAATCCGCCGGGACAAACTGGAATAGATAGGATTGCTGTTGAGTTTGAGGTAAACGAACAGCGGATATTGTTGGCGACAGTGAGGGATTTATTAACTGAAAACGTGTTGGTGCAGAGGGAAGCGATCGCTAAACTACAGTAATAAACTGGAGTTATTATAGAAACGCGATGCCTTCGGCGGGCTTCGCCTACGCAAGTTGGGGAATAAGGGTGCAAGAAGCCGCGCAGCCAGCGGAATGGCGATCGCGATCCCATATCCCTGGCGAATTAGCAATATTCAGACCTTATCAAGAGTAAAAGTGCAATGCCACAAAATCCCAATCAACCGAGAGATGACGATGCTGTATTGGGAGGCGATTCCCAGCCTCCAATTAATGCTGTTGTCTTAGGCGGGTTAGAAGGTGTGAAGAGACGCTTGGCTAGTACAGTAGAAGCGCAAAGGATTCTCGCGCTACAAGATGCCCTCAATTATGGCGAATCAGGCTTAGATTTGGTAATTCAAGCCTTGCACGATAAATCGGGGGAGGTAAAGCACGCAGCATATTCGCTACTGCTGACGAAGACAGAAACGAAAGCCAAAACTGCTTTAGAAAAATACAATCCTTATCAATTTTTTGAGTGTCTCCGCACCTTCGAGGCGCATTCAGGCATTGTTAATTCCGTAGCAATAGCCCCGGATGGGAAAACTATTGTCAGTGGCAGTAATGACAACACCATCAAAGTGTGGGATTTCGTGACGGGCGAGTGTTTGCGCACCCTAAAGGGGCACTATACAGGCATTGTTAATTCCGTAGCAATAGCCCCGGATGGGAAAACTATTGTCAGTGGCAGTCGGGACAACACCATCAAAGTGTGGGATTTCGTGACGGGCGAGTGTTTGCGCACGCTAGAGGGGCATTCAGACGATGTTCATTCCGTAGCAATAGCCCCGGATGGGAAAACTATTGTCAGTGGCAGTTACGACAACACCATCAAAGTGTGGGATTTCGTGACGGGCGAGTGTTTGCGCACGCTAGAGGGGCATTCAAGCTATGTTTATTCCGTAGCAATAGCTCCGGATGGGAAAACTATTGTCAGTGGCAGCTACGACAACACCATCAAAGTGTGGGATTTCGTGACGGGCAAGTGTTTGCGCACCCTAGCTGGGCATTCATACTATGTTAATTCCATAGCAATAGCTCCGGATGGGAAAACTATTGTCAGTGGCAGTCAAGACAAGACCATCAAAGTGTGGGATATCTCCACAGGCAAATGCAAGCGCACGCTACAGGCGCATTCATACAATGTTAAATCCATAGCAATAGCGCCGGATGGGAAAACTATTGTTAGTGGCACTGAAGACAATACTATCAAAAGGGATAATACTATCAAAGTGTGGGATATCTCGACAGGCGAGTATCTGCGCACGCTACAGGGGCATTCAGGCGGAGTTTTTTGCGTAGCAATATCTCCAGATGGTAAAACTATTGTCACAGGCGGTTCGGACAAGACTATTAAAGTGTGGGATCTCGTGACGGGCGAGTATTTACGCACGCTACATGGGCATTCATCCCCTATTTATTCCCTAGCAATAGCCTCGGATGGTAAAACTCTTGTTAGTGGCTGTGAGTACAAAATTATCAAAGTGTGGGATCTCGTAACGGGCGAGTCTTTGCACACGCTAGAGGGGCATTCAAGCATTGTTGAATCCCTAGCAATATCCCCGGATGGTAAAACTCTTGTTAGTTGCGGTGGGGGGGATAGGAGCATCAAACTTTGGGATCTGGTGACGGGTGAGTCTTTGCGCACGCTACAGGGGCATTTAACTTCCGTAGCAATATGCCCGGATGGTAAAACTATTGTTAGTGGCAGTGCGGATAAGACCATCAAACTTTGGGATCTGGTGACGGGCGAGTCTTTGCGCACGCTACAGGGGCATTCATACTCTGTTAGTTCCGTAGCAATAACGCCGGATGGTAAAACTATTGTCAGCGGTAGTTTAGACAACACCATCAAAGTGTGGGATATTCTGACGGGCGAGTGTTTGCGCACGCTACATGGGTATTCATCCGCTGTTTATTCCGTAGCAATAGCCTCGGATGGTAAAACTATTGTCAGTAGCAGTGAGGGCAACATTATCAAAGTGTGGAATATTCTGACAGGCGAGTGCCTTCGCAGCTTCGAGGGGCATCCACACAGGGCTCGTTCCCTAGCAATAGCGCCGGATGGGAAAACTATTGTCAGTAGCAGTGAGGTGTGGGGAATAGGCATCGCGAAGTTTGAAGTATTCACTCGCGAGAATGATTAGGGCGATCATCGCATCCTTGCAACGATCGCCAGATTCGCCGTCCGCACGTTGGGGAAGAAGGGTGCAATAAGCCGCGCAGCCAGGGATATATGCGATCGCGATCGCCAGACTCAAAACGCTTAACTGTAGGTTAGGAGCAAAGGTGCAATGCCAGAAAATCCCAATCAACCGAGAGATGATGATGCTGTATTGGGGGGCGATTCCCAGCCTCCCACTTATGCTGTTGTCTTAGGCGGGTTAGAAGGTGTGAAGAGACGCTTTGCTAGTACAGTTGAATCGCAAAGAATTCTCGCACTAAACGATGCCTTCAATTATGGTGAATCAGGGTTAGATTTTGTGATTCAAGCCTTGCAGGATGAATCAACGGGGGTAAAGCGGGCAGCATACTCGCTATTGCTGACAAAGACAGAAACGAAAGCCTACACCGCCTTAGAAAAATTCAATCATTATCAATTTTTTGAGTGTCTCCGCACCTTAAAAGAGCATTCAAACTTTATTAGTTCCGTAGCAATAGCCCCGACTGGTAAAATTATTGTCAGTGGCAGCGGCGACATGACTATCAGAGTTTGGTATGTCGAGAGGAATTGGTGCCTGCGCACGCTATTTGGGCATAGATCCTATGTTACTTCCGTAGCAATAACCCCGGATTGTAAAACTATTGTCAGTGGCAGTTGCGACCACACGATCAAAGTGTGGGAGCGCGTGACGGGTGACTGCCTCCACACGCTACAGGGGCATTCAGGCTCTGTTGATTCCGTAGCAATAACCCCGGATGGTAAAACTATTGTTAGTGGCAGCAGCGACAACACCATCAAAGTGTGGGATATCTCGACGGGCGAGTCTTTGGCCACTTTCAGCGGGCATTCAGACCGTGTTGATTCCCTAGCAATAGCACCAGATGGTAAAACTATTGTCAGTGGCAGTTACGACAAGACTATCAAAGTGTGGGATATTCTCACGGGCGAGTCTTTGGCCACTTTCAGCGGGCATTCAGACCGTGTTGATTCACTAGCAATAGCCCAGGAGCGCACGCTAGAGACTGATTTAGGCGCTGTTAAGTCCGTAGCAATAGCCCCAGATGGTAAAACTATTGTCAGTGCCAGTTACGACAATACTATCAAAGTGTGGGATATCATGACAGGCGAGTGCCTACGCACGCTAAAGGGGCATTCAAACTTTGTTCTTTGCGTAGCAATAGCCCCCGATGGTAAGACTATTGTTAGTAGCAGTTCGGATAAGACTATCAAAGTGTGGGATATTCTGACGGGCGAGTGCAAGGGCACTTTCAGCGGGCATTCAATCACTGTTATTTCCGTAGCAATAACCCCTGATGGAAGGACTATTGTTAGTGGCGGTGGGGACAATACTATGAAAGTGTGGGGAATGCGCTAAGGGAAGTCTGAAGTATAACCTCGCGAGGATAATTTGGGTGAGTGTTGCGGGGATGCGATCGCTCGTTGTAATTAGCCTACGCACCTTGGGGAATAAGCGATCGATAAGCCATGCTTGAGTGGGATATGCAACGCGATCGCGCATACTCGAAAAATTAGCCATATTCCAACAACGCAACCATAAAACCACAATGCCAGAAAATCCCAATCAACCAAAAGAATACGATGCTGTATTGGGAGGCGATTCTCAGCCTCCAAGTAATGCTGTCGTCTTAGGCGGGTTAGAAGGTGTGAAGAGACGCTTTGCCAGTACAGTGGAATCACAAAGAATTCTCGCACTAAACGATGCTCTCAATTATGGCGAATCAGGCTTAGATTTGGTGATTCAAGCCTTGCAGGATGAATCAGGGGGGGTAAAGTGGGCAGCATACTCGCTACTGTTGACGAAGACAGAAACTAAAGTCTCCATTGCCTTAGAAAAATTCAATCCTTATCAATTTTTTGAGTGTCTCCGCACCTTCAAGGGGCATTCATCCGATATTTATTGCGTAGCAATAGCCCCCGATGGTAAAACTATTGTCAGCGGTAGTTTAGACCGCACCATCAAAGTGCGGGATCTCGTGACGGGCGAGTCTTTGCACACGCTACATGGCCATTCATCCGATATTTATTCCGTAGTAATAGCCCCCGATGGTAAAACTATTGTCAGTTGCAGTTACGACAGCACCATCAAAGTGTGGGATCTCGTGACGGGCGAGTCTTTGCGCACGCTAGCGGGGCATTCACTCTCTGTTTATTCCGTAGCAATAGCCCCCGATGGTAAAACTATTGTCAGTGGCAGTGCGGATTACACCATCAAAGTGTGGGATCTCGTGACGGGCGAGTCTTTGCGCACGCTAGCTGGGCATTCATCGTATGTTGTTTCTGTAGCAATAGCCCTCGATGGTAAAACTATTGTCAGTGGTAGTTACGACAAGACTATCAAAGTGTGGAATATCGTGACGGGCGAGTGTTTGTGCACGCTAGCTGGGCATTCAGACGATGTTCGTTCCGTAGCAATAGCCCCCGATGGTAAAACTATTATCAGTGGCAGTAGCGACAAGACTATCAAAGTACGGGATATACACAGGGGCAAGCTGCGTACCATTCAGGGGCATTCAGACGATGTTCGTTCCGTAGCAATAGCCCCCGATAGTAAAACTATTGTTAGTGGCAGTAGGGACAACACCATCAAAGTGTGGGATATCGTGACGGGCGAGTGCAAGTGCACGTTACAAGGGCATTCAGGGGCGGTTCATTCCGTAGCAATAACCCCGGATGGTAAAACTATTGTCAGTGGCAGTTGGGACACGGCCATCAAAGTGTGGGGAATAAGATAAGGGAAGTTTGAAGTATTCCTCGCGAGGATGATTTGGGCGATCGCATCCTTGCAAAATTCTCCTATGCACGTTGGATTAGATGCGATCGCGCATACTCCAAAAATTAGCCATATTCAAACAACGCAACTATAAAACCACAATGCCAGAAAATCCCAATCAACCGAGAGAATACGATGCTGTATTGGGAGGCGATCGCCCGCCTCCAATTAATGCTGTTGTCTTAGGCGGGTTAGAAGGTGTGAAGAGACGCTTGGCTAGTACACAAGAAGCGCAAAGAATTCTCGCACTAAACGATGCCCTCAAATATGGTGAATCAGGCTTGGATTTGGTGATTCAAGCCTTGCAGGATAAATCGGGGGGGGTAAGGCGGGCAGCAAATTCGCTACTGCGGACAAAAACAGAAACTAAAGTCAAAATTGCTTTAGAAAAATACAATCCTTATCAATTTTTTGAGTGTCTTCACACCTTCGAGGGGCATTCATTGGGTGTTAATTCCGTAGCAATAGCCCCGAATGGTAAAACTGTTGTCAGTGGCAGTGGCGACGAGACTATTAAAGTCTGGGATATAGAGACAGGCGAGTGTCAGCGCACGCTATATGGGCATTCAGAGGATATTGTTTCCCTAGCAATAGCCCCCAATAGTAAAACTATTGTCAGTGGCAGTATGCACTACACCATCAAAGTGTGGGATATTATGACGGGCAACTGCCAGCGCACGCTAGAGATGGATTCAGATCTTTTTTCTGTAGCAATAGCCCCGAATGGTAAAACTATTGTCAGTGGCAGTTACGACAACGCCATCAAAGTTTGGGATATAGAAACAGGCGAGTGCCAGCGAACGCTACATGGGCATTCATCCTATGTTAGTTCCGTAGCCATATCCCCGGATGGTAAAACTATTGTCAGTGGCAGTAGGGACAAGACTATCAAAGTGTGGGATATTCTGACGAGCAAGTCTTTGGGCACGCTACATGGGCATTCAGACGTTGTTCGTTCTGTAGCAATAGACCCGAATGCTAAAACTATTATCAGTGCTAGTGATGACAAGACTATCAAAGTGTGGGATATTCTGACGGGCAAGTCTTTGGGCACGCTACATGGGCATTCAGAGGATGTTGTTTCCGTAGCAATAGCCCCGGATGCTAAAACTATTGTTAGTGGCAGTAAAGACAACACCATCTTCGTGTGGGGTCTGGTGACAGGCGAGTCACTTCGCACGCTAGAGGGGCATTTAGACGCTGTTACTTCCGTAGCAATAGCGCCGGATGGAAGGACTATTGTTAGTGGCAGTTACGACAAGACTATCAAAGTGTGGGGAATGAGATAAGGGAAGTTTGAACTATTACCTCGCGAGGATGATTTGGGCGAGTGTCGGGATGCGATCGCGCTTTGGGGAATAAGCGATAGACAAGCTGCGCTTGAGTGGGATATGCATCGCGATCGCCAAACTGAAAACGCTCTACTGTAGGTTAGGAGTAAAGGTGCAATGCCAGAAAATCCCAATCAACCGAGAGATGACGATGCTGTTCTTGGGGGTAAAAACCCTGCGCCTATTGGCAGCGTCGTCTTGGGGGGGCTGGAAGGAGTTAAAATGCGGTTGGCGATCGCACCTACTGTCGAGCAAAAAGTTGCAGCACTTTCTGAAGCGCTAAAATATGGACTCGCTGGCTTAGATTTGGTAATTCAAGCCTTGCAAGATTCTTCACAACAAGTGTGCGATACTGCATCTTCCTTACTCCAGAAGCAGCGACATCCAAAAGCCGACCTAGCATTACGCGCCTACCGCGTGCAGCAACTACCCAAGCGTTATGCAGCAGGAGAGCGCGATTTTAAAAAATTAGACCTTTATGGCGCAAAACTCAGCGAAACTAACCTCAGTCAGGCTAACCTCAGCGAAGCTAACCTGAGAGGGGCAGATCTCAGACAAGCTGACTTGAGTCGCGCGTTGGTGAGAGAGACAGACTTGAGTAGAGCAGATCTAAATAGAGCAGACTTGAGTAGGGCAGACCTTTATGGGGCAAACCTGAGTCGGGCTAAATTGAACGATGCGAACCTGAGTCGGGCTAATTTGAGTTGGGCTAATTTAAGCGACGCCAACTTAATGGGGGCTAACTTAAGCGATGTCAACTTAAGCAATGCCAATTTGAGCGACGCCAACCTGTGCGGGGCTAACTTGAGTAGTGCTAAACTGAGCGGGGCAGATTTGAGCGGGGCTATTTACAACGCAGAAACCAGATTTACCAAAGGTTTTAGCCCCAAAAATAGCGGTGCAGTTTATTCAAATTAATGAAGAGGGCGACGAGCGATCGCCATAATAGTAAATAGAAACTCATGCAAATTTAAGAATAATTGTAGGTTGCGTTGAACGAAGTGAAACCCAAAATTTGCCAGTATTTGTTGGGTTTAGTGCCGCAACCCAACCTACACCTTATTTATACGCGCACGCGATCGCTAAACTGCAACTATTAGCAACATCTAAAATACTGCGATGGCAGAAAATCCCAATCAGCCAACAGAATACGATGCCATCCTTGGCGGCGCATATCCAGCCCCTCCTGGCGCAGCTATCTTGGGGGGACTTGAAGGTGTCAAGCACCGCTTGGCTTCTGAAGCTGTATCGCTGCGGAGTAACGCCTTTAAAGAAGCCCTTAAATACGGTCAAACAGGCTTAGACCTGGTAATTCAAACCTTAAACGCAGACCGCAAGGGCAACTCTACCAAAGAACTCGCGCCTAGAGCCAACCTCAGCGGCGCAAATTTAAGCGGAGTAGATTTCAGTGGGGTAAACCTCAGCCGCGTAAACCTCAACGGCGCAAATCTCAGCGGCGCCAACCTCAGCAAAGCATACCTAAGCGGCGCCACCTTAAGCGGTGCAATTTTAAGCGGCGCTAACCTCAGCGGTGCAATCCTCAATAGCTTAGATCTCAGTAAATTAGACCTTAGCGGTTTAGATCTCAGTGGTGCAAACCTCAGCGGCGCATACCTGCGAGAAGCTAACCTGAGTTGTGCTAACTTAACTGGGGCATACTTGCGAGAAGCTAACCTAAGTTGGGCTGACTTGACTAAAACTAACCTGAGTCGGGCTATATTAAGCGGGGCAATCTTGCGAGAGGCGAACCTGAACGGGGCAAATTTGAGCGGGGCATACTTGAGTTGGGCGCACCTGCATGGGTTAGACTTGCGCGAGGCAGATTTAAGCGAGGCAGATTTAAGCGGTGCAAACCTGAGCGGGTTAGATTTAAGCAGGGCAAGCTTGAGTAGGGCAAATCTCTGTTGGGCAAACCTGCGCGAGGCAGACTTAAGCGGTGCAAATCTGAGTAAGGCAAATCTAACTAAAGCTACTTACAATATGGCAACTAGATTTCCTAAAGGCTTTAGTCCCAATAGAGCCAAAGCGATGCTATCGAAATAAATTATATCGCATTTTTAGGGAATTAAAATAGCGATCGCTGTTTTATAGTTACAATCAATAATTATCGCAATCGTCAATGATTTGGGGAACTTACAGATGGGGTTTGTTGAACCGCGAAGACGCAAAGTACGCGAAGGAAGAGAAAAAAAAGCTGGTTTCCAATAATTAATAATTAACGCCTTTGTAATTTATTCATGTTCAACATCATTACTTTTTCAGACTCAATATTTAACGACTCAGATTGGGAACTGGTTCCCTGGATGAGCGGTAATGGTGGAACAACGGCGGCAAAACAAGAAGTTTCTGGGGGAAATCCCGGCACTTTTCGCAGCATTGTTAATCATGTCAACACGGCAGCGGTTGACAATTCCAACATTTTTGGTTTTAATTTCCGTCGCGGCGCTAGTTATAACCCCTCGAAGCAAGGAGCGATCGCGTCTATTAATTACTCTGAAGATTCTATCCTCATCGAAGGTTTTGGAGAAGGTCAAGCAACTGGGCCAGCTTTAAAGCAAAATGGTAAATTATTTTTTACTGCTCCTCCCAATAGTTTAATTATTCCTAATAATATCTGGGCTACTCAAGAAAAGCTGAACTTACAAGCAGAGGATTTTAGAACGCCAGAGAGTCCGGACGAACATCCGGATTTTTCAATTTATGGCTCGATTATTGAATTCGGATTTTTTCGTGCCAATACTGCAACATTAAATGGATATGCGATCGCTGCTGGTATCGATAACTGGTATATCTCCATTATCCCCACTATTCAAGCCAGACCATACGATGCTGTCAAGGGCGGCGAAACTCCACCCCCTACAAACGCTGTAGTATTGGGAGGACTCGATAGAGTCAAAAAACTCCTAGCAAGTAATATTCTCGAACAACAAATTACAGCCCTAAACGAAGCGCTGAAATATGGGCAACCAGGGTTAGATTTAGCCTTTAAAGTTCTTAAAGAAGAATCGCAACCGCTGCACAAAGAAGCTTATCGCGTATTGCTGAAGAAGATAGAATATCCAAACGTAATGCAGGCATTACGCGAGTATAATTGTTATCGCTTTTTTGATTGCCTGCAAACTTTGGGCGGACATCCGCATAGTGGAATTGCTTCTGTTGCTATTAGCGCCGACGGCCAGACTATAGTTAGTGGCGGTGCTTATCCCGACAACACAATTAAGGTGTGGGATTTGTCAACAAAACGAGAAGTTCGCACTATAAAGGCACATTCCCATATTGTTAGTTCGCTTCTACTTAGTCCGGATGGAAAGACTTTGGTTAGTTGCAGCCACGACACTACAATAAAAGTTTGGAACGTGCGGACGGGGCGAGAAATTCGCACCTTTAAAGCAGCGAGTGCAGTTGATGCGATCGCTATCAGTCGCGATTGGCAAATTTTGGCGGCTGGTAGTTATGACTGCACTGTTAAAATCTGGAATTTGCAAACTGGGGAAGAACTCGGCATCCTCAAAGGACACGCAGGCACTATTACTTCTGTTGCCCTCAGCGCTGATGGCAATACTCTGTTTAGTGGTAGTGGCGACTCGACAATTAAGGTGTGGGATGTGAAGTCAGGAAGGGAAATTTACACTCTTAAAGGCCATGCAAGTTCTGTTTCTTGTATTGCCCTCAGTAGCGATAACAATACCCTGTTTAGTGGCAGCCATAGAACGATCAAAATTTGGGATGTGAAGAAGAAACGAGAAATAGGCACTCTCAACGGACATACAGGCTATGTTTTGGGGCTTGCTTGTAGCGCTGATGGACAAACGCTATTTAGCGGGGGTAACTATGACGACAAGAAAATTAAAATTTGGAATTGGCAAACAAGACAGCATATCCGCACTTTAGAGGGGCATCCATCAGGTGTTTGCTTTGCCCTAAGTGGTGATGGTCAAACCTTGGTAAGTGGGAGTTATAACGTAGAAGTTTGGGGTATGGGGTAAAGGCGCGATCGCTGCTCTGCATTGCTTGGGAAGACTATTAGTAGTGCAAGAGGAAAGGTGCAATGGCAGAAAATCCCGATCTACCCAGAGACTACGATGCTGTCAAAGGCGGTGAAAACCCAGCACCATTGAGCGGTGTAGTCTTGGGAGGGCTGCAAGGAGTCCAGATGCGTTTGGCCAGTTCAATTGTCGAGCATCGAGTCGCAGCGCTAACAGAGGCATTGAAATATGGGGAAGTTGGCTTGGATTTGCTTATTCAGGCTTTGCAGGATGAATCGCTGCAAGTATGCGCTCAAGCATATTCGCTACTCCGAAATCAGCCAGCATTAGCGGAATACAGCACCAAGCTAGGCAAGGAACTACTCAGCCGTTATGCAGCAGGAGAAAGGAATTTTGCCAGGGTAGACCTGAGATGGGCAAATCTGAGAAAGGCACTGCTGAGAGGGGCAGACCTAAGTGGGGCAGATCTACGTGGGTCAGACCTAAGCGGGACAAACCTAAGCTTGGCAGACCTAAGCGGGACAAACCTAAGCTTGGCAGATCTGAGAGGGGCAAGCTTGAGAGAAGCTTCCCTGAATAGGGCAAACTTGAGTAGGGCAAACCTGAGTGGCCTAAACCTGATTTGGGCTTCCCTGAGAGGGGCAAACTTGAGAGAGGCTTCCCTAAATAAGGCTTCCCTGAATAGGGCAGACTTGAGAGAGGTAGACCTGAGTAGCGCAGACTTGAGAGAGGTAGACCTCAGAGAGGCAAACCTCAGAGGGGCAAACCTGAGTATGGCAAACCTCAGAGGGGCAGACCTGAATATTGCAAACCTCAGAGAGGCAATCTTGAGAGAGGCAGACTTGAGTAAGGCTTGCTTGAGAGAAGCAAAGTTGATTGGGGCAGACTTCGGTGGAGTAGACTTGAGTGGAGCCGACTTGAGTAGAACAAAGTTGATTGGGGCAGACTTCGGTGGAGTAGACTTGAGTGGAGCAAAGTTGATTGGGGCAGACTTGAGTGGAGCCGACTTGAGGAGAGCAAAGTTGATTGGGGCAGACTTGAGTGGGGCAATCTTGAGAGACGCAGACTTCTATGGAGCCGACTTGAGCGGAACAAAGTTGAGTAGGACAGACCTGAGAAAGGCTTTCTACGACGACGAAACTATTTTCCCCTGACGTTTTACCCACATCTAACCTTAATCCCCCGCAAAGTGAACGAGTAGCGAAGTAGCGATCGCTCGTCTGGCTGCTATTGCAACGCGATCGCATATATCGAGTGGACTATCAAGTAGTGGCGCATCTGTCTACTAAATTAGTAACCTCGATATAGAATTCCGCCGCTACGCACCAAGGGGATAGTTATGGCTAGTAACAAAGTTCTCGTTATCGATGACGCCAAAAGCGTTCGGATGGCAATCCCAAGGATGTTAGCTCTACTTAACTGTGAAATCCTTGAAGCCAAAAACGGCGTTGAAGGACTCGATTTAATTCGCCATCAACACCCAAACTTGATATTACTGGATTTTTTGTTGCCTAAACTCAGCGGTTGGGAAGTATATCAACATCTTCAGGCAGATCCCAAACTCCAAAAAATACCGTTGGTAGTGATGGCAGGCAATCGGGAAGATGTGACAGAAAAAATTCCCCAACCATTCGATTATTTTGAATTTCTAGAAAAGCCCTTTCAGCCACAGCAGTTGATTAATGCAATCCAATCAGCTATTAATAAATCCACTCTGTCTCGGATGTCAGCCAAGCAAGCGATCGCCACCAATCCCAACCAACCGAGGTCATACGATGCCGTCATGGGCGGTAATACCCCAAGCCCCTTCGCCAGCGCAGTTTTGGGAGGCTTGGAAGGCGTCAAAAGACGGTTGGCAAGTCCTGTTTTTGAACAAAGAAATGCTGCGTTAACAGACGCTTTAAATTATGGCCAACCAGGTTTAGATTTAATACTTGAAACATTTAATAACTCTAACGATAGATTAAAGTTAAAAGCATATTGGTTACTTGAAAAAAGGACAGAACCAGAGATATTAAACGCCATAGATTCATTCAATCCTTATAAATATTTCCAGTGCATAGACACCCTACCTGGCGAGGGGGGCGGAGTGTGGTCGGTTGCCATTAGCCCCAACAGTCAGATTTTAGCTACTGACAGTTTTGATAAAACTATCAAGCTGTGGAATTTGCCACCTGGCGATCGCGATGAAGTCGCCACTCTACAACGCTCCTTGGATGGGCACAATGGCTGGGTTTCTTCTGTTGCCTTTAGTTCCAATGGTGAAATTTTAGCTAGTGGCAGTTCTGACGGAACGATTAATATTTGGAATTTGCAAAATGGCGAACAGATACGCACTCTTAAAGGGCATATTGCCTGGGTTTCTTCTATCGCCTTTAGCCCCGACGGTACAACTCTCATCAGCGGTAGTAAGGACGCTACTATTAAACTTTGGAATCCCTACACAGGCGAACTGAGAAAAACCCTCAAGGAACATTCAAGCTGGGTTAATTCTGTAGCTATAAGCCCCGATGGTACAACTTTAGTCAGTGGTAGTAATGACGAAACCATTCGTATCTGGAATCTGGACACAAAAACAGGCACAGCGATCGCATCCGATGCATTTACCCTCCAGAGTAAGTCAGGCTGGGTTAATTCCGTCGCCATCAGCCCCGATGGGCAAATTTTAGCTAGTGGTAGTAATTACAGCGCTATTCATCTATGGAATCTTGACACAAAACAAGGCACAGAAGCGCCCTCTTTACAGCGCACGCTTAAGAGGCATTCAACCAGTGTTAGATGTCTGGTTTTTAGCCCAAATAGTCAGATTTTAGCCAGTGGCAGTAATGACGGTATTATTAATATCTGGGATCTCCAATCCAAAAGCGGTGAGGAAGCGATCGCGTCTTTAGAGCACAACCTCACGGGGAATTTAAAATATGTTAGATCCCTCGCCTTTAGCCCCAATGGTGACATTTTAGCCAGTGGCGGTAATGACGGCACTATCAAAGTGTGGGGAGTGCGCTAGAAAGGCTTCTATTCCCCACCATCAAATACTGCGATCGCACTAATTTTAATCATTACCCTCAATAACCTCGATAATATAGTTCTACCGCTAGGCACAAGTGGGGGGATGCGTGGCTAATAACAAAATTATAGTAATCGATGACAGCAGGGCGATGCGGAGGGCTATCCGAGATATGTTACATATGAGTAACTTTGAAATTCTGGAAGCCCCAGACGGCATGGTAGGGCGCAATTTACTCGATCGCGAACGCCACAATTTGCACTTGATAATTCTCGATTATTTATTGCCTCTCGTTAGCGGTTGGGAACTATATCAGTATATCCAAGCAGATCCTCTACTCCAGAAAATTCCCTTAGTGTTAATGTCAGGATATATAAAGGGGGTGATAGAAGAAATTCCGCAACCTTGGGAGAATTTTGAATTTATTGAAAAGTACTTCGATAAGACGGCACTAATTGCAGCGATAAATTCCGCGATCGCCAAATCTAGGGCGCGGGAACTATCAATTTCTCAATTTCCCCCCATGAACAATAACCCCAATCAACCTAGAGAATTTGATGCTGTTCTAGGCGGTCAAAACTCATTACGCAACGATGCTGCTGTTTTGGGAGGGCTAGAAGGTGTTAAAAAGCGGTTGAACAATCCAGCAACCAAGGAAAGGATTGCTGCCTTACCTATCGCTTTAAATTACGGTGAAGAAGGCTTAAAGTTGATAATTAAAGCCTTAAATGATAAATCTTGGCAAGTAGAACAGGCAGCGTATTTACTACTTCGAGATAGGGCAGAACCAAACGTACTGCAAGCGGTAAGAGAATATATTCAGTCTCCATCCAGACAGTTAAATAGCCAAATATTTGCTAAAGTACAGCGCGTTCTTAGCGCTAGTCTCAAAATTGAAGCAAACCGCATCAATGTAAATACCGATATTATTAAAAATTTACACGCGAATGATTTAGATATAGTTGCGGTGGTATTAGCATTGGAGTCAGAGTTCCATATTGAAATTGACGATTCAGATATCGAGCAAATTACAACCGTTCAAAAAATTGTTGATTGCGTTATCCAAAAGTTGCATAAGTAACCGTAAACAGTAGCGACGATATCATCAATATGTGGGAATTACTGCAAAAATAGGGAATTAAGTAATTGGCAATTGGGTAAAGAGCATTAGTGTTGGTGAATCGACACGAAAATAGACGGCGCGATCGCGCAATTTGCTATTTTACACTACAATTGTAGTATAAAAATACTGAAGGAGCAATGGCACACAATATCAATCAGCCAAGATCTTATGATGTTGTCTTAGGCGGTCAAATCCCAGCGCCAGTTAATGGTGCCGTTTTGGGGGGGGTGCTAGGAGTCAAGCAACGTTTTAAAAGTGCAATTGAGCATCAACGCATCAATGCTGTAAAGCAGGCACTAAATTATGGACAAGAAGGCTTAGACTTAGTAATTGAGGCATTAACAGACTCTTCTTTGCAGGTGCAGCGAACTGCATATGCGATACTCCAAAACTGTGAAGAAAATAAAGCCAAAATTGCTTTACAGGAATACAATCCTTATCAACTATTCCAGTGTCTCTACAGACATTCGACAGGACAGGGGACTGATTATTCAATAGCAATTAGTCCCGATGGAAATACCCTTGTTAGTGGCGGTAGCGACCGAACAATCAAAGTGCGATCGCTGCAAACTGGCAAAATAGTTCGCAATTTCACCGGACATTCCCATTCAGTTTATGCTATTGCCATTAGTCGGAATGGGGAAACTCTTGTCAGCGCTAGTAAAGACAATACAATTAAAGTATGGGATTTACACGGCAGCCTACAAGAGACTCGCATCATAGGTTCTGGTTTGCTGTGTTCGCTGATAGGGCATGACGGCGAGGTAAACTGCATAGCGATCGCCCCAAATGGTAATACTATTGTCAGTGGTAGCGAAGACTCTACTATCAAATTGTGGAGTTTACGCACAAGAAAAGCAATTCGCACTCTGAGTGGACATTCCGCTGGAATTAAGTCCATTGCTATCAGTCCCAACGGCAATATTTTAGCCAGTGGTAGTGCTGACGGAACGATAAAACTGTGGGATTTAACCACTGGAGAACTGTTGCAAACCGTTGATGGACATTCCCAATGGGTAAAATGCCTTGCCATTAATGCTGATGGAAAAATCCTTATTAGTTGCGGTGGGGATAAATTAATTAAGCTGTGGGATTTACCAACAGGAGAATTACGGCGCACCCTTACAGGACATTGGGGCGAAGTTAACTGTGTTAGAGTTAACCCGGATGGACAGACTCTCGTCAGTTGCGGTTGGGATGAGAGGATTCTACTGTGGCATTTGGGTACTGGGGCGTTGCTGCACACCCTTGAAGAACATCAGGGCGGAGTTGTTTCTCTTGCTGTCAGTCCAGATGGTATGACCCTTGTCAGTAGCAGCCACGATAAGACGATGAGAGTGTGGGGCGTGCGGTAAAAGGGCTATGGGAAATTGGGAATTGGGCATTAAATTAGGGTCGGAATTTTGCCCAGTCGCCCGATTAACCATTACTTATTACGCATTAAGATTGCTATTAGTGTAAGGGTAAAAGTGTAATGGCAAATGCTAATCAACCGAAAGAATATGATGCCGTCAAAGGTGGGGAAGCCCCAGCACCATCCGGCGGTATGGTTTTGGGAGGAATTGAAGGTGTCAAGAAACGCTGGGCGAGTGGAGTTGCCGAACAACAAGTTGCAGCCATTAAAGATGCTGTAAAGTACGGCAATGCAGGCTTAGAATTAGTAATAAAAGCTTTAAATCAGCCCTTAGATGAAGTACAAAAAGCTGCTTATTTGGTATTGCGATCGAGGAAAGAAGCCGAAGTTCGTAAAGCATTAACATCATTTAATCAGTATCAATTTTTTGATTGCATCCGCACGATTATAGGGGGTACAAATATTGCCCTTAGTGGGGATGGAAAGGCGATCGCGTATCTTCGCGGTAAGGCAATTAAAGTTTGTAACCTGAAAAATGAATTACTCTATAGTATTCCTAAATATCCCAGAGCTAAAGAATCTTTCGCTATCAGTTCCGATGGAGAAACGCTGGTTAAAGCTATCAATACTTCTAGCTACTTACTCGAAATTTGGCAGGAGGGGGAAAAGCAGCACGCCCTCTACGGACATGAATTAGAAATTAGCGCGATCGCTATGCTTCCTGATGGTGAATCGGGCACGGAAACACCTCCCCTAGTTGCTACTGGCAGCCACGATACAACTATCAAAATTTGGAATTTAGATACTGGTAAGCTCGTATTTAATATTAGTCGTTCGCTAATTTGGGGTACGCATACATCTGGAATTTCTTGTCTTGCTTTCACCCCTGACGGAAAAACTTTAGTTAGCGGTAGCGCCGATTCAACAATTAAATTGTGGAACCTACGAACTAGAGATAAACCACGCACTCTTAAAGGCCATACAGGTAGCATTTTAGCAATTGCGATCGGCCCCGATGGACAAACTATGGTAAGTTCCAGTAACGGTTGGCCTAAGCCTAAAATTAAACTGTGGCATCTCGGTACTGGGGAATTAATACCCACTTTTGAAGAACAGTCGCCCTTGATTGGTTGCTTCGCTTTCAGCCCCGATGGACGTATTTTAGCTGGAGGTAGTTACAATACAATCGTACTTTGGAAGGTAAAGACGGGCGAGGTACTTCACATTCTTGAAGGACATGAAAGCTCAGTTACTTGTCTTGCTTTCAGTCGCAATGGTCATACTCTCATTAGTGGTAGCGAAGATAAAACAATCAAGGTGTGGGGAGTGCAATAAAGTTTTGAGGTTAAAAATAAAATTTTGAATCTTGTAGAGACGCGATTCATCGCGTCTGAGTTTTGATTAATCAAGGGTAGGGTGGGGGATGCCCACCAAAAACTGCTTTATAGGTTAGACGGACATAACGAGTCAGTTCTATCTGTTGGCTTCAGTCTAGATGGAGAAAACCTGTGCAGCGGCAGTGCAGATGGGACAATTAAGATGTGGGGCGTGCGGTAGATACATTATTTAGCGTGTAGCTAAATAGACGATAGACACCCAGGCGGTGGATGCCACCTACTTTACGGGGTAAGGCAATGCTTCGCCTACGTCTAATGCGGCTTTTAGATTGGGGATAATGGAGAGAAGATGGGAGAACTTAGAAGCCCTAGAGATGACGATGCTGTACTTGGCGGTCAAAATCCGCCCCCTGTAGCTGGCGCAGTATTGGGGGGACTCCAAGGAGCCAAAATTAGATTAGCCCGTGCAGGTGTAGAGCAAAGGATTGCTGCCCTAAAAGATGCCATAAAATATGGTCAAGACGGCTTGGAAGTAGTGATTCAAGCCTTGAAGGATGAATCGGGGCAAGTACAGAGAGCCGCTTTTTTGCTACTCCAACAGCAGAAACCACAACCGAGAATAACAGAAATTTTACAGGAATATCCCCCTTTGATATCTGCCGCAGGTGTAGACTACACGCGACTGCAAAAGCTACTAGCAGCAGCTAACTGGGAAGAAGCCGACGCAGAAACTGGAGCTATTATGCTATCGGTGTGCGATCGCCAAACAGAAGGCTGGCTGAGAATATCCGACATTGAAAATTTTCCCTGCCAAGACTTAACCACCATCGACAACCTCTGGGGAAAATACAGCCAAGGGCAATTTGGCTTTAGCGCCCAAAAGCACATATGGCACAGCCTTGGAGGAAAACCGGGCATCTTTGATTGGGAAGCCTGGGGACTATTTGGCGAACGAGTCGGATGGAGGAAAGACGGCTACTGGATTTACCACAACCACCTTAACTTCACTTTAAATGCTCCTAGCGGGCACCTACCTGGATGGATTTTGGGCAAGCAGGGAATGGTCGATGGCGATTTTTTGTTATTTGGCGGTGCAGTAGCAATCTTTTTTAAAGGGTGGGGTTCTCTGCTATCACGTCGAGACTGGTAAGCAAGGCAAACGCATTCCCAGGCAGAGCCAGGGAACAAGGGCAAACGGAAATATAATTGTGGGCAATACCCCATGCCCTATTAACCATTACCAATTACCCAAACAGTGCGATGACAAATAATCTTGAACAACCAAGAGAATATGATGCCGTCCTGGGTGGTCAAACTCCAGCTCCGATGGGCAGCCTTATTTTAGGAGGACTAGAAGGTGTTAAGTGGCGATTAACAAGTCCAATTGTCGAGCAAAGAATTTCTGCCCTTCACGAATCTCTAAAGTACGGTGAAGCTGGCTTAAACTTGGTTATTCAGGCTTTAGGTAATAATTTTTGGAAAGTACGCCAAGCCGCTTATTCGCTACTTGAAACACGAAAAGATCCTTTAATAGAAAAGGTTCTGGAGGAATACAATGCTAAAAACAACAGATATACTCTTTTCGTCAATATGGCGCGTTCTGGAAAAGCCCATAATATTGATAAGCTAATGGATGCTTTAGAGAATAACCAAAACTGTGCCACTTACAAGTTAGTTGACTACGCTCTTAGCTTAGTGGAGACAACCGAAGGAAAAGAGCGAATTAAACACTATTTGTTTAACGGCACTCAAATGCAGAGAAATTACGCCGCACTTTTCTTTAAACGGCTAGGAATGAAAGAAATTTTAACCCTTGCTGTAAATCAAGGTTGCATTGACAGAGTGCAAGCCTTTTCCAAGTAGCCGATAGCATTACATGATTGGCTAAACATAGGCAGCAACGCACCTACTTTACTTCCTACCCAAAGACCTTACCATTACCCACATATCCCCTCAACACCCTCACCATAAAATTTGCATTTTTCAGTAAATATTTTGAGGGATATAAATCCTAAGCCTTTTAGAGTGTAGGCTTTTTACAAAAGTGAGATGTATTCAATATCATCACTCGATGGGATTCCGAATATAGCCCCACTTACCGCCTATCCTTACCCGCGCCTGTCCTTCGGTAAAGTTATCAGCCCCCTCAAATTGCGGCTGAATTGCGAATTTTCCAGTTTTGGAAATGTAGCCCCATTTTTTGCCGATTTTTACCCGCGCTAGATCTTCAGAAAAAGACCCAGCCCGGTCGAATTGGGCCTGTATTGCAAGTTTTCCAGTTTTGTCGATGTAGCCATATTTAGAAGCAATTCTGACTCGCGCCATTTCTTGATAAAAATAATCAAGCTCGTCAAATTGTGGCTGAATGACCAATTGACCTGTTTTATTGATGCAACCATATTTATTACCAATTTTTACTATAGCCAAATCTCCATAAAAATCATCAACTCCATCAAATTGTGGCTGAATTATAAATTGCCCCATCTTGTTAATGTAACCCCATTTCTCACCGCTTCTTACCCGCGCTATTCCTGCTTGAAAAGGTTCGGCATAATCAAATTGTGGCTGGAGCATTTTGAAATTATCACTCGCTGGCGGTTCCAATTGCGCTAAATCTCCCAGCGCCTCCCCATTAGCGGGAGAGGGGGGCAGTTCTGCATTCAAGGGAAGTATAGATAACTTGCCAGTCTTGTCTATATAGCCCCACTTTTCGCCAACTTTTATACGTGCAATTCCTTCTTTAAATGAATCGGCGTAATCAAATTGTGGCTGGATTGTAAGTCTACCCGTTTTGTCTATATAGCCTAATTTTTCGCCAACCCATACCCGCGCCATTCCTTCAAAAAAATCATCAGCGCCATCAAATTGCGGTTGAATTATAAGCTTTCCAGTATTATCGATGTAGCCATACTTTTCCCGGATTAATACCCGTGCTAGCCCTTCAGATAAGTCATCAACTAAATCAAATTGTAGCTGGATAACAAATTTACCTGTTTTGTCTATATAACCCCACTTGTCAGCAACTTCTACCGCCAACAGCCCTTCAGAGAAAGAAGAACCAGTTGCATCAAATTGTGGCTGAATTAGGAAATTTCCTCTATAGTCGATATAACCATATTTGTTAGCCGTCCTTACCCACGCAAGCCCTTCAGTAAAGGAATCAGCCCCCATAAATTGCGCGTTAATCGTGAGTTTTCCATTCTTGTTAATGTAACCTGACTTACTGTTAATTTCTACTTGTGCTAGTCCTTCATAAAAGTTGTCAAGTCGAGTAAATAGCGGCAAAATTGTAAAGTCTACAGTGAAATAGTTGTTTTCTGCTAAAGCGTCAACTACTGCCGCGAAATATTCTTGAGAATCTCTACCTTTATACGCCTGACGCACTTGTTGCCAGCCTTCGTGCCCTTCATCTAGTAAGTATCTGTCTGCTAAATAAGCTGCTAAAATAGACTTTGTTTGTTGCTGGCGACGCTGACGGTTTAGATACTCTTGCCATAGTAGCTCGGCATGGGCGCGAATTTGCTCTTTGTACAAGCGCGTCGCATCAATAAAGGTTCCCTGTTGGTATCTCCAAATAGCCAGAGGTAAGGCAGAATCAAGAGGATTTTGAGAAAATCGATCGTAAGCGCGATCGCCGCTAACAAATTCCAAAACACCTTCTTTATCTATATCCTCAAGTCGATAGCTGACAGTCGCCCATTTATGCTCGATATAAGCATACTGGTTTTGTTGCGGTTGATAGTAATAAATTAAGGAAACAAAGCCTTTATCAAAGCCATCCACCAACACTTCTGGTTCTCCATCTTTGTCTAAATCCACACAAAAAACACCAGCAGATTTAAGCGCCAAATTAGGTAGAAAATTATCTTGCAATGTTTGCCCGTTGCGAGTGATTTTTAGACGCGGTTTGTTAGGTTGCTCTTTAGTGTAATAAACTTCAGCGACAACAGAACCAGACTGCGATCGCTTACCTCTTGAAATCGGCGTTCCGGCAACATATTGCGGAACAGCAGAAACTTGCCAAGTTTGCGTTATCGCTTGACAAATGAACGCCGCTAACTCTCCTCGCGTGGCGTTTTGATTTGGCTTTAGCTGTCTGACATCGGGATAATTGACGATGAGTTGGCGTTGGATTGCAGCAGCGATCGCGCCCTTAGCATAGCCAGGAATTTGTGCCGCATCGTCAAAGTATTGCTGCAAAGTTTCATCAGCATTTGCCGTCGTCGCGTACTTCAAACCCGATGCTAAAGCTACTATTGCTTGCACTCGCGGAATCTGCTGATTTGGTTTAAAGGTACGATCGGGATACCCGGACACAAAACCCGCCCGGTATACTGCTTGAATCGCCTTGTACGCCCAGTGGTTGGCGGGAACATCGCTAAAAGTAATGGCATCGCGCACCGACGGCGCCTCGGGGAACACCTTATATAAAAGCGCGGCAAATTCAGCCCTTGTTACCGATGTGTCTGGACGAAAGGTATTATCTGGGTAGCCACTAATTAGCTTTCTTTCAGCTAGTTGGGAGATACACGCTTGCGCCCAATGTTTTTGAGTGTCAGAAAACATGCTCTTACTCTGTTATTAAGGATAGTAGATGAGTATTAAATTTAACTATTCTTTAAGCGGTAGTCGAGATCGGCAAATAATTTTATTCTTGCATGGATTTTTAGGCGATCGCGCTGACTTTGCTCAAGTTATATCATTATTATCTGAACAATTTTATTGTCTTGCAGTTGACCTTCCCGGACATGGAAAAACCAGGGTTGTAGGTGGCGATGAATCTTATACTATGCCCAACACTGCCCGTGCCTTAGTTGATTTGCTAGATAGTTTAAACATTGAACGATGTTTTTTAGTTGGTTATTCGATGGGCGGACGATTGGCTTTGTATCTAGCCCTAAATTTTCCCGAACGTTTCCCTAAAATTGTGCTTGAATCGGCTTCCCCCGGCTTGAAAACCCAACAGGAACGCGATGCACGAATTCAACACGATTTTAAACTAGCAAGTCAACTAGAAACAAGCGATTTATCATCATTTTTAGCCAATTGGTATAATCAACCACTTTTCGCTTCTCTAAAGAAGCATCCAGAATTTAACCGCATAATAGAGTCTAAATTACAAAACAATCCATTTGAGTTGGCTAGAGCGCTCCGCAATCTTAGCACGGGTTGTCAGCCTTGTCTGTGGGATAAGTTGAAGCAGAATGGGAATCCTCTACTTTTGCTAGCTGGTGAATATGATAATAAATTTATATCAATTAATACCGAAATGGCTAGCCTTTGCGAAGCTGCACGCTTAGAGATAATTAGTAGTTGCGGTCATAATATCCACTTTGAAGATGTAAATGCTTTTGTTAAGCAAATTAGACAATTTTTTAGTTAATTTCTTGCCAATTTGACCTCGTTCCCTGGCTCGCCTGGGAACTGTTTTCGGTGAGGATATGTCTCCCCCTCTTCAAGTTGACACTCGTTTGAGGCAGAGCCTCAAACGTAGCATTCCCAGGTTCTACCTGGGAACGAGAAAACGAGAAATCCGCCTCTTGTAGAGACGCCGATTTATCGCATCTCTTCCAACCAGCAAATTTCTCCGGATAATCGATCGTGTCTCAGGAAAAGTATAATTTAATCTCTACTAAATTCGCTGCTATGAACGCATTTATACAACCTCCAACCCAATCTTCGGATAAGCTGCGACAGTTCTTCGATGGATATGCTGCTCAACTACTCAACTTGCAGCAACAGCAAGTAGACGAAGCTTTAAAGCGGAGACAAGTCGCCCCCCAAGAAAGTACCCGGCTCGAAGAAATTTACAAAATATCCTTAAAATTAGGTAAGGATATACCCTTAGATAAAATTAAACATAAAATTCTCCAACAACTTGACGCCGCTGCTGATTTTATCCGCGATTTTCATATAGGCGTTTTAGGGCAGAAAACAGCTTATTTCCAATTGCACGAAATTGAAATATACATTGATTATAAAATTAAGTCGCTGTTTAGATTTTCTTCAGGTAAGCTTCTAATTCACATTCCTTATTCCGCATGGTGGTTCGACTTTTATACTCTCACAAGCCAGGAAATTGCAATTCGCTGGGAGAATGGCGATCAACTGCACAAACTTTCTCCTATACATAGATATTGGTGGTTGCTTAATCCAATTGGTGAATTTCGAGCCAGCCTTAGATCCATGTTAAAGCAAGCTGGGCAAAACCAAATTTTAAAGATTGATAACCTCTTAGATAAATTTGGATTAAATAGGTTGGGAAGTAAATATAACAGTGCGGAAGAGGGGCGTTTCAAAGATGAAGCGATCGCATTACTCACAGATACCGCTTCCTCAGATAAACTGGGACGCGATTTGACTCTAATTCTGAAAAATCAGTCAGAGTCAATGTTATTGCAGTTGTTATCAAAATACAAACATAACTTGATTGACCCCAGGCACAGAGAAGCAATGGTTGAAGTAGGAGCCTTAACTATGCAAGAGGCTCAACAGCAGGAAGATTCTCACGTTAATATCAAGATGTTTGGAATGGTAAACGTGGGCAATTACCATCGCATTGATGTCGCGATTAATCTTAATTCTGGCGATTTGAAGAAATACGTGCAACCAATTACTAGACAAATAGATATCAACGTTGTACTGTGGGGAATGGTAAATGTCTACACGATTGATGACGTTACCGTAAAGCCTTCCGTGCATTGGTCGTTGGCTGTTGATTGGGAAACTGCGGCTCTAGAAAAGTCCCTCAAAGAATTGCACCTGCTACAATAAGCATAAGTTGTGGCATGAATTTACCAGAAAAACTCGTTTATTATAAAACAAAGGCTTTATAAACTGTCTTGTTTTGTCCGCCATATTAATAACATTTTTGAATGTAACAACAGATATAGAATGTTACGATTCGGTAATTTAAAGTGGAGTAGGGCGAGCAGTGCTTTACCCTCATTCATGGAAGCGATCGCGCAAATACCATAATAGTTAAAGGAGAGAAATCTATGCACACCTTAGCCGTTGACATTGGCGGTAGTGGCGTCAAGGTGATGGTCTTGGACGAAGCTGGTAAGCCGTTGACCGAAAGAAGCCGCGTAGAGACACCGCAACCAGCATTACCAGAGCCAGTGATTGGCGCGATCGCCTCCTTAGCCGCCGGAACGGGAGAGTTTGACCGCGTATCGGTTGGGTTTCCTGGCGTAGTGACTAATGGCGTCATAAAAACCGCAGTAAATTTAACTCCAGAATGGGTAGACTTCGATCTGGCGACCGCACTATCTGAAAAATTGGGTAAGCCTGTGCGAGTTATCAACGATGCAGATATGCAAGGCTTGGGAGCAATTTCAGGTAAGGGTGTTGAGTTAACAATTACTTTGGGAACAGGCTTTGGTTCCGGTTTGTTTGTGGATGGCAAACTCGTGCCAAATTTGGAAGCCGGACACCATCCATTTCGCAAAGGGGAAACCTATGAAGAACAACTCGGACGCGCCGCCTTGGACAAAATAGGCCAAAAAAGATGGAACAGCCGTTTAGGAAAAGCGATCGCGCAACTTCAAAAACTGTTTAACTGCGAGTATCTTTACATCGGCGGTGGCAATACCAAAAAGGTGACAATAGACCTACCACCTAATGTTAAAATCGTGCCCAACGTCAGTGGCTTATTAGGTGGAATTGCCTTGTGGCGAGATTAGCATCTTGTCATTACCAAGATTGTATAAACGCAGATAATTACAGAGAAATATCGCTATTATCTGCGCCTTGATAATCCTAAACTTTCAAGCTTTACTAATTACCCACGTAGAAAAAACCACAATAGAAATTTTTTGATAGGCTAAAAACACACCTCTCCTCCTTCACAGGCAAATAGTCTGTGCCATAAGGCAAAAAACTTTCAGCATGAACCCCGATCGCACAACAGCAACCGCGTCTATTGAATTTGATCCAGCAACGGCTTTTGAGTTCACTGTCACCGGACTCATTGAAAAAGACAGCGAAGCGCTGTATCTTGTGTGCCGGGATGAAACGCGCTTGCGGATTTCTAAACTCGCCGAACAATATCCCACAGGACAAGTAGGGCTGTGGTATCTCATCCCCAATACTGACTCTACAGGGCAAATAGCGACGGTAAATGTCGTTAATTGCAACTCAAATCCCGCCGATAGGGAAGTTGAGGATAAATGTAATTTTGTGGGAAGAGTTGTGCAACTAGGCAAGCGCA
Organism: Microcoleus sp. FACHB-831; assembly: GCF_014695585.1. Taxonomy (NCBI): domain Bacteria; kingdom Bacillati; phylum Cyanobacteriota; class Cyanophyceae; order Oscillatoriales; family Microcoleaceae; genus Microcoleus; species Microcoleus sp. FACHB-831. Next base: position 84,944 of record NZ_JACJON010000068.1, on the reverse strand, counting down.
ACACCAGCGCTATGTTTAAAATAAATAGATTGGGCGAGAAACCTCTCAAAATTACCCTTCTAAGTCCAGGAATTAGCGCAAAAGTAGGAGATTTGGTATCAGTTACAGCAATTAGACTAGGAGATACGTTGCAAATTCAGCGTATTTCTAAGGTGGAGGAAATTGATAAAAATAAATCGAATATTGATGTAGGAAATTTGCCCGCAACGTCTCTAAAAAATGACGCGATCGCGGGCGCTGCTGCAAAGCACGACGCCGAACAAAAAATACTGCCAAATCCTGTTGCACCAAAGCTAATAGCGCAGCAGGCACTAACCGCAGAAACGGGCTATGATGACTGGGAACTCTCACAGCCAGAAAAGCGTTGGTACGGTTGGGAATGGGAAGCTTTACGCCGATCCACTGGCGATCGCGCTAGAGTTCAAATAGGATGGCAAGCTCGACAAGCTACTGTATATAAATATCCAATTGCATCGCTTACTACAGAAGATTTGGAATTGCAAGAAACTGACGATTCAGACAATAATGCAACATCCCAAATTCAAAACACAAGATTAATAGTTAAACCGTTGGGAGCCGCTAGAGGAATCGGCGCTTCTTGCTTTCAAATTTTAATCGGCCCTTATGAAATAGTATTGGATTGCGGTACTCGTCCCAAAGGCTACGATCCTTTACCAGCACTCGACCACCTAAACCGTCCTAATCTGTTGCTGATCTCTCACGCTCACCAAGATCATTTAGGCGCAGTTCCAGTATTTCACAGTCGTTATCCCCACGTGCGGATGATTTGTACTCCGGGGACTAGGGAAATTGCTCACGTCATGTTGCAAGACTGTTTGAAAGTGCAGCAACGCAACGAAGATTCGCCGGAATTGTTTGATGAAGATGATTTGTCCAGCACCTTGTTTCGCTTGGAAACACAACCAGTGGGAAAGGACTTTGAACCGCTTCCCGGTTTACAAGTTAGATTTATTAATGCTGGTCATATTGTTGGTGCGGCGTGCATATATTTAAGATATGGAGAGCGATCGCTCCTCTATACTGGCGACTACAACACCGCTTCCTCGCGCACTACTGAAGGATTGCGACTGGCAGATCTTCCAGAAGCCGATATGTTGATTACCGAGTCTACCTATGGTTCGGATACGCATCCAGCGCGGAAGAATCAAGAAACAGCATTGATGAACGCGATCGCCGAAGTTATTGGCAAAGGCGGTAACGTTTTAATTCCAGCTTTTGCACTCGGTCGCGCTCAAGAAATCTTACTCGCAATTCGCACTAGCGCCATCTTCCACAAATTAAAAATTCCCGTATTTGTCGATGGCTTAGTTAGAGCAGTTACAGATGTATTTTCCGATAATTTAGAACTGTTACCTAGCAGCGTCCGCAACTTTGTCCAACAAAGCGATCGCGAACCATTCTTTGATGAAAAATCCACAACACCAGTCACCCCCATAGGCTCACCCAGAGAACGCCCTCTGGCGATGGCAAAACCCAGCGTAATTATCGCCAGTTCCGGAATGCTCACCGGAGGGCCATCTGTATATTATGCTAGTGCGTTGCTAGGACGAGAAAACGCCGCCATCTTCATTTCTGGCTATACAGATGAAGAAAGTCCCGGTAGATTGCTGCAAAATCTCAAAACTGGCGACACTGTTGAATTAGATGGCAAAGAGATAAGTGTCCGCGCTCAAGTACGGCGATTTAATCTTAGCGCTCATGCAGATAAAGTTGGTTTAACACAAGTCATTCATCGAGTTAATCCCAAACACCTGATATTAATTCACGGCTCAACAGACGCCTTGCACGAACTGGCGCGTTCGGGTGACTTGCAAAAGAAATACTACGTCCACATCCCCTCGGTTGGGGAGGCAATTGACTTCGGGAATGTGCCAGAACACATTAGCAAAACAAGAGTTGCCGAAATTTCTCTGCCTGCTGAGTTCGAGGTGGGTATAGAAGCTGAAGTAGAGGGAGCATGGTTGAGAATTCCGGCTGAGGTGGTGGAATCAGATCCGCGATGGGAGTTATTGGCTAGCAACGGCATACTCAGAGCCAAGTGGGACGGATTTCATCTCAAGCTGAGTCCCTTCTCGCAAAAGTATATAGCGATAGAAGAGGCGATCGCTTCCGGTGCAGATTGTTGCGCCGCCTGCGAGTATTTTGTTTACGGCAAGTGTCAAGGCGAAGAAAGTCCGTTGTACGAGCTAAAAGTAGATCCGCACGGATTGTGTCCGGAATTTGAGCGCAAAGAAATTTATGCCAACACGCAAAAAATTAGCGAATTAATTTCAGACTTTCCGGATGAGGATATATATCTGCTGGAATAAAAGGATTAGTAGATGCACCCTGGAACGCCTCCCGCCAACAAGCTGGGGGGCTTTTTGTTTTTTAATTAAATCTTTTCCGGATAAGGATATATATCTGCTGGAATAAAAGGATTAGTAGATGCACCCTGGAACGCCTCCCGCCAACAAGCTGGGGGGCTTTTTGTTTTTTAATTAAATCTTTTCCGGATGAGGATATGTATCTGCTGGAATAAAAGGATTAGTAGATGCACCCTGGAACGCCTCCCGCCAACAAGCTGGGGGGCTTTTTGTTTTTTAATTAAATATTCTCCGGATGAGGATATGTATCTGCTGGAATAAAAGGATTAGTAGATGCACCCTGGAACGCCTCCCGCCAACAAGCTGGGGGGCTTTTTTTTTACCGCAGATGAACGCCGCGAGGAGCAGATGAGTCTAATAATTATCTGCGTTTATCTGCGGTTAATATCTGACATTAATCCGTAGGGTGGACGCTTGCCAGCGTAGTTAACTACAACATAATTATTACCAAGGGAGGATAGTGAATTGCTCGTGAGGAGATGGATTTTATCTAACTGGCGTATCACTTTGCTATTGCTGCTGTTGGGGACTGCGCTAACGCCACTGGCGGCCAATTACTATATGAGTGCAGCGACTTCGCGCGATCGCTATACTAACCCGGAAAATGTCCCAACTGAGCGCGTTGCTATTGTCTTTGGCGCGGGGATATTGCCAGACGGTAGACCTACACCAATGTTAGCCGACCGCGTGCAAGGAGCAGTCGATTTATACAACCAAGGTCGCGTCAGTAAACTTTTGATGACTGGCGACAACAGCCGCATCGACTATAACGAAGTTGCTGTGATGCAAAAGTATGCGAGCGATCGCGGCGTTCCTGTTCAAGATATTACCCTCGACTACGCTGGTTTCAGCACCTACGAAAGTTGCTATCGCGCTAAAGAAATTTTTGGCGTAGGTCAAGCGGTTTTAATTACCCAGAAATTTCATTTGCCACGCGCTGTTTATACTTGCAATCAGTTAGGTGTAAACTCAGTTGGCTTGGGTACACCCGATTGGGAGTGGTATGGAGAAGAGGTGATGCGAAAATATACAATGCGCGAAATGCTAGCAACTGTAAAAGCGCTGTGGGAGGTTAAAATTGCCCGTCCCAAACCAACTTTTTTAGGGCCATTTGAGGGTATTTTGTAATCTTTATTTTCTCGTTCCCAGGTAGAACCTGGGAACGCAGATCTAGAGGCTCCGCCTCTTTTTTGACTGGAGGCGGGAACCTCCAGAAGGCATTCCCAGGTTCTACCTGGGAACGAGATATTAGGCGCGATCGCGTTGCAAACCTAGCAACAAATTCTCCAAATCTGCACCAGCACCGTCGCCTTCTTTCACCTCAAAAGTTAAATTACAAGCCTTGGGTTGTTCCAACACTTGCACGCACAACTCGGCAATATCTTCCCTACTTACTTTTCCTCGTATATTATCACCTTGCTCGAATATTAACGCCTTCCCGCCAGCTTCCTCAGTCAGCGCACAAGGTCTAATAATCGTGTAATGCAGTCCACTTTCGCGCACAGCATCCTCACCCCGCAACTTCCAAGTTAAAATTCCCCCCAATTGGTCGTTCATTCTTACTGCTGGCGGTTCTTCTTCTAAATTAATTCCAGGACGACCGGGACGAGTTACACCCGCAGAACTTATAGTTACAAACTGCGGTAAACTTGCACCGCCATAAGCCTTAATCGATTCTATTTGCAAAGCGAACCCACCAGGCGAAAAATGCGGATTCAAGCCACCGTCGTATTCAAATTTACTCAACATAAACTGAAACGAGCGAATTTGGCTGGTATTTATAGGTTCGCCATCTTGCAAAGTTTTGGCGCGGAATACGGGTATTAAATCAGCGAACGGAACGTGAACATTAATCCAGGTGTTTGGCTGAGTATCGAAGGAATAAGAGTAAGCAACTCCATCCCATTGCGTTTGGGTGCGGATAAAGAATTTGTATCGCTTTCCGTCTCCTCTGACGCGCAATTCCACACCTTCATAACCAGTTAAATTAATAGGAGTGTCAAAGTTTTTTGTGCGAATTGAAGCAAAGCCGCCTGAGTTTTGGATTGATACGTTCCCAGCAAATAGCGCAGTTTCTTCCACCAATTGAATGCCACTTTGACTCACTCCACCCATGACTACATCATCGACAGCACCCCAAGTTTCTTTGATGTCAGTAGATGGGTTAGTAAAATCAAATACAACCTTCTCATCAGCTTTGCTTAGATATTTGGCGGCAGCTTGTACGAGATTTTTAATGCCTTGATATTCCACTACCTCTGGAACGTCCACAACTTCAGGCATATAAAATTTGATACCTTGATAATATTTAGCCCGGTCTGCTGTATCTCCCTCGACAGGCTGTACTCGCGTACCCGTGCAGCATACAACGGCTGAGACATCTTTAAATACTTGCTCGGTAAGAGTCTCTGGGATGGTAATATCACCTTCGACTAATTCAGTATTTTCACCCAGCATTTCTTTTGCTCTCTGGGAATCTCGGACGAGAGATCGCACCTTGTAACCGCCCTCTACAAGTCGCCGCACGACGCGCTTACCGACTCCGCCTGTCGCACCCGCTACCAGTATCGTTCCCACTTTTTTATCTCCTAATGGTCTATGTTTATTATCCTTGGCGCGACCTTGGAATAACCTCTGCAAACAGTTGAAAAAGGGGATAACCTCGAAATAGGCAAGGGTTTGGATAAATCTGCCGAAATCCCATTGAGTGCGATTGTTTTGATTGGTCATCCTAATTTCTCAACTACATCTAACTTTTCGCTACTATCTTTTTGATAGCAGATAGAATTGGACAATGGAGCAAGAAACTCAAGAAACTACCGGATCTGTCAACTTACTAATATTGGATTTGGATGGTACTGTGAGGGCACCCCTCTCAGGGAATAAATTTATCCAGCGTCCCCACGATCAAAAGATGATAGAAGGTGCTGAGGGGGCGATCGCATACTTTGCAGCTAATGGCTGGAAAATTGTCGGCGTGACGAATCAAGCTGGTGTCGCTAGTGGCAAAAAGTCTCTGCAAAGTTGCATAAAAGAACAGCAATACACTCTCGACTTAGTTCCAGAAATGGAAGAAATTTACTTTTGCCCTGATTTTGAAGGAGGGAAGTGCTTCTGCGTAACTAGCAATGAAGTTAATAATTACAGCAACCATCAAGAGTCGGGAAAGTTCCGCAAGCCTAATGCAGGAATGCTGAAATTAGCGATAGAAATACACAAGCCAGATAAGGTTTTAATGATTGGCGATCGCCCTGAAGATAGGCAAGCCGCTTCCGCAGCAGGCGCCAAATTTCAGCACGCAGAAAACTGGCGGCAAACTTATGGCGATACTGATTTTTGACCTAGTGGCGCAACCCAAAGGTTTGTTTAGAGCCATATCATCTCTGAAGTTTTATTACAAAATCGCCGGGGTGAGGGGTATCACCCCTCATTAGGCTATAGTAAGAGTAGTAGATGCACCCTGATGATCGACGCCTCAACAAATGTTGGGCGTTTTTTATTTTCGGCTCCTCCAGAAGTAACGGTGGAGTTTTTGCATATTTGGGCACGCAAGTATTGGAATTTTAGACGCTCGTCTGTGTCGCCGCGTTGACAAAAGGGTTGGGGCGATACGTGCTAACCTACCGTAAGGTTTTGCAGATTGCGATCGCTCGCCTTATGGGTAATCGTCAGTAAACTTACTTTGTAGCGGGGCTATGGCCAAAAGGCATCGTCACAAATCACAGACGCGCCTTGTGCGGCGGAATGCGGTGGTTACTATCGTGCGAAAAGGGCGATCGCACTATTGGGGCGACCTGTACCATTTGCTACTCACCCTTCCCTGGCCTGGGCTGTTGGCACTGATCGTTCTATTGTATGTCAGCAGCAACGCCATATTTGCGCTCCTCTATCTCGCAGGAGGGGATTGCATCCAGAATGCCCGCCCCGGCTCGTTTTGGGACGCCTTCTTCTTCAGCGTCCAGACTCTCGCCACTATCGGCTACGGTGCCATGTATCCGCGCACATTCTACGCCAACATAGTGGTGACGATAGAAGCGCTGGGAGGTCTGCTGGGGGTGGCTATGGTGACGGGGCTGGCTTTTGCGCGGTTCTCGCGACCGACGGCGAGAGTGCTTTTTAGCAAAGTGGCGGTGATACCTCCCTACGATGGCGTACCGACCTTAATGTTCCGGACAGCCAACCAGCGTGGTAACCAGATTGTAGAAGCGCAAATGCGGGTGACTCTGGTTCGCAATGAAGTGACTCAAGAGGGAGAATTCATGCGGCGACTCCACGATCTCACGCTGGTTCGCAGTCAGACATCGATTTTTGAGGAGACGTGGACGGTAATGCATCGCATTGACGATAGAAGCCCGCTTTATGGAGCCACACCAGCTTCTTTGGCCGAGTCGGAAGCCGTCATCGTTGTAGCGCTGACAGGACTCGACAAAACTGTGTCGCAGACAATCCACGCCCGTCACAGCTTTTTTGCACAGGAAATCCTATTTAATATGCGTTTCGTGGATATTTTCTCTAAGACGCCTGACGGCGATCGCTGCATCGACTATACCCGCTTCCACGATGTCACGCCAGTCTAGTTAATTTTAAATTTTGGATTAAAGGTGATGACGAGCCAACAAGTACAACTAGGAAAATACCTCACGCTTGAGGAGTTTTGTACCTGTAGCAAAACTTATAATAAGTATGCTGGCCAAATTAATCCCTTTCCCCAAAATCTAGAAGATACGATTCTAGCAATTCAAGATTTAAATCAATTTATTTTAAATGCGATAGTTGAATATTTCGGCCTTGATAAGTTTAAGCTAACTTATGGATTTTGTTCTAAGGATTTAAAGAAATATTTAGACAAGAAAGATCCGGAGACGGGCAATAAAAATGGCCGCGTTGCGCCTGAACTGGATCAGCATATGGCGCATGAAATGAATAAAAATGGTAATTATTACTGCAAGAGACTAGGCGCAGCCTGCGATTTTATTATTATCGGGGAAGACAGCGATCGCGTAGTCGATTGGATATTAGCAGAAAAATTACCATTTGATTCGATATATTATTATGGTGCAGATAGGCCAATCCATATCAGTTATGGCCCCCAACATAAGAGAGATATAAGGACATTTACAGCGACGGGACAACCGACCCAAAAAGGGATACAACATTGGGTGGAATTAGCAGAGCGATCGCGGCTGTAAATAACTTTGTCACCAAATAACCTGCCAATTTCGGCACAAATCTTATTACCCATTAGACTGTTGTGCTGCTTGCTGAACTGTTTCCAAGGGCAAGTCTAACACCTGGGCGATCGCCTCCAAACTCAAGCCAACCTGTATCATGCGCGGTATGGCTTCCACCTTTGCTTTCATTTCACCTCTTTCCTCACCTATGCGCTCACCTTCTTCTAAAGCTTCTTGATAAACTTTCGTTTGTTTTAACTCGCTTAAACCCAACATAGCTTCAATCTCCTCGCGTGTTTTTTGTGGTAACTTGTAGACGATAATTGTCTCAATTAAGTCGATAATGTCGCGCTTGACAGCTTCATCGCTCAATTGTTGCTTCGCTTGCTCGATCAAACGCTTTGCCAGTTCCGTCGCTGTGTCCTGCGCCTCAACTACAAGTTTAACAACTCCAACCCCAAGAGAGTTCTCTGCTAGTTCTCCTAACTCATCCAAGTAAATTCGCGTGACTCGATTTAGAGCTAAAATTTCGCCAAACTGAAAACTCTGTTCTCTTTCTACACTGCGCCTGGGATAAATTACCACAACCCGCCAAGCATGGGGTGGTTTGTATTGGCTCAAGTAGAGGAAAAGTTCGCCAAATAAGCGGTAGTACAATTCTTCCTCTGGCTGAAATTGCACTTCCAGAACATAGAAAGGTAGGCTCGGATCGCCAGTAGTCGGTAAGAATAAACCATCCATGCGGAAGGCAAGTTGTTTGACTTCGCGGGAGGTGAATTCATAAGCGATCGCTTCTTCTGGAGAACGCCCAATTAGTTCAAAGAAGATGCTGGGGAATTCCTGAAAAATGCTATAGAAAATTGTATCTGTTTTCACTTATTTTTTGCTTTCTTGTTGCTGCACCGCTGCCCTAATTTGAGGCGATCGCTGCTAAATATTTTCTCCTTCTGCCACCTCTAAGCTTGACTTTGCTGCTGCCTCTTCAGAGCATAATTCATCATTTATCATAATGACATCTGCGTTATTTTTTATTTCTCCAACTGCGGCTTGAGATTGCTTTTCCCTCTTTTTCCGTGCCGCACGGGCAGATTTTAATAACTTAATGCGATAGGGATCTGCATCTTTACGCCAACGGAGATTATAACCATATAATTCTGCACAATGTTCTTGCAAACATCGTTGCCAACCCTTCAAAGTTGAAATCGCACGTTCATCATCAAGAAGTCCCCATTCTTCTTCATAGCGAGTCAGTTTCACCAACTTATCATAATTATGATAGTCGGGAGTAACTACTGTTTCCTTGCGGTGTAAAATTGGTGGGTCATCGGAGGTATCATAATCTCGATAAGTGACACGCAAATTACCCAAATTAATTTGCATACTCGTATGCAAAACTGGATGCGGATTAATGTCAAAATCGGGATAAAACAAATAGGATATTTTTGGTCGGTCAGTGTGGAACTTAATCAGCGTTGCTTCATCCAATCTGCCTATCGCACGGCTAGCGCAACCTTCGTAAAGGCGCAGCAGAGGGTGGAGAGAAGAAAGGTCTGAAACATGGATGTAAAAACCGTTATAGCGCTGACTACCTATTAAACTTTCCGCGCAGCATTGGGTAATAATATTATAGTCGCGCAGGCTAAATAGCATATCCTCCGCCGCTTCGCAGGCTTGGGTGTAGCTGCTGCATAAAGCTTTAATATCATGTTGGACAACTGGCGCTAATTCGCTGAATTTGGGACGACTATCAAATTGAGTAAGGGCGATATAGACTAGCAAATCTTGACGGCGTTGTAGGGCTATCGCATCCCATTCTTGTTGGTCTGTAGCCTGTAAAATTCCCTTAAATGCACGTTTAATATTGCCGAATTCTTCGGTTATTTGAGCTTCTTCAGAAATTTCGCCTTTGACGGGCAATCTACCGCGTTCAGTCACAAATTCCATCAGCGGTGCAAGTAGTTCTTGATAATCTTCAAAGCGCTTAATTTGAGTGTGAACTTTCGGCATCTTCGTGCGCGAACGAAACCGAGAAGCGCGATAAGCCTGCGCTTGAGATTCATCCCGAAACACAAAATAAATTCCCAGTGCAACTGGAACCGCATCGACATTCAGAACTTGGTCAATATAAGTTTTAAGTTCTTCCTGTTCGTAGTATTTCTGGAAAGTATTGCGTTTGGTGATAATTCCATCGCCGTAAGCTACTTGTCCAGTTTCTCGGTGATCTATCAATACAAGCGAAGCAACAATTAAGACTTTTTTGCTAAGTTCCCACGCTTTTAGCAAAGCTTCTCGACGTTCATCTTTGCATTCAATAACATTAATTATGTAGCCAAGATTAACGATATCAGCAGAGTTGTGGGGATTATCTGGGAAATAATAGGGGTCCCACCCAGCACTAATATAACCTTGTTCTGTCATGCGGGCTACATCGCCGCCGTGTCCGCAGCCATAGTCAAAGAAAGTTGTATCTTTAGTAAATAAGTTAGCTTCCAAAGCTAAACGTAGCGGGCGAGAAATGCTTTTGCGAACGATTGCAGCGCGGTGACGCTCTATTTTAGGTATGGGAGATTGATGAATAGTTCCAGAACGCGATCGCGCTACAACGCGATGATCTTCTATTTCTACACCGCGCTCTTTTAAACATTTTTGCCAACCCCTTTTAGTCCCAATATCGCGCGTGCGATCTAAAAGTCCCCATGCTTCTTCTTCTCGCGTCAATCTGGCGAATTCTTGATAGTTGGGATAGTCGGGAGTTACGAAAGTTTCCTTGCGATGAAGTACCGGGGGATTGTCGCTACTACTGTAATTGCGGTGACAATAAATGCCGCTTTTGGTGTCAATCCATATGCTAGCTTGTAAAGCTGGATGCGGGTCAATATCGAATTCTGGGTAAAATAAGTAAGAGATTCTAGGCTGATCAATACTTATTTTTATCAGCGTTGCACCATCTATGCGCCCAAAGTTTCGACTTGCATTTGCTTCATAGAGTCTCAGCAAAGAATCGAGTTCGGAAATAGCTGATACGTGAATGTAAAGCGCAGTTGGTAGCAGTTTGCCCAGCTGCGTTTTTTGGCAATAATTAGCGATGATATTGGGTTCGGTGAGATTGGCAGATAACTCGTTGGCGGCTTCGCAGGCTTGCTGGTAGCTACCAAATAAAGCTTGAATATCTTTGTTGATTTCCGGCGCTACGGGAGACGAAATATCTGTACCCCTATAAGCTAAATAAATGAGAATATCAGAACGGCGTTTTTGGGCGATCGCATCCCAATATCCTTGATTTGTCGCCTGTAAAATTACTTCAAAAGCTTGAGCGATACTACCGAATTCTTTTATAATTTCTGTTTCTGATGGTAACTCGCCTTCAACTGGTAAACGTCCGTGCTGAGTCACGAAAGCGATTAGAGGTGCAAGCAGTTCTGGGAGATTATAATGAAGTTTTGGTGCAGGTGTTTTAGATATAAAGCAGGAAAATAAGAAGTTTTCAGCAGCGGTTTGGTAGCGAAAAATAAAGTAAATACCCAAAGATACTGCAATCGCTTCAACATTGAGAACTTGCTCAATATAAGTTTTCAGCTCTTCCTGCTCGTAATACTTTGGAGAGTAGTTTAAATTGCTAGTAAAACCAGGTTCGTAGGGTATTTTGTTGTCACCCGCGTCAGTAATTAAAATGGGAGCAGTAACTATCAATATTTCGCGAGTTATTTGCCAAGCTTCGCGCAAAATTCCCTGGCGTTGCTCCGGACATTCAATAAAATTAATTACATAGCCGAGATTGACAATATCAGCGCTAGGGAGAGAACCTGGATAGGGATAAACATCGCAACCAGTCGAGGCGTAGCCTAAATTCGCGATCGCTTTAACATCGCCACCCTGTCCGCCGCCGTAGTCAAAGAAAGTTGTATCTTTACTAAAGAGTCCAGCTTCTAGCGCTAGACGCACCGGAGAAGAGAGATCGTTGCGGATAATAGCTGAAATTGTAGGTTCTGCCATTAGCCTAACTCGCAAAGTGATATTGTTATGACGCCAGATTACAACATATTTTCTGCAAAAAACACAGTAAGTTATACAGATTTGCAAGCTGCGGCGCTGCGTTTGTCAGGTACAGCTAACCGCACTCCGGTTCTCACCTCAAGAAGTGTCAATCAGCGCACCAACAGTCAAGTTTTTTTTAAGTGCGAGAATTTCCAGCGCACGGGTTCGTTTAAGTTTCGCGGAGCTTACAATGCATTAGCGCAACTGTCTGATGAGCAGAAGCAATGCGGCGTAATAACTTATTCATCGGGGAATCACGCACAAGCGATCGCTCTTTCTGGACAACTGCTAAACATTCCCACCACGATTGTAATGCCTGATGATGCCCCAAGTGTTAAACAAGCTGCTACGAGGGGCTATGGTGCTGAGGTAATTTTATATAATCGCCTTGAAACAAATAGAGAAGAATTTGCTAATAATATAGCAAGCGATCGCTATCTTACTCTAATTCCACCTTACGATCATCCTCATGTTGTGGCGGGACAAGGTACAGCCGCAAAAGAGCTAATTGAAGAAGTCGGAGCGTTAGATTTACTGCTAGTTTGCTGTGGCGGAGGCGGGTTGCTATCGGGAAGCGCGATCGCAGCTAAAGCACTTTCACCTAACTGCAAAGTTATTGGAGTGGAACCACAACTCGCGGATGATGCAACCCGCTCGTTCCACACCAAAACTCTGCAAACCGTCCGCAATCCTAACACAATTGCAGATGGCGCTCGTACTCCGTATTTGGGAAAAATTACCTTTCCCTTAGTCTTGCATTATGTTGATGACATGGTGACGGTATCGGAAGACGCAATTTTACGCACGATGTTTTATTTGTGGGAACGTCTAAAAATTGTTGTCGAACCCACAGGCGCACTAGCAGCAGCAGCTCTTTTGGAAGGAATTATTAGCGTTTCAGATGCTAATATTGGCGTTATTATTAGCGGTGGCAACGTTGATATTAAAGAAGTTGGAAAGTTATTTGAGCGCCTATAGATTATACCGGAATATGTTGCTAGATTATATAATAATTGAGGCTGAAGATGAGCAGACAATTCAATGTAATTATCGAGCGCGATCGCGAAGGCTACTTTGTTGCTTCTGTGCCTAGCCTGCGTGGATGTCATACGCAAGCTAAGTCCCTAGACGAACTGATGGAGCGCATTCGAGAAGCCATCGAACTCTGCGTAGAATTCGAGGAAGAGCAAGCAGAGTCACTCGAATTTGTTGGTGTTCAAAGAATTTCCGTTGAGTTATGAGCCAACTGCCTAGTATAACGGGAGGCGAAGTAATTGCCGCGCTTGCTAGAGCAGGTTTTGCCGTTGCCAGAGTTCGTGGCAGTCACCACATTTTAATACATAGCGACGGGCGTCGAACGGTTGTCCCTGTACATTCAGGTGAAACAATTGGTAGTGGCTTGTTGGCACAAATTCTGCGCGATTGCGAACTGACACGGGATGAGTTCAGGACACTTTTGTGAAATAGAAGCGATCGCACCTTGCCTTCTTGCAGCTAGATTACGCAAAATGTAGGGTGGGCATTGCCCACCATAAACCAGTCAGCCATCAGCTATTAGCTATCACCTAGAAATCGTAATTTTTATCCAGCAATTTTCTGGCTAACCATTCAATTCTTGGATTGGACGCAGCACATTATTTTCATATATAGCTTCACCCAAATGTATGGTGTGCAATGCCCACGTGGAAGCCGTCAACCATCATCGTTAAAGAAGTGGGAAAGTTGCCTACTACGAATTTTCAGGCGAAAGCATAGTACCTCTAACACAAGTTTAAATTAGAGAAAATTTAAACTTACTACTTTGAATCTATTTCTAAATCAGCTTCACGAGACTTATTAACCGGGTTCATCCAACGCTCTAACCAACTAAAAATTCGTGAGGATAATACTGTTAACACCAGGTAAATTAAGGCAACAGCGGCGTATATTTCAAAAGCGCGATAGTTGTTTGCCACAATAAGTCTACCCTGTTGAAATAATTCTTCAAATCCAATTACGGCTACCAAGCTGGTGTCTTTAAGAAGAGTGATAAATTCATTGCCCAAAGGTGGCAGCATCCGCCGCAAAGCTTGAGGAAATATAACATAGCGCATTGTTTCCACTGTTCCCAAACCTAACGATTGCGCTGCTTCCGCTTGTCCTGTTTCAATAGACTGAATACCAGCGCGGACAATTTCCGCAATATAGGCGGCGCTATTAAGACTCAACGCTATCACCGAAGCAGCCAGACGCCCTAAATTAAAGTTGATGCCAAAACCTTGCATTAACGCTGGTAAGCCAAAGTAAATCATAAAAATTTGTACCAGCAATGGCGTCCCCCGGAAGAAGTCTATATATGCCCTAGTTGCCCATCGCAATAGCGGTATGCGTGAAAGGCGGGCAATGCCAATTAGGGAACCACCAATCATTCCCAAAATTACTGAAAATGCTGTTAAATATAGCGTTACTAGCACTCCCTGCAACAAGTTAGGCATTGCCTTGAAAATGATGCTGCTGGTAGAGTTAACCGAGCTATTTGATTTGGCAAAATTTACTGTTTCTGGCAGTTGTGGGGCTTTGGCATTAAACCACTTTTGGTAAAGTCGATCGTAAGTGCCATCGCTGAGAATAACCGTCAGCCCCTTATTGATAGCATCTAGACTTGGAGAGTTTTTAGGAGTGGGGATGCCATAGTATTCTTCTGTAAGTAATTGGTCGATTATTTTGATTTTATCAAGATTATTTTGCTTAATTGCATAGAGAGTGACGGCGGCATCATTGAGGGCAGCATCTACATTGCCATTGAGCAATTCCTGAAGAACGAGGGGCGCAGCATCGAAGGTACGAATTTTTGCACCAGGTATTTTTGCAGCCTCAGCCGCACCTGTCGTACCTATTTGTACAGCTATACTTTTGTTTTCGAGACTAGCTAAAGAAGTGATATTTTTGTTATTAGCTGGAATAGCGATCGCTAACCCAGATTTAAAATAAGGACGGGAAAAATCTACTACTTTCTGACGTTCCGCGGTAATAGTCATAGCAGCGATCGCAGCATCTACTGTCTTAGCTTGCAAAGCTGGAATCATTCCATCAAACTGCATAGTCTGAAATTTGAGATCGAAATCGGCAGCTTTAGCGATCGCTTTAAACAAATCAACATCAAATCCGTCTAGTTCGCCATTTTTTCCTAATAACTCAAACGGCGGGAAAGTAGGTTCTATAGCAACATTCAGCGTGGTTTTTGCTTTCGTGGGGCTGGTAGGGAAAACGGATAGGCACAAAATCAGCAGACTACTCAAGCAAAACATCAGGCTGCGGCGTAGCCTACGAGACGGAATTAATCTGTGCATATGCGTTACCTGCGAGTGCAATTTTCACCAACACCGAAGAGCTAATTGCATAAATTTTACAACTCAACGTGCAGTTTCTTGAAGTTAATTGCTGTAATAATAACTATAAATGACATAATTGTAGCTAAAATAATCGAAGTAATTACAAAAATAGTGGACTGAATTATGCATGATTCCACCCCAGCTATCTCTTTTGAGGGCATTGAAAAAAGCTTTGGTTCTTTAAAAGTATTACAAGGAATTAGCGGCGAAATCAACCGGGGGGAAGTTGTTGCGGTAATTGGTTCCTCTGGTTGTGGTAAGAGTACGCTGTTGCGCTGCTTCAACCGTTTAGAGACGATTAGCAAAGGGCGTTTGGTAGTTAATGGTATAGATTTGTCGCGCCCAAATCTCAACCAGAAGCAATTGCGTCAACTGCGATCGCAAGTTGGGATGGTTTTTCAGCAGTTCAATCTTTTCCCTCATTTGAGCGTGCTAGAAAATTTGATGCTGGCTCCCCGTCAAGTATTAGGTAAATCAAAAAATGAAAGTGAAGAACAAGCAAGATTTTATCTAGAAAAAGTCGGGTTGTCTCAGAAAGCGCTTGCTTATCCAGAACAACTATCCGGAGGACAAAAACAACGAGTAGCGATCGCTCGCAGTTTGTGCATGAATCCTCAAGTAATGTTATTTGATGAACCCACAAGCGCACTCGATCCAGAATTAGTCGGAGAAGTGCTGCGCGTGATGCAGCAACTAGCTCAAGAAGGTATGACGATGGTGGTAGTAACCCACGAGATGCAATTTGCCCGTGAAGTCGCGCATCGAGTGTTATTTATGGATAAAGGCTGTGTTGCAGAAGCAGGAAGAGCGCGAGAAGTTTTAACTGAACCAAAGAGCGATCGCCTGCGTGCTTTTTTAAGTCGGATGAACGTTGCAGAAAGTTTGTCAACTTAAGCTTAAATAACGCTGCAAAAGCCCAATAAACACCTCTGGTATTTCCAAATGCGGCAACACTCCAGCCCCTTCTATCGGCTGAAACGCCCGAATTGATTGCGGATTCATAGCCGCTAACCGCCGCCCCAAATTAACCCCCGTAAATTGCGCCTGTTCGCCCCAAAATATAACAGCAGGCACGGTTAATTGCGGAATATAAAGAGACAAATCAAAATAAAGATCCCCCCGCAAAAATGCTAGGGCGGAATACTCTGCATTTGGTTGTTGTGCTGATGCTAAATAAGCCTGCACCATCTCTTCAGAAACTCGCTCTGGTTTGGCAAATAAAAATCGCTCCAAGAAGTTTCTCACCGATACTTCAGTAGTCGCCCCAAGAGTATAAATCAGCTTGTCTAAAATCGGCGTATTAATTACTTGCAGCGGCAATCTACGCCCTGCATCTTGTCCGAAGTCGGCAAATCCTGATGGACAGACTAGATACAGCGACTTGAATAATTCTGGCTTTTGAATTGCTAAACGTATAGTTATAGCAGCCGTCAAAGAAGATGCTACAACCGTTACTGGAGAGTCAGCGACTTGTTCAATAAACTCTGCCAGGGTCGTGAGATAGTCTGCAATTTGATATTCTTTAACTGGATGTTCTGACTTTCCCCAGCCAATCAAATCGGGAGCTATAATTTGATAATTTGTAGCAAAAGCTGGATAAACTTTAGACCATTCGTAAGCAGAAGCACCACCGCCAAAATTATGCAAAAAAATTAACGGTGACAGCTTTTCATCTGAAGTATCCAAGTGCAACCAAGGTTCAAATACTTGAGTGTAGTAAAGCATTGAACCCAGCGAGGTTTCGATAAACCGCTGTCCAAAGCCAGGAGGTTGAAACTGAAGCATAGTTTATGGTGACTAATTTTAAACTGATATCTTGCTCCCGCCAGATATGGTAACACTGGTTATAAGTAGTTGGAGTAGTTAAAAAACCTGTTTTGAAATAGCAGCGATCGCGGCAATGTTAAACTACAACAACGAGGGATATTTATTACAAAATCAGCCGTGCGAACTGACAAAATATTTTATAGCCTGTTCCAAGAGTTTCCCAGCATCTTCTTTGAACTAATTGGCGCTACCTTTGTCGATGCCAACGCCTATGAATTTGCCTCCGTAGAACTGAAAGAAACAGCTTTTCGGATTGATGGAGTGTTCGTTCCTCGTCCCGCTCCCTCTGCTCAACCAGTTTACTTCCTAGAAGTCCAGTTTCAACAAGATGCTGAGTTCTACAGACGCTTTTTTGCAGAAATCTTCATTTACCTGCATCAAAACCCATCGGTTAAGTCTTGGCGTGCAGCTGTCATCTATCCTACGCGAAGTATAGAGACAGACGATGTAGAGCCTTATGAGTTGCTACTGGCGAGTACGCAAGTGCAGCGCATCTATTTAGATGAGTTAGGAGAAGCAGCAGAAAGCTCTCTGGGAGTTGCAATTGTGCAATTAGTTGTAGAGAGTGAAGCGACAGCCGTTCAACGAGGTAGAGAATTGATTTTGCAAGCGCGACAGGAACTTGCGGATGAGATAAACAGGCAGAAAATTCTAGATATTATAGAAACTATCCTCTTGTACAAATTTACACGCTTAAGCCGCGAGGAGTTAGCAAAAATGTTGGGAATAGACGACGAGTTCAGACAGACGAGGATGTATCAATCCATCAAGCAGGAAGGCTTGGAAGAAGGTAGACAGGAAGGCTTGGAAGAAGGCGAGATGAGAGCAAAGTTACAAGCCGTACCCCCGTTTTTGGCGTTGGGTTTGAGTGTGGAGCAAATAGCAGGCGCGTTGGGTTTGACGGTTGAGCAAGTTAGGGAAGCTGCTCAGAATCAGCCTAGCTGATGGCTCTAGCTCCTTTTTCTTCTAGACTCCTAAGAGCGATCGCCCCTGTCAGCCCAGCTCCTACCACATTATTTAAGGAAAAGCCGAAAATAAAAAACGCCCAACAATTGAGGGCGTCGATCATCAGGGTGCATCTACTACTCTTAGTATAGCCCATTGAGGGGTCATACCCCCCACCCCATTATTATTTTTAGAAAACTTCATAATTTAGCCTTAAGCTTTGGCGCAAAACACCCGAAAATAAAAAAACGCCCAACAATTGAGGGCGTCGATCATCAGGGTGCATCTACTACTCTTAATATAGCCTAGTGAGGGGTCATACCCCTCACCCCCACCTTAATTAATTTATAAAAATTTATAATTAGGGGAAGCATTGGTTGCACGTAGAAGACATAAGCCGACTAGATGACATCCTGCAATACGCCGCGAGTGCTGCGCCAAGCCCAGACGCCACCTATACTCACAACAATGCTCATGCCCAAAAGCACGGGTCGCAAGCCATATTTGTCAGTAAGGGGGCCAGCGATCGCCAAGGGTAAACTCAGAGCAATATTGACCACATTATTCTGAAAACCAAAGACTTTACCGCGCATCGACTCTGATGTTTGCTGGTGAATTAAGGTTTGCATCGGTACGCCAATTAGAGATGCGCCCAATCCCAACACACCGCTGAGAACTAAACCCAGCCAGTATTGTTCGGTAAAGGTAAAGACGGCCAAAACAAAAGCCATACTTAAAAACCCAAGCAAAGGCAAAGGCTTATGGTGGAAGCGATCGCCCCAGTGTCCCAACGCCCCAGCACCCAAGACTAAACCAACCCCAGCTGCCGACAACAAAGAGCCAAACTCCGAGTCCTCTAGACCAAACTCTTTCACAAGAGGAATTGCCAACACTGTTAAAGCCGCAAAGACTGAATACAAAATAGTTAGTTGGACCATAGCCGTCCTAACCAGGCGGTTTTTCCACAGATAATTTAAGCCCTCCTTCAAGTCTTGCCAGGGATGAACAGCCGCTGGCTGATTGGTAACGCCAGTTTCTTTAATCTTAATCAACATACCCAATACAGCCCCTATCAGGTACAACCCCGCAACAAAAAATTCTTGACTATACTCTCCTCCCCCCAACTGTTTAGCCAGCCTCAACACAGGCTTACCCACAGCGAAACCAACAATCAACGAACCCATCATCGTTGTAGTGGAGAGAGCATTAGCCGTCATCAAATTTTCGCGCCGCACCAGTAGTGGGATAACCGCCTGCTCTGCTGGTGCAAAAACTTGCGTCACAGTTGAAATCAAAAAGGTAATTACCAACAAAATCACAAACTGCTTTGGCAACAGGGGAATAGCCAACGTAAGTAAGGCGCGAATTATATCAGAAGCAACCATAATTTGCTTCTTAGGAAACAGATCCACAAAAATGCCCGCAGCCGAGCCAAATAGAATGGCTGGAAGCGTGAAAGCTATCATTAGCGTGGAGCGCATGGAATTTTCAAAAGCAGGTGGAGACTTATAAGTTTCCAGCAGTGCTATCAACAAAATGAAAAATACCTTATCCGCCACTTGGGATATCACTTGACCACCCCAAAACATCAGAAAGGGGCGGTTTTTCAGCAGGGCATGAAATCCGCTACCAGATGGGGGAGGACTTGTTGGCAACATAAAAATTGTTCAGGCGCAACTTGATTTCCTACCTTAGTTTGCGCTTGATTTGGTCAATCCTGCCACTGTACTAGCCATTTTTTTGTAAAACTCTGTATTGGCACATCCCGCATGCGGATTTTACCTAGCTATTCGAGTGCGCCACTGTAACGCTGCAACAGGTGGTTTAAAAACACCGCCGCAGTAGTGGGCGATCGCGTTTCGGATGTCCCCTCAGAGTGCTGTACCCACCAGCCGCGTGCAGTTTGGGGATTGCGCCAGAGTTCTAAATGCTCTATCGGCGGATCGGCATAGAAACTATCCAACCCCGATCCTAGTAACGCCGAACTCCAGTGAGTAAAGTAATCGTGGCTGATGCGGTGGATAGGAAAGTTGCCTGTTAGCGGCACCCCCCAGCCATCTACAGCAATAAACGCTTTCACCTTACCCCCTTGCAGCTGCCACGCCAAAGCTGCGGCGATCGCACCGACGACACCAGCACTAAAGCTGATAAATATCAACTCAGACGCCGCAGGGACGCGATCGCGATCGCCCAAAAACTGCAATATGTGAACCCCTGAGTAAGCTGGGTAGTCTTGAGCTGGAAAAATCAACAAGTTCGGGCATCCCCACCCAGATCCCAAAATAAAGTCTTCAGTTAGTTTTGGCTCGTGGATTCCCGGGCAAATGACGATCTGGGTCATAGCAATTTTAGATTGTAAATTTTGCACCGTCGGAGTTCCACCAAGGGGGAACGTTTTAGATTAGTTGCAAAAATTAATGACGGCATTTGAGAGGCGACGATGCCTAGCCGACGCCAGCATCGAAATGTTATTATGCTTTTTATTAAGAAATTTAGTAAAACAGAACACCATAGCTTGGTGGAAGAAAAGTTATTATCAAGGGTTATCCAGTTTGGGAGGATGCGAAACCTATATTTTGAGGCTAAACCCAGGCAAAGTTTTCGTGTAGTATCGATAACCTTAAGCCGCGAGAAGATGGACAACCAGGGTTGCAGTTAGAGGAAGTCCAAGCGGTAAAGCGAGCGCTACCTAGTCTTGGAAAACCAGGGTTGCAGTTAGAGGAAGTCCAAGCGGTAAAGCGATCGCTACCTAGTCTTGTGGAAGGCGGCGTTTTAACGCTGACAATATTAGTATCGCAGGCACTGGCTGCACAAAAGCGCGATCGCATTTACCGAAAAACTGAATTAGTTGCAGTAACTGTAAAAGTCTAACTCTGGACAGATGCAACATAGAGTCTTGGCTTTAGCTCGCATAGCTCATCGCCGGGAAAATTGGGGCGAGGCTAACAAGCAGCAGTACAAAGCTAATGCGACACTGTATTGTGCCAAAAAGCCTTCAACAACTTTGATTATGCGTATGCGTGTTTAGCGGCTGTTTGCATCATTAATAAATCTTCAACAAATTTGGCCTATGTGACTGCGATCGCATCAATAGGCGATTTTGCAACATCTGTGGCTGTGAGGTGGAGTATATAAATAAATATTCAGACTTCGTACTATGAATTAGTCAGCATAATCGCACTTGCTACAAAACTATTGTGTATGGTAAAAGCACTTCGCCAATAGTTCCTCCCATAAATATCGGGCAAATTCTTTAAGGGGATTTTATGCAGAAATTTTTCTACGATCTTTTTGTCTCAGGAAAGTTAATCCCTTATAGTATTTGCTCTCAATGGCCGCCACAGTTAGCGTGGGTGCATATCATATCTGCATCTTTAATTGCACTTGCTTATTATTTAATAGCCTTAACTATAGTTTATTTTCTTCGCAAGCGCGGGGATTTCCCATACAGAGGGATATTGTTGCTACTTAGCACCTTGAGCGTCGCTTGTGGCACTATTCACATACTGGAAGTTTCGACGCTGTGGCATCCTAGCTACTGGCTGTCGGGTATCTGCCTGGCGATCGCCGCCATAATCTTAGCCTGCACAGCCGTGCAGTTAATATTATTGCTGCCCAAAGCACTAGCCTTTCCGAGTCTGGCAGTTGAAACGCGAAAACTGGAAAGTGAAATAATACACCGACAGCCAGCAGAAGCAGAACTTCGCAAAAGTACAGAACAATACCGCACCCTAGTCAAAAATTTTCCTAACGGCGCAGTCTTATTATTCGATCTAGATCTGCGTTGCACTAGGGCTGGCGGTAAAGGATTAACAGAAGTTGGTCTTTCAAAAGAGCAATTGGAAGGGAAAACGATTTGGGAAACATTCCCCCCCGAAACCTGTGCGGCGCTTGAGCCAAATTATCGAGCAGCATTAGCCGGAGAGGCAACCATATTAGAACTAGCCTACGCTGACTGTATTTACCAAATACATACACTTCCGGTAAAAAACGAACAGGGAGAAATTTATGCCGGAATAGTCATAGCCCAAGATATTACTACTCGCAAGAGAATGGAGGAAACGCTGCAAGAAAGCGGGCAAATATTCCGCGCCACATTCAACCAAGCCACTGTAGGTATGGCACATATGTCGTTAGATGGTAAGTGGATGTTGGCTAATCCAAAACTTTGCGAAATACTTGGTTACACTGCTGCCGAAATATTACAGCTAAAATTTCAAAATATTACCCATCCTGACGACATCGATATCATCCTTGAGGGCATTCGTCAGATATTAGCTGGCAAGGCTTGCAATTACTTAATAGAAACCCGCTACATCCGCAAAGACGATTCCCACGCTTGGGTTAATCTCAACCTATCGTTAATACGCACGGCGACAGGCGAGCCAAAGTATTTTGTTGTAATTATAGAAGACATATCAAGTCGGAAGCAGGCTTTTGCAGGAATGCAAAAAGCTAAAGATGATTTAGAAAATAGAGTTGTGCAACGTACCAAAGAATTAAAGCACGCTAATGAAAAGCTAGAATACCAACTATTCGAGCGCGATCGCGCTGATAAGAAATTACAAGACCAGGCCGAACTGCTAGATCTTGCTCACGATGCGATCGTCACTCTCGACTTAAAAAATATAATTACTTTTTGGAATCGCGGTGCAGAGGAAATGTATGGATGGACGAAAGCCGAGGCTTTGGGAAAAGAAATCAATACATTACTGCGAACGCAATTTCCGAAACCACAAGCAAAAATAAACGAATTTCTTTTGCAGCATGGATATTGGCAAGGCGAACTAATCGACAGTAAAAAAGACGGTTCCTCGATTGCGATCGCTAGTCGTTGGACAGTGAAACGAGACTTGCGCGGCAGGCCTATAGAAGTTCTCAAAATCAATACAGACATCACAGAACGAAAGAAAGTACAAGAAGCTCTAATTGCTTCGAGTATCCGTCTGGCTGCGATTCTCGATATTGCCTCAGATGCGATTATTTCCATCAATCAAACCCAACAGATCACGCTATTCAATCAAGGGGCAGAAAGGATTTTTGGGTACAATGCTCTAGAAGTTTTAAATCAACCACTGAGCTTGCTGTTGCCAGAGCGTTGTGCTTCTGCTCATTATCAGCATATTGCTGAATATTCCAAATCTAGCGGGCTAGCGAGGAAGATGGGCGAACGGGGCAAGATTTTTGGTCGTCGTAAAAATGGTACTGAGTTCCCCGCTGAAGCATCGATTTCGCAACTTGAATTGGAAGACGAAAAAATATTTACCGTCATTCTGCGCGATATTACCGAGCAAGTGCAGACTGAGGAGGCGTTGCGTGCTGCTAATGAAAAACTCACAAGTTGGGTGAACGAACTGGAACAACGCAACAGCGAAATTGTGCTGTTGGCTGAAATGAGCGATATTCTGCAAGCTTGTTTGACGATTGAAGAAGCTCATAGCGCGATCGCTCGATTGGTACAGCCTCTATTCCCAGATGTATCTGGTGCGGTGTTTGTTATTAGTTCCTCACAAACCCTAGTTGAGGCTGTTGCTACCTGGGGTGACGAGACGCTCGATACCCACAAATTGTTTACACCTAATGAATGTTGGGCGCTGCGACGCGGACACTCGCATTTTGTTTCATCCGATCGCGGTAGTTTGCCATGCAAGCACATCCACCCGGACTCATCAAGCAGTGACTTTCTCTGCGTCCCCATGATGGCACAGGGGGAAGCGTTGGGCGTGCTGTATTTATGTTCGCAACACCAGGGACTATTTACAGAAGCAAAACAACAGCTAGCTGTAACGGTTGCCGAACATATTGCTTTGGCGCTGGCAAACTTAAAATTGCACGAAGCTCTCAAGCAGCAGAGCATCCGCGATTCGCTCACGGGTTTATTTAATCGTCGTTACCTCGAAGAATCTCTAGAACGGGAGATACATCGAGCAGCCCGCCAGAACCAAAGTGTAGGCGTGATCATGCTAGACGTTGACCACTTTAAACGATTTAATGACACCTTTGGTCACGAGGCAGGCGATTCCGTGCTGCGGGAATTAGGGATGTTTATCAACAAACACGTCCGGGGTTCAGATATTGCCTGTCGCTACGGGGGAGAGGAGTTTACGCTGATTTTGCCAGAAGCTTCTCTAGAAATAACCTCTCAAAGAGCCGAGCAAATCCGGGAAGGGGTTAAGCACCTGAATTTGCTTCATCGCCGTCAGAGTCTCGGTTGCATTACCCTCTCGCTGGGGGTGGCAGTCTTTCCAGATCATGGCACGACGGGTGGGGCGGTGATCGAGGCGGCTGATGCGGCGCTTTATCGTGCTAAACAGGAGGGGCGCGATCGCGTTAACGTATCCCGCTAAACGCGGCTGTCCGCTCCTGTTAATGTTTAAATCTTCTGGAGGATGAATTTTATAAGAAAAACGAATGTAATAGTAGTGATTCCTGGGCAAGGTTGACAAGCATATCCCTACTGGGGGGATGTTACCCTATAAAAGCAGGAGTGGCGCTTCAAGGGACTGAAGCCAAACAACAATGCTATGACCCGGCTCTCCACTCTGCTTTAGAAATTACTCAAGTTGAGGAATGCGACGTGGTTGCCACCCCGGAAAAAGTACAACAAACATTCAACGCTAGCTCTGGTAACGACAGGGTAGCAGTTTTGCTGATGGGCTACGGCGAAGTAGAAAGTTACGAAGACTTCGCCAACTACAACGAACAAGCTTTAAATCTACTCACGGCTAAGTTTGCGCCCGTACCAACCTGGCTGTATCCACCTCTGGCGAAGCTGCTGGCAATTTTTGACTTACACGAGTGGAGCCACCAGCACGGTAATTTTATTTCACCGCACAACGCCATTTTTGAACAGCAGCGGGCTGGTATTGAAAAGAATTTACAAGAAAAGTGGGGCGATCGCGTCAAAGTCTTCAAAGCTTTCAACTTCTGCGCCCCCTTCCTCCCCTCACAAGTCCTCGCCGAAATCAAAGCTGAAGGCTTCGACAAACTGCTGATTTATCCCCTCTTGGTGGTAGATTCCATCTTCACCAGCGGCATTGCTGTAGAGCAAGTCAACAACGCTTTAGCCCAACTGGTTGATGGTAGCGAACACTGGGTTAAAGGGCAGCGTTACATCCCCTCCTTCTACAACGAACCAGCTTACATCGATCTGCTGGCTCAAATGGTCGAGGAGAAAATTGCCCGCGATTTGACAGTGGCGCACTTGCCTTCCCAAACTGGTATCGTGCTGATGAATCACGGTTGTCCCCACAAGGCAAAAGGCTTTACCTCTGGCATCACCGAAAGCCAAGCGCTCTACGACAAAGTAAGGGATAAGCTGATTAACAAGTATCCTCTAATTTCCGTTGGTTGGCTTAACCACGACACGCCGCTGATTGAATGGACTCAACCAGATGCCAATCAAGCTTCGGAAAACCTAATTCAATTGGGTGCGACAGCGCTTGTCTACATGCCGATTGGCTTTGCTACAGAAAATCACGAAACTTTGTTGGATGTTGACCACATAATTCATGGTTTGCGCCGCCGTCATCCTGAAGTGACCTACGTGCAAATGAAGTGCGTCAACGACAATCCAGAATTTCTGAAAATGGCGGCTGAGTGGGCTAATCCTCAAATTGAGGCGCTGTTCTCAGAGCAAGCCCTAGTTGTTAATCCCCAACTGGCTGCGGCTCAAGCCCATCATCACGACCACGACCACGATCATCACCACGACCACGGTCATCACCACGACCATGGTCATCACCACGACCACGGTCATCATCATTAATTAATAAATAGGGTGGGCATTGCCCACCCTATTTTCTATTAGGAAACACCTCGAATTTTGCGGGTATTTTCTACTAAGCTTTGAGTAAACTGATCGAACCGCTCGGAGAGTTTTTCATCAAGCAGTTTTCCATCTGGGCCAAAGGCTTGCCAAGCTTGACCTATGGCAATTTGCTCTGGAATTACCCACCCATGTACCCAGCGCAGAATCACCCGCAGATCGTTGAGGGCGTTGCTGTTGGACTGACCGCCTAATATGCTAATTAGGCCGCTAACTTTGTTACTTAGTTGGTCAAAACTCATTAGGTCTAGTGCGTTTTTCATGACACCACTGAGGCTGCCGTGATATTCTGGCGTTGCCAAAATTAAACCATCGGCGCGGTTTACTACATCGCGCAACCGCTCGACATCAGGGTAATCTGGATATTCTTTTTCCCCGGTGCAAAAGGGTAGCTGCATTTGTCGCAAATCTAAAATCTCCACTTCAGCACCTAGAGCTTGCGATCGCGCTGCTGCCAAACTCAAAGCTTTGTAGCTATACGAATCTGGCCTTAAACTACCGCTTATTCCCACAATTCTGACCATATATCTCTCTTAGGGTTAATGCAATCTGGACTATAAGCAAAAATATTTGGTTGCAAAATATAAATTCTTTTTCGTTTTGCGCGTACTATCAATACCATTTACCAAACAAAATGAAGTCGTTATGAGTACAATAAATATAGCAATAAGCGGCAGAATGCGTCAATGAGGATTTGTGGAAACACAAGCCGCATCGGTGGGCAGATGCGGCTTTGAGTGAGAAAGTTAAACTAGAACAAAGTAAGCTCAACTCGTGCCCAAAGTATCCAACGTGGAACTTTAGCACTTAAAAGTTGAGTCAAGGCAGCAGGCTAGGGGAATTCGTATGAATAATAGTTCCTGGATTAAAACATTGATGGGGCAAGAATCGGCAAAAAATCAATTAAAGAATGGCAAGATGCCGTCATCACAAACTAAAGCCGCCGCGCCGCGACTGCTTTGGCGTCTTGCCGCCAGTATGATGATTTTCCAGGGAGTGCTGCTGGGGACTGGGGAAGTAGCGTTTGGACAGCAGAAAAACCTCACCTATGGGGATTTGCTCAAAAAAATCGATGCTGGTCAAGTCAGCAATGTGGAAATCGATACAGCAACCCAGATTGCCAAAGTCACTTTGAAAGGGCAAAAGGACACCGCTTCCAAGGAAGTGGTTCTGCTGGAGCAAAACCCAGAGCTAATTGAGAAAATCCGTAGCAAGGGCATTGCGCTAGAGGTTCGACGCTCTGCGGATCGCAGTAACGCGGTGAGTTTGGCAGCAAACTTATTATTAGTGTTGTTACTACTTGTAGGATTGGGTACGATCCTGCGGCGAAGCGGCAACGCTTCTGGTCAGGCGCTGAACTTCGGCAAATCCAAGGCGCGATTCCAAATGGAAGCGAAAACCGGGGTGATGTTCAGCGATGTGGCTGGCATCGAAGAAGCGAAAGAAGAACTACAAGAAGTGGTAAGCTTCCTCAAACAACAGGAACGATTCACGGTTGTTGGTGCAAAAATTCCTAAAGGCGTGTTGTTAGTAGGCCCTCCGGGAACTGGTAAAACACTACTAGCTAAAGCGATCGCTGGTGAAGCTGGCGTGCCTTTCTTCAGCATCTCTGGCAGCGAATTCGTCGAGATGTTCGTAGGCGTAGGTGCTTCCCGCGTGCGCGACCTATTCAGAAAAGCTAAAGAAAACGCCCCCTGCATCATCTTCATCGACGAAATCGATGCAGTTGGACGCCAACGCGGGACGGGGATAGGGGGGGGTAACGACGAGCGCGAACAGACCCTCAACCAGTTACTAACCGAAATGGACGGCTTCGAGGGTAACACGGGCATTATCATAATTGCGGCCACTAACCGTCCCGACGTGCTGGATGCAGCCTTGCTACGTCCGGGGCGTTTTGACCGTCAGGTAATGGTCGATCTGCCCAGCTATCAGGGTCGCGTGGGAATTTTGCAGGTTCACGCTCGCAACAAGAAGATGTCTGAGGAAGTATCCCTCGAAGCCGTCGCGCGGCGCACCCCTGGGTTTTCCGGTGCAGATTTAGCGAATCTGCTCAACGAAGCAGCAATCTTGACAGCACGCCGACGCAAAGAAGCGATAACGCCTTTGGAGATTGCCGATGCCATCGACCGCATCACCATTGGTCTGTCTCTGACTCCCCTCTTAGATGGTAAGAAAAAGCGGTTGCTTGCTTACCATGAAATCGGCCACGCTCTCCTGATTACGCTTCTGAAAAACTCAGACCCGCTGAACAAAGTCACTATTATTCCGCGTTCTGGCGGTATCGGCGGCTTTGCCCAATCTGTACCTGATGAGGACATAATTGATAGCGGTTTGTATACTAAGGGTTGGCTGCGCGATCGCCTGACTGTTGCTTTAGGTGGCAGGGCTGCGGAAGCCGAGGTATTCGGGGATGCAGAAGTTACCAATGGAGCCAGCGCCGATATCAGAATGGTAGCTAACCTAGCTCGCGAGATGGTGACACGCTACGGTATGTCTGAATTGGGGCCAATCGCCTTGGAAAGCCCGAATACCGAAGTGTTTCTAGGTCGAGATTGGATGGATCGCTCGGAGTACTCCGAAGAAGTGGCGGTCAAAATCGATCGACAAGTGCGCGAGATGGCAGTTAGTTGCTATGAGGAAGCCCGTCGCATTCTTCGCGAGAACCGCGTCGTAGTAGACCGCCTGGTGGATTTGCTACTGGATCAGGAAACCATCGAGGGCGATGAATTCCGCCGCTTGGTTGCTGAATATACCGAGCTGCCTGCTAAACAGTTGGCGGTTTCCAATTAAGCAGCCCGTTACTCTTGACGGCCAGTGCCTTGCTTAACTTTGACCGCTTGGCCGTACATCTGCCGCAGCACTTCGGCAGGGTCTACATAGTTGTTGGCGTACTTTAAACCCCAGTGCAGGTGGGGGCCAGTGGTTCTGCCTGTCATTCCTACGCGGCCAATCCTAGCGCCAGTTGCGATTTGCCCGCCTTGCCAGATTTGGATACCGCCTTCGCGGTCAATTAGATATTGACCTGCGGAGGCTTTTTCTACGTGCCCTTTCATGTGGCAGTAGATGTGTCGCCATTGGCCAGATTGGATGGTGATTGATGTACCGCAGAGGGTATTATCGGAGACTTCGACTACTTTGCCCATCCACCAGTTGCGGATGTAGCTGCCTTCTGGCGCAGCGATGTCTAAGCCGCGATGAAATTCCCACCCGGAGGCGTCGGTTGGAGATGGACGATAGCCGAATAGAGATGTGTAGGCTCGAAAATTTTCTACTGGGAAGGAAGCACCCCTCCAACTGCTTGCTGCTTTCACCGCCTGTTGCTCGAATCCTCCGAGTGCTACTAAACTGGCCGCAACTGCGATCGCCACTAATATAAGGCGCTTTATTTTCTTCTGAGGCAATAACATTGTCAGCATTACTTGGGGGTTCAAATTGCAGGCTTTATATTCTAACCCTGCTTTTGGCCGATTCTCAGTAATCCATATTCCTACATTTGAACTGCTGTTGCCAGCGAATAATGATTATTATGGTTATTAAAATACTCCTCTAGGCTTGAATACCTATTAGGAATTGAAATAAAATTTCTTAATAGTCAATAAGCTGCTGCCCATGTTCTTTGAGATTTTCCCGTTTAACTTTGCCATAGATGCAACTGCGATCGCTGGTACTGCTTTATGGTCGCTAGCTTTATACTTAGGCTTCTCGCCGATTAGTGATTGGGTGACTGAAAAACTCAACCACTGGTTTAATTTTGCAGAGCGATCGCTTTATACTTCCACTGCGGAGTTTGAACGCACTCGCAAGGCTAGAGAATCCCAAAACGCCTTCTATGCTTCATTGCTCAGCATTGTGCCCTTTTTCTTCGCCGGGATATTGTTCAACTATGGTGTAGAGCTTGGCTTAGGCCGCAGTTGGGCAATCAGCGTTGGTATTATTGCCTGTATGAGCGGTGGTATTTACGAACTAGGTCGCCGCGATGGTAAATCGGAGTAAATTTCATTGTTGATTGTTCGTTCGGGAACGGCGATAAACCCTGCATTCATTACCAATCGGAATTTTGTATTATTCTGCTTCTATTCCCCAGATGTCTGCCTTTACTCGACCTGCACCCACTTATTTTTTAGCTGAGTTTACTCTTATGTGGGGCACTATGGGGTATTATTAAATAATGGAAATATTGCTCAAATAAATATTACTCGATAGTTCTTCCTCATCGATTTAATTATATCATTTTTTTAGTTTGAGTCAAGTACTTTTAACTAAAAAATTTTTTATTTGAGCCTGTTTTAAATATTAAAAAAATTATTTAAATGTTTGATTTTTGGTTATAAATACTACAAAATATTTCTTCCTTATCGATTCAATGATATCAGAAATTTTGGGATACGTCTACGGGTCAATAGTTGGTGAAGGTAAGGTTTTAGGGTTAGATACCGATAATCGGATAGACAGGGATAATAAAATTAAAAGTTGAGATTTATCCTTGCTAGCTATAAGTAAACTCCTGGGGGGCAAAGAAATAGATCGCTTGGCATGCTCTTAGGATAAGGGATGCACTTATAGCCATTAGTCGCTATATTTTTATGGGGATGGCTGATAGTTGGGAGGAGGCAAAATTATGCAATTATATTTTTCTGGTTATAGAGGGTTTGGAGATTTTTTTGAATTAAAATTATTTACGCGATCGCAATTACTTTCAGGCTAAAACATTAACAAGGCTGGAGGATGATAAAACGAGTTATTATTGCTGCGGTAATGACAGCTTTATTGAATTGCGGCTGGACTTTGCTCTACTTGGCAAGTATGCGGGGGTAAGATTGAGAAAGTTCTTCGCAGACGATTTTAGCTAATTTTTGTGCTGCACCTGGTTCACCGCGCACGCTGCGGAGGCGATCGCGCATCTCTTGTAACTTCTCAGGATTTTTCAAAAAGTCGATAGCAATTTCCGCAACAGCATCAGGTTGCAATTCACCTACTAATTCCGGTACAATTTGCTCCTGCGCCCAGATATTAGGCCATGCGAATAACTTTCCTTGGCGCAACACCAACCAGTTAATTAACTTGGCAAAGTTAGTACCAACTAGAGGCAAGTTAGCTAACAACCCAGGCAAACCATCCCAGCTTCGCATCGCATCCAATTGTTGAGTGGGAATCAAGACAAGCATCGGTACTGCTAAAGCGCCCAATTCGGCTGTATTGGCACCAACTGTAGTTACACAAAGACGACATTGAGATAACTTTTCGTAGGCGGGGAAGCGAGTAAATAATTCCACCTCTAAACCGCTAGGTGTTTTCAAATAAGGTGTTTCCCCGGTAACTAATTCTGCTGTTGTTCCTTGTACTAATTTAAGGACTGGATTTTGTTCAGCGTCGGCAAAACGCGCTAATGTTTCTAAATCTAAAGTCGGCGCGACGGGAATTATAAAACGAGTTTGGGGACGTGCGGCGTAAATGCGTTCTGCGATCGCTAAACACAAAGGTAATCCCTGTGCTAGTTTGGCAGGTTTCGATCCGGGCAGCAAGCCAAACAGTTCTATTTTAGATTTTGCTCGTTCCCAGGCAGAGCCTGGGAATGGGATTTTCGATTGTTGTTCGCTTTCCCCGTCTCCTTGTGCTTCTGCCATTAAGTCGCCGACGACGGTAAATTTATGAGCATATTTCGGCGAAACATTAGCGGCAATCTCCGGTTTCATCGTGCCAAATCTATCAATCCACCCGTGCCAACGCGCATCCCATTCAGCATAAATAACAGTGCGATAACCCAGTCGCTTACCAATAACAACTGGAAAGAATTGATCGCCTCCTAAAAACACTACAACACCGCGATCGCGCCAATCCCAATTCTCTGCTGTCTTCCCCCACAGCAAAAATCCAAAAAAATCTTTTGCCGCCTGAAATCTATCGATTTCTGGATAACTCCTGGCAATTTCTATCTCTTTGCCAGTGGCGTTAGGACATGGCGACAGCGCAACTGAAATGCGTACATCTTCCCGATTATTTCCTAGCTGTTGGCGAAGCGATCGCACAACCGGACGCACCCAAGTCGCTAGCTCTCCAGGCCCATTAGACAATATTAAAATATCAACTGGTGTCACGCTCATACTTTTGATTATATAAACTTGTTCTTAGCCTATCAGTTTAGGTTGACTACCTTAGTTAGTACAAGGTTTCGCATATTAAAGAAGACAACACAGCAATACCCATCTCTTGGCTTGGATAACATGAGGCTGAAAGTTATTTGTATAACCGGGTTTAGTTTTGGAAACGGTGCGTGTAGACTGTAGCTTACTCTTTCAAAAGAGCGATCGCAGCTTATGTGAATGCACAACCAGAGGTAGATCGTTCCACCTTACCTTTGCAGTTTGACTGCAATCCGAGTAAGCGCTGTTAACTGTCTTTATCAGCTTCCGTTAACTTTATTATCAAATTTGGTTATAGGCAACTAGGTTTTGGTAGCCTTTTTAAGTAGAGAAAAACTCGATTGCGAGTGCTAAATCTCTTAAAGAAGGCAAAATCCAACTTTAAAAACAACTTTAAGTCAAGTCATTGTTAGCTTAGATATGAATCATTTCTGTGATGAATGGATAAAAGACTGGTGCCAAGAAAATGGCTGGACTGATTTATTTATGGAGCGTCGTAACAATTATTGGGCTTTCCCTCCCGGCGCTGTAATGCCTGAACCAATCCCTAGTAAAGTCCTGAGAACTATTAAGACAGAAAAAGGTCTGAGCTATGGCGAAAAAGTCTTGTCTATCTCAGCAGTTAGCATAGCGATCGCAGCCGCATTTTTTAGCTATTTCCTCAAGTGTCCCCTTCCACTGGTTTTTGCTTTTGTTTTTTGTGCTGTTACGGTCGGTCTACTTGAAGTTGAGGATATTTAGACAGATTTTATAGCTTGTGGGGTTGGTTTTTCCTGACGAGGGCTAATTTCTTTTCGTCTGTTCAGCCCCCCTTCGATCGGGGAATGCTAGGGATTTTTCCCGACCCTCTTAAGCATATTAAATGCACAACAGCTTAACCGTGCGTGGTAGGTAATAGCTGATGGTTAAGCAGTAATTTGAAATATTATAGCTGTATTTTGGCCTATAGAGATTGCTAATTCAGCTAATATTCACATATCGAAGCGATTGAAGCTGTATTATACTACGTTTCGTTTAAAGAGTCTATAATCAAACTTGAATAATTCTCCTTGATCGCTATTGCGTGAGCAAATACTCGCTTATTTATAAATAAATGTAAATAAAAGTTGCCGTATTTTTGTAAAATTGTGTCAGATATAGGCCAATTCCGTGAGACAGTAGACGTTTTCTGGTACAAGGAATCTGTGCCACTTATAGCGATCTGCAATAAGCTACGTGCTAGTAAGCTAATTGCTAAAAGCTTCTGGATTTCCCCTAGAGAAGAGAACACGCACGAAGGAGTTTAAACGAATGTTCACCCACGTCAAGCCCACCATTCGCCACATTGCCCCTGAAAACTTAAAGGGGAGGACATTACTCAAGGTGGTCTATGTCGTGCTAGAGTCGCAATATCAGAGTGCCCTCTCAGCCGCAGTCCACTCGATTAATCAGAACAACCCCAACCTCGCAATTGAAATTAGCGGTTATTTAATTGAAGAACTCCGCGACTCTGAAAACTATAAGGATTTCGAGAGGGATGTGGCTAATGCTAATGTCTTTATAGCTTCGCTAATATTTATTGAAGACTTAGCCGATAAAGTTGTAGCCGCTGTAGAACCGCACCGCGACAACTTAGATGTGGCCGTAGTATTTCCATCAATGCCGCAAGTGATGCGCCTAAATAAAATGGGCAGCTTCTCTATGGCGCAACTAGGACAGTCGAAGAGTGCGATCGCGCAATTCATGCGAAAGCGCAAAGAAAAATCAGGCAGTGGCTTCCAAGATGGAATGCTAAAGTTACTGCAAACCCTGCCTAAAGTCCTGAAATATCTGCCAATGGACAAAGCGCAGGATGCCAGAAACTTCATGCTGAGTTTCCAATATTGGCTAGGCGGTTCCTCGGAAAACTTGACAAACTTCCTGCTAATGTTGGCAGAAAAATACGTCCTCAAAGGACAGAAATTAAGCTTCCAAGAACCAGTAACATATCCCGATATGGGGGTTTGGCATCCATTAGCACCGCAGATGTTTGAGGATGTCAAAGAATATTTGAACTGGTACAACAGCCGGGGAGATATCTCAGCAGATCTTAAAGATCCCTTGGCACCATGCATTGGTTTAGTGCTGCAACGCACCCACTTAGTAACAGGCGACGATGCCCATTATGTCGCTATGGTGCAGGAATTAGAAGCAATGGGCGCGAGGGTAATTCCCGTATTTGCTGGGGGATTAGATTTCTCTAAACCAGTTGATGCTTATTTCTACGATACATCGGTCAAGGTAAACCATGCGATAGTTGATACCGTAGTATCGCTAACAGGATTTGCCTTAGTTGGAGGCCCCGCAAGGCAAGATCATCCCAAAGCGATTGAATCTTTAAAACGGTTGAATCGTCCTTACATGGTAGCGCTGCCACTGGTGTTTCAAACAACAGAAGAATGGCAGGATAGCGATTTGGGATTGCACCCAATTCAAGTAGCATTGCAGATAGCTATTCCTGAGTTAGATGGTGCAATAGAACCGATTATACTATCAGGACGAGATGGAGCGACGGGGAAAGCGATCGCACTCCAAGACCGTATCGAAGCAATAGCACAACGCGCCCTCAAATGGGCAAATCTCCGCCGCCAGCCAAAATTAGAAAAAAAAGTTGCCATAACAGTTTTCAGCTTCCCACCCGATAAAGGCAATGTAGGAACCGCCGCTTATCTAGATGTATTCGGTTCCATATATGAGGTAATGAAAGCCCTCAAACAAAACGGCTACGACCTTCCAGAATTGCCGGGTTCAGCGATGGAACTGATGCAAGAAGTCATCCACGACGCCCAAGCACAGTACAACAGCCCGGAACTGAATATCGCCTACAAGATGTCAGTAGAACAATACGAACGACTAACACCTTACTATCAGCGATTAGAAGAAAATTGGGGTGCAGCGCCGGGACATTTAAACACCGACGGACAGAATCTATTAATTTACGGCAAACAATTTGGAAATGTTTTCATAGGTGTCCAGCCAACATTTGGTTATGAAGGCGATCCGATGCGGTTGCTGTTCTCGCGTTCTGCTAGTCCCCATCATGGTTTTGCTGCTTACTACACCTATCTGGAACATATTTGGAAAGCGGATGCAGTGCTGCACTTTGGCACTCACGGTTCCTTGGAATTCATGCCAGGAAAACAAATGGGAATGTCTGGGGATTGTTATCCAGACTCGTTGATTGGCAAGATACCCAATCTCTACTACTATGCAGCGAACAACCCCAGCGAAGCGACTATCGCCAAGCGTCGGAGTTACGCTGAAACTATCAGCTACTTAACACCACCTGCTGAGAATGCTGGGTTGTACAAAGGTTTGAAGGAACTAAGCGAATTAATCGGTTCCTATCAAACTTTAAAAGATACCGGACGAGGCATCCAAATTGTTAACACCATTATGGACAAGTGCCGATTGGTGAACTTGGATAAAGACATCGCCCTCCCAGAAATTGATGCCAAAGATATGTCAGCCGAGGAACGGGATACCCTCGTCGGTTCGGTATATCGCAGGCTGATGGAAATTGAATCGCGGTTGTTGCCTTGCGGGTTGCACGTTATCGGCAAACCGCCTAGTGCAGAAGAAGCGATCGCCACCCTGGTCAACATCGCCAGTCTCGACCGCAACGAAGAAGAACTTCTTAGTCTTCCTCGGATTATCGCTAACAGCATCAATCGCGACATTGACCACATCTACAAAAATAACGACAAAGGCATCTTAGAAGATGTCCAACTGTTGCAAGACATCACCCTAGCAACCCGCGCTGCTGTAGCTGCATTAGTTAAAGAACAAACAGATGCAGATGGTCGCGTATCCCTCGTTTCCAAACTCAACTTCTTCAACATGGGCAAGAAGGAACCTTGGATTGAGGCACTACATCAAGCGGGTTATTCAAAAGTAGATCCAGAAGCAATCAAGCCACTTTTTGAGTATCTAGAATTCTGCCTCAAACAAGTTTGTGCAGACAACGAACTCGGTGCATTACTAAAGGGATTGGAAGGCGAATATGTCCTCCCCGGCCCCGGTGGCGACCCCATCCGCAACCCGGATGTACTGCCAACTGGTAAGAACATTCACGCCCTCGATCCGCAATCAATTCCCACAGCAGCAGCCGTTAAATCTGCCAAGATTGTAGTTGACCGACTGCTAGCACGGCAACGCGCAGAAAGTGGAAATTGGCCTGAAACTATCGCCTGCGTACTGTGGGGAACCGACAACATCAAAACATACGGCGAATCCCTCGCCCAAATTATGTGGATGGTGGGTGTAAAACCAGTGCCTGATGCTTTGGGACGAGTTAATAAGTTGGAATTAATTCCATTGGAAGAGTTAGGTCGTCCTCGCGTTGATGTTGTCATCAACTGTTCTGGCGTGTTCCGCGACTTGTTCATCAACCAAATGAACTTGTTAGACAAAGCGGTGAAGATGGCAGCAGAAGCGGACGAACCTTTAGAGATGAACTTTATCCGCAAGCACGCTTTGGAACAAGCGCAGGAAATGGGAATCAACTTGCGGCAAGCTGCAACTCGCGTCTTCTCTAACGCTTCTGGTTCTTATTCTTCTAATATCAACCTGGCAGTAGAAAACAGCACTTGGGAAAGCGAATCCGAGTTGCAGGATATGTACCTAGCGCGGAAATCCTTTGCTTTCACTTCTGATAATCCAGGCACGATGGAACAGTCGCGGAAGATTTTTGAAACTGCACTCAAAACCGCCGAAGTCACTTTCCAAAATCTCGATTCTTCCGAAATTAGCTTGACGGATGTTTCCCACTATTTCGACTCTGACCCGACGAAGGTTGTAGCCAGTCTGCGCGGCGATGGCAAAACGCCAGCATCGTTTATTGCTGATACAACAACGGCTAACGCACAGGTTCGCACGCTATCAGAAACCGTGCGTCTAGATGCGCGTACTAAACTACTTAATCCCAAGTGGTATGAGGGTATGCTTTCGCACGGTTACGAGGGAGTGCGCGAACTCTCCAAGCGCCTTGTGAATACGATGGGTTGGAGTGCGACTGCTGGTGCTGTTGATAACTGGATTTACGAGGATACTAACACCACGTTTATCCAAGATGAAGAGATGCGTCAGCGATTGATGAACCTAAACCCTCATTCTTTCCGCAAGGTTGTTTCCACCTTGTTGGAAGTGAACGGTCGCGGTTATTGGGAGACAAGCGAAAGCAATTTAGAATTGCTGCGCGAACTCTATCAAGAAGTTGAAGACCGGATTGAAGGGATAGAATAGTCGGTAGCCTATAGCTTGGTGCGATCGCCTGATTCACGCGATCGCACTAGCTTAAATCCTTGGCAGAGGAATGCCTAGATTCCATTATGACTCAGACCCTAAGCGCCGCCACACCGCCAGTTAGCAGTTCCCATATTGTTCTATATGGCATCAGTTGGGAAATGTACGAACAGCTTTTGCAAGTGTTTGCAGAACAGCCAACACCACGCATGACTTACTACAAGGGAACCCTAGAACTGATGACACCCTTACCAGAACATGAAACGTATGCCTGGACTCTGGGACGGCTAGTGGTGGCACTATCTGAGGAACTCGATCTGGAAATTCGGGGTTTGAAATCTACAACTTGGCGTTCAAAACCCAAGGCTGTTGGCAAAGAAGCAGATGAATGTTTCTACATTCAAAATGAAGCCGCCGTTCGCGGTAAATTAAAATTTGACCTTACACTCGATCCACCCCCTGACTTGGCGATTGAAATCGATCAAAGCCATTCATCAATCGATAAAATGAAGGTTTATATAGAACTTCAAGTGCCGGAAGTTTGGCGGTGGCAGAAGGGAAAACTTACTATTAATATTCTAACAGATGCAGGTTATGTGGAGTCTGAAACCAGTCTAGCATTTGGCTTGTTTCCAGTAAAAGAACTCGCAAGATTTATGCAGCTAGACGCGCAGAAAGGTGAGAATGCTAGAATGCGCGAGTTTAGGGAATGGGTGCGTAGACGCGAAGCGGCTTCTCGTAAGAGATCGCAGCTAGAGAATGTGTAGCAAAAATAGACAATATAATCCTAATTTAAAATACCCAGATGAATACCCTAACCCTCAACCTCAACCCCGTTATTGAACTGACAGATGAGCAATTTTATCACCTATGTCAGATCAACCGCGATCTGAGATTTGAACGCACCGCGAAAGGAGAATTAATTATCATGCCACCCACAGGGGGAGAGACAAGTAACCGCAATGCTGGACTAAATGCTCAAGTTTGGATCTGGAATGACCAAAATAAACTAGGTGTAGTTTTCGAGTCATCCGGTGGTTTTAAACTGCCAAATGGTGCAGATCGTTCTCCTGATGCTGCGTGGGTTAAACAGGAACGCTGGGATGCTTTAACAAGCGAACAAAAAGAGAAATTTATTCCCCTTTGTCCTGATTTTGTGGTTGAGTTGCGTTCTCCGAGCGATCGCTTGAAAGTAATTCAGGAGAAAATGATTGAATACAGAGACAATGGCACTCGTTTGGGTTGGTTAATTAACCGCAAATCCAGAAAAGTAGAAATTTATCGTCCCAATCAAGAAGTAGAATTGATTGAATCTCCTGCTACCCTATCAGGAGAAGATGTTTTACCTGGATTTGTCCTAAATTTTGAATCAATCTGGTAACGCAATAAATTACTGAGAATATCGATTTTTAACATACTGTTTTAACACAGGATTGAGAGTAAAAAAGGTTGCATTGCCTTCCTCTTTTGCATCCACTAATAATCGCATTACGAGCGATCGCATGATATTTAATAACTCGGAAGGAGCTAATTCTATTTTGTTAAAAATTTGCGGCAAAGAAAGTTCATTTTCATCTACAAGCTGAATCATTACCGCCTGTTCTTGCTGCGTTAGACGCTGAAAGTGTTGGTCTAGTTGTGCTTGCAAAGATTCCTCTAAGATTGGCGCGTCATATTGCAAAAACTCAGAAACTCTACTTCCAAATAACTCTTGAATCAAAGTTGCAGTAAGTTCTAACCAGAGAGGATTTCCTTGATAGGTATTAATTAGAGTTTCCCAGCTTTCTTCATCTGATAACTTTTGATATCTCAAAATATCTTTAGCTGCAACACCTAAACTTCCTAAAACTAGCGATCGCACTGGGGTATGTTCTCTTTCTAATTTGCAAACTTCTCTAGGTTTCTCCCAACTATTCAACATCAAACAACTGTTGTGAGAAACTTCTGCGATTCGTTTGAAAAATAGTTGATAATTTTCATAGCCAGATTTATATTGACCTGCAAGTTGTCCGCTGCTAAAAAGCATTTGTACGTCATCCAGGACAATCAGACATCGATACTTGCGTAGGTATTTGAGGAGTTGGGAAAGTTGCGTTTCGATGTTATGGGTAATTTCGGCTTTATCCGAGAATATTTGCAGCAGGTTGGTGAGGGTTGCATCTAGGGTTGGAGAAAAGCAGAGACTGCGATAGATGACGTAATCGAAGTGGATTTTGGTTTGTTCTATCAGCCGCATTGCAAGGGTAGTTTTGCCAATTCCACTGATTCCCAGAAGTCCGACAAGGCGACAGCGATCGCGTATTATCCAGCCTTCCAGGGTGGAGAGTTCCTCGGTGCGTCCGTAGAAGTTGAATATTTCCGGTGCGTCGCCTAAGTCTAGATGCAGTTGAGTTGGGTTTTGCTGGGGTTGTTGCGTGACTTTTGAAGATTGCGAATTTTCTGGACAAATGTTGACATTATTAACTGTTACATGATCTCTCCCGATAGCTGATGCAGAATTGTAAAATTTTGCCCTCTCCAATATTGATTTAACATTGGTTTTACTGATATCTTCACCTAATACCTCTGAAAGTATTTTCCATAGGTCAGAAGCACTACTCCTAACGTAACCTTCACTGCAACTACGGTCTTGTGCGATTTTTGCATATTTCTGACCTTGGAATGTTTCCCTTAAGATAGCCTGTTGCAGGTCGTCTAAGTGGTTTCCTGTCTTGGCAAACACTAGCTCGTCGGCAAATCTTAAGATTTCCTGAAGCTCCATAAGTCCTGGTTGTCTTGTTTTTGCCTATTTTATCTGATTTTTTAGG
The DNA here is from genome assembly GCF_014695585.1 of Microcoleus sp. FACHB-831. NCBI lineage: Bacteria > Bacillati > Cyanobacteriota > Cyanophyceae > Oscillatoriales > Microcoleaceae > Microcoleus > Microcoleus sp. FACHB-831. The sequence goes on along the minus strand of NZ_JACJON010000068.1, from coordinate 45,168 downwards.
ACAGTGTATTACATTTTACATGACAGAATCAGGCTTTTTATGATATATGCAATTAAATTATTACGCGATAATGGTGACTATATAGTGTTTTAGTATAAAAACCAACTTGTTATGGCAAGAGCCTAAGTTGCAAAACAAAAAAGCTATCAGCCTTTTTGTTAGTTGATGGTATTAACTCGGGAGCAAAACTACAACTGAACCGCCCCCTTGTTTGTCTGTGAACAGGTTGTACCAAATATGACACGCTATTAATTACCCATACATCCTAGTTAGATTCGACAAAACAATGCGTAGAAAGTCTTTGTTAGTTTTAACTTGTCTGGTTTTAGGTTTTTTAGTAACTGCACCTGTATCTCTAGCTAGAGATCCTTGGGCGTTATCCGGGAATCAAAAGATAGGATACTGCGCCTTTAATGAAGGTAACGATGAATGTGGTTTTGGACAATATGCTGAAAGAGACAAAGGAAATGCCAGACAAATAGGCGGGTTTTATATAGACCCTTTGAACAATTTTCGATCAACCGACTCAATAATGTTTTTTTACCTGGTGCAATATTGCGGGAGAAACGATTGGTCAGATCTTCATTTTCATCAACTTTCCACTCGAGGAAACAATTGGATAGATTTTGGAGAAAATGTATGTAAATTTAAGTACGGTATTGGGAGACGGCAGGGAGAAAAGTTCACTCTCAAATTTGAAATGAACTATTCTTTGGACTACTAATAATATATTCCTCACTTTGATTTGGGATTGCCCTCATTTTGCCTGTGGAGCGCTCGCATCTATCTTTCCCAGAAAGCGATCGCGTTTATCTTCTCCATGCGTGCGATCGCATCCCCATTTCCCATACGTGCGATCGCACCCTATTAAATCTAACCCTCGTTATACGCTTAACGGGGGAGTTTAATACACAATATTTAGAAATATTGTGTATTAAACAGCATGGCTCCCACTGCACTAATTACTGGCGCTTCCCAAGGAATAGGCAAAGCAACAGCACTTCTATTTGCTCAAAAAGGTTACGATTTAGTCCTCGCAGCACGACAACCAGAACGCTTAGAAGAAGTGGCGATCGCAGTGCGAAAGAGCGATCGCCAAGTCCTTGCAATTCCCACAGATATCACCGACGTGCAACAAGTAAACGCACTCGCGGAAAAAGCATTAGACTTCTACGGCGCTATCGACGTACTAATTAATAATGCCGGAATCTGCCTGACAGGGCCACTAGAAAACACCTCAATTAGCGACTGGCAGAACATTATAAATACCAATGTGTGGGGATACATCCACACCATTCAAGCCTTGCTACCGCACTTCCTAAAACGCGCTGAAGGCACAATTGTCAACGTCGGCTCTTTTGGGGGCAAAGTACCCCTTCCCAACATGACAGCTTATTGCACTAGCAAATATGCCATCACCGGACTAACCGAAACCATGCGCCTAGAACTAGAACCAAAAGGCATTCATGTAGGTATCGTCCAACCCAGTGCAACTAACAGTAACTTCCTCGAACGAGCGCAATTTCGGGGGAAGGATGAACAAGAAGCATCAACCCGCCGCCAGCAGATGAGCGATTTGCTGCAAACCCCATTTGCGAGTAAGTCGGAAGACGTGGCGCAGGCAATTTGGGATACCGTCAAGCACAAGCGGTCTGAAGTGGTAGTCGGTTCAGCAACGACTCTCGCTACAGCTTACCGATTCTTCCCTGGCTTAATGCAGTGGGTGATGCAACGTTCTGTTCAAAACATGAAGTGAGAAAATAGTCGTCTTGAAAAGACTACTGCTTAACGAAACTCAAAATTATTTTGTGCAAATCTGGGTCAAGAATGTTTAAAATGAGCAACCCAGGCAGAAGCAAGAGTTATGTCACAACCCACCATAGAATCAATCCTGAAAGAAGATCGCCTATTCCATCCACCAGAGCAATTTTCCCAAAAAGCCCACATCAAAAGCCTGGAGGAGTATCAGCAACTTTATGACCGCGCCAAGGCTGACCCCCAGAAATTTTGGGCAGAACTAGCAGAACAAGAATTGCACTGGTTTGAGAAGTGGCATACCGTGCTGGATTGGGAACCGCCCTTCGCTAAGTGGTTCGTTGGCGGCAAAATTAATATTTCCTACAACTGTCTAGATAGACACTTAACCACCTGGCGCAAGGATAAACCCGCTTTGATTTGGGAAGGCGAACCGGGAGACTCGCGAACTTTGACTTATGCACAGTTGCACGGGGAAGTTTGCCAGATGGCAAACGCGCTGAAACAACTGGGAGTGGAAAAAGGCGATCGCGTGGGTATCTATATGCCTATGATTCCAGAAGCCGCGATCGCCATGTTAGCTTGCGCCCGCATCGGTGCAGCCCACACTGTCATTTTTGGTGGCTTCAGCGCCGAAGCAGTGCGCGATCGCTTGAACGACGGACAAGCTAAAGCAGTAATCACCGCTGATGGTGGCTGGCGCAAAGATGCAATCGTTCCCCTCAAAGAACAAGTAGATAAAGCCCTCGCCGATGGTGGTGTCCCCAGCGTGAAAAACGTCCTCGTTGTCAAACGCACCGGACAAGAAGTTTATATGCAGCTAGGCGGTCGCGACCATTGGTGGCATGAAATGCAACAAAGCGTCTCAACCGATTGTCCAGCCGAACCTATGGATAGCGAAGATCTCCTGTTCATCCTCTATACCAGCGGTAGCACTGGGAAACCCAAAGGCGTCGTCCACACCACTGGCGGCTATAACCTCTATACCCACATGACGGGTAAATGGGCATTTGACCTCCAGGATACTGATGTTTATTGGTGTACCGCAGACGTAGGCTGGATTACCGGACACAGCTACATAGTTTATGGCCCCCTGTCCAACGGCGCGACTACGCTAATGTACGAAGGTGCGCCTCGTGCGTCGAATCCCGGTTGTTTCTGGGATGTGATTGAAAAACACGGTGTCACTATCTTCTACACCGCGCCTACAGCAATTCGTTCTTTCATCAAAATGGGAGAAGACCTGCCCAAAGCGCGAAATCTGTCTTCGCTGCGATTGCTGGGAACTGTGGGCGAACCGATTAACCCGGAAGCGTGGATGTGGTATCACCGAGTTATTGGCGGGGAACGTTGTCCGATTGTGGATACTTGGTGGCAAACTGAGACTGGTGGCTTTATGGTGACGCCGCTTCCGGGCGCGATCGCTACAAAACCCGGTTCTGCTACCCTTCCCTTTCCGGGAATTATGGCTGATGTTGTGGATTTGGAAGGCGAATCAGTTCCCGACAATGAAGGCGGATATTTAGTAATTAAGTACCCCTGGCCGGGAATGATGCGGACTGTCTACGGCGATCCAGATCGGTTCCGTAGCACTTATTGGGAACACGTCCCCCCCAAAGATGGGCAATATTTCTATTTTGCTGGAGATGGGGCGCGTCGCGATGAAAATGGCTACTTCTGGGTGATGGGTCGAGTGGATGATGTGATTAATGTTGCTGGCCACCGATTAGGGACGATGGAGGTTGAGTCGGCGCTGGTGTCTCATCCTGCGGTTGCTGAAGCGGCTGTGGTGAGCAAGCCTGATGAGGTGAAGGGTGAGGATATTGTTGCTTTTGTTACTTTAGAGGGCAGCCACCAGCCGAGTGAGGAACTGAGTAAGGAACTAAAGCAACACGTAGTTAAAGAGATAGGCGCGATCGCGCGTCCGGGTGAAATTCGCTTTACCGATTCTTTGCCGAAAACTCGTTCGGGTAAGATTATGCGGCGGTTGCTGCGATCGCTTGCTTCTGGTCAAGAAGTCTCCGGCGACACCTCTACATTAGAGGATCGTGGCGTACTCGACAAACTGCGGGAAGGCACATAAGCCAATAGGGCGTAGCGAAGCTTCTGCGCTACGCCCTTAATTAATTTTTCTGCTATGCTGTTCGCAAGATGTGTAGCATCTATATTTCAATACTACTCACTGTCTTTGTAGTAACTGCCGCGAAGCAATATGAAAAGACTAATTCTGCCCATACTGTTAGGCGCTTTTTTAATTAGATTTTTACTTCCGCTTTTTGCCTTTATTTATACCAACAACCCATTAGTATTCCATTCAGCCGATACAGGCTTATACATAGAACCAGCCACTCAACTACTAGCAACTGGTCGCTTTCTAAACAAAGATGGTGTAACGCCAGATATTGAATATCCGCCTGGGTATCCATTATTATTACTTCCCGGTCTTTTGTTAAACAACCCCGAAGGAGTTACTATTGGCCTACAAATCCTTTTAAGTTGTTTAACAGTTTACCTAGTTTACCAAGTTGCATTGCTTTTATCTGGAGGTAAAGTTAAACTTTCAGCTTTATGTGCTGGGTTATATGCAGTTGAACCACTTTCAATTTTGTATACGACAAAACTAATGTCGGAGACATTATATACCACTATATTAATGGTGTTTTTATATTGTTTTTGTAAGTATATAGAATGCAGACGCTTCAAATATTTACTCTTCTCTGCAATTGCTTTAGGGGTCTCCACTTATGTTAGACCCATCAGCTATTACTTGCCGTTTCTAATAACTATTTTTCTATTAATCTGGATTTTTACCAAAATACAGAAGAAAAAAATATTCCTCGTTCACGCCTGTTTGTTTTTTGTAATTTCCATGGGAATCATTGGCGTTTGGGAAGTTAGGAACAGGGTTGTGGCTGGATATCCTGGATTTGCGGCTGGTGTTGATGTTAATCTCTATTTTTATAAAGCTGCGTCCGTCCTGGCTGTGAAAGAGAACATCCCCTTCGTTGATATGCAAAAGAAGCTGGGATTTCTAGATCGACAAATTTATTATAGTTTGCACCCAGAACTACGCAACGGAACCCAAACGGAGAGATATTTGTCCATGCGCGAAGATGGCAAAAAGATTCTCGCCGAAAATCGCTTGGTTTATCTAATTCTGCACTTAAAGGGCATTGTACAAGTTCTCAGCGGGCCTGGTGCTGGCGAGTACATAAGTTTATTTGGGCGCAATGTTAACGAACTAGGAAAAACTCAAGGAGCATTTCAAGATAGCAGAACAGAAACCGCCAAAAGCATTATGCAAAAAGATCCTGTAATTTTCGGAACTTACGCACTTATGGGCGTGCTTTTATTTGCCTACATTTTACTGGCGGCGGTAGGGTTGATTTCTTATAGAAATTGGCTCAACAATATACCATTTATGGCGCTTCTGAGTTTGGGTTTTTACTTACTTGCCGCTGCTGGAGGGCAAAGCGGTTACAGCCGTTTTCGCCATCCAATTATGCCGCTTATCTGCATTCTTGCCGGATATGGCTTGTCTGTAATTTTTGATAAGTTCAGCAAGAAGAATTCTCTAGAAGAACAAAGCGTTGCCGAGTAGGAGAATTATCTCCTCTATCGGCAACGCTTGGCTGAGGTTAAAACAGGAGGAAAGCGGGAATAGCGATCGCCCTCCTCTTTTAACTCCAATTTCTCAACTAAATGAACTTGATTTTCTTGGCTGCATACATACACATCTTAAAAAGGGTAAGTCCTTCTTTAACGTGTTGAATGTTTGAACTTCCATAAGTTCTAGGGACGTATCTAACTGGGATATCTTTAATATGCAGGCCAAGTTTAGCAGCACCAAATAGAAGATCGAAATCTCCAAATGGGTCGAAATCTCCAAAATACGAGCGATTATCTGCTATCTTCTGATAGTTTTCCTTAGTAAGCGCCTTAGTTCCACAAAGCGAATCTTTGATCTTGGTACTTAACAAGTAAGACAGGAACCAGGCAAAAAATCTATTCGCCATCTGGTTAAGCCAAGGCATAGCTTCTTTATTTACTGGATAGATTAATCTACAGCCATTGGCAAATTCACAGAATCCAGAAGCCACCGCCTCGTAGAAATAAATTAGCTCTTCTGGCTTAACTGTCAAATCTGAGTCGAGAATGATCAGTACGTCACCAGTCGCCATGTCAAAGCCTTGACGAACTGCGTCTCCCTTACCTTTGCCACTTTGCTGGGCTATCTTAATATCCCAGCGATCGCCATATTCAGCTTGGACGCGCTGAATTTCACTCCAAGTATCATCCTTAGAGTGCCCCTCTATAAAAATAATTTCAGTGTGCTTGCCCATTTTTGGCAGCCGCGTAACGCAACCCTCTATATTCTTGGATTCGTTTCGCGCTGGAACAATAACTGAACAAGTCATTTGATCGATTCTTTTCTGTTTCTCATCCTCGCTTGGGCGGATTCTTGCTATAGCGTATTCTGTTAAACACAAGCTATTGAATCCTGGTAGATGAGCTAAAAAGCTATTAAAAAACCAAGAAATTAGAGGAATTCGCTTGGGAAATAGCATCCGCTTGCCGCGATAAACTACCTCAAATCCATTGAGACTTAGCAAATTCTCAATATCCTGATAACTTAGCCAATTTAAGGACAAGAAAGGCATCCTCTGCTTAAGTAAGGTAGCCAATCTCAAAATTATTTCCCAGGCTGGATTATGATAAGTTAAAACTACCCGAGTAGATGGCGTACAGGCTTTGTGTATGTTTCTCAATGCCTTCTGAATATCGCCAATGTAGCTAATTGTATTCGCCAGTAATATATAGTCAAATGATTGGTTAGGAGCAAATTCCTCTATATCTTCGACAGCAAACTCTAAATCAGGGAAGTTTGTGCGCGAATTCTCAACCGTTTGCTCGCTTCTGTCAATTCCCAAACCATGTTTAGGTTCTACAGCGTTCAGCAATTCTCCCAATCCTATGCCAACTTCTAGAACATCGGCTCTTGGTTGAACTACAGAACAGTAAAATTTTTCTAAATCTTTATAGTAATAAAGATTGCGGTTTCTCCACTTTTGTACGGGTTCGTTATAAGTTTCCAACTTTTGTACAGGGGCGATCTGAGTCATGTGAGGAAATTTCCCAAAAGCTATACAAAGAAATATTATTATACACCTATTAAGCAAAAATCGCAGTAGTGGTTAATACTAAATTAGGTATTTATTTGCAGCCATTTGATAATAAGAACCAACCTTCAAGAACCTTGCTGAGTACAGTGCAAATAAGCTCTGAAAACTTCCCAGTGTAGTAGTAGGAGATTACTGTACTGTTAATGATTTACATTTGTAAGGGGTAAGTCCATAGTGTCACCTTGACGAAGATCGTCGTGCAGCACGCGCTACCTAATGAACATAGCCACGTCTTGTTTTGCCCTCCAGCATACTCATATTTGCTGGTGTATAAAAGCTAAATCGTTGACGAATGGCTATTTAACACCGCCTATCTGGCAATTTGTAAAGCAGAACTAAAACTTTTGATAGATATCTTAATAAAGATATCACTCTACTATGCGAGTGGCAAACATTAGGGACTCTACTTGCAATGTTTGGAATACAGACTGTTTCCTCTCCCTCTAAGAAAGAATCCCATTGGCGTGCAAGCACTTTGCAGAAGCATGTCAAAAAAAGATATTCCCTAAGAGCTATCTTTTGGCTCGTAGCTATAGTTATGGGTGCTGTTCAAGGCTGGGCTTACCGTTACACCATGTGGTCAGATGGTATTTCTTACTTAGACATGGGTGATGCCTACTTCCGAGGAGACTGGAACTTAGCTCTGAATGGTCACTGGAGTCCGCTTTATTCTTGGGTGCTAGGCTTGAGTTTTTTTATTTTAAAGCCTTCTCCTTACTGGGAATTTCCCCTCGTACATTTGGTTAATTTTATTCTTTATATAGTCGCTTTAGTCTGCTTTGAATTTTTCTTAGGCGAACTGCTTTTTTATTATCAAAATAAAGTGGCGATCGCAGATGGTAAAAATAATTATTTTAAAATACCAGAATGGGTGTGGATAGTACTAGGTTATACTATATTTCTCTGGTCTTCTCTCAAATGGATACGGGTTCCTGTTGAAGATACAGCGGCAGTAACACCAGATATGTGCGCTACTGCACTTGTATACATAGCTTCGGGGCTATTGTTGCGGATATATGCAAAGTCTGACTCTTGGTACAACTTCATTATCCTGGGATTCGTTCTTGGATTAAGTTATCTATCCAAGACAGCGATGTTTCCCCTAGCTTTTGTATTTTTAGGAGTTAGCTTATTTTCAGTAGGCAATCTGCGACGAGCATTTCCACGAGTATTAGTTGCACTACTGGTTTTTGCTATTACCGTAGCTCCTTTCATTACTGCCTTTTCCCTAGCGAAAGGTCGCCTGACGTCTGGTGATACGGGCAAGACAACTTATGCATGGTTTGTTAGCGGCGTTCAGCCTGGTTATCGACATTGGCAGGGAAATCCGCCCGATCATGGTAAGCCCAAGCATCCGACTAGACAAATATTTGATAATCCTCCAGTTTACGAATTCGCCTCGCCTTTTAATGTTAGCTATGCTCCTTGGTACGACCCCTCATACTGGTATGAAGGCGTTAAAACAAAATTTAATCTAGGCAAACAGCTAGCAACAATAGCAAAAATTGCCAGCAGTTACTATAAAATGTTTTTCGCCCAATTAGCATTCGGATATTTAATAGTTGCTTGTATGGGGGATAGACTTAAATTTGCTGGAAAAGACTTAGCACAAAATTGGCGGATACTGATTCCAGCGATCGCGGGCTTAGGGGTTTATATGCTAGTGTACCTAGAGGAAAGATACGTGGCTTCCTTTGTCGTACTTTTGTTTGCCGGAGTTTTGGCAAGCGTGCGCCTGCCCGATTCGCAAAAATCTAAAAAATTAATAACTGCTATGACTCTGGCTGCTTTAATCGTAAGCGGTGGTTATCTGGCTAAAGACTCGATAAACGACGTAGGAAAAAGATTAATAGCAGCAGAACATATTGACTGGCAGGTGGCGGACGGCTTAAACAATCAGATGGGAATTAAACCTGGAGATAAAGTCGGATACATTGCATATTTTTCCAAACGTCGCCAAACAATTGTTGATGGTGCATTCGCGGGTCACTGGGCTAGATTGGCGCGAGTGAGGATTGTTTCTGAGGTGGATGCCAAAGATGCTGATAGCTTTTGGTCAGCAGAACCATCAGTTCAGGCAGAAGTTATAAAAGCGATCGCAACAACAGGAGTAAAAGCTATTGTTAGCGGAAATATACCACCTTTAAACACTTTCAAGGATTGGAAAAAGCTTGGCAATACTGAATCTTACGCTTATCTTATAAAAGAGCAGTCAAATCAAGCGGCTGAAGTGGGCGATCGCGTTCCATAGCTGTTGAACGTGGCGCTAGGGAAAAGATTGCCATAAATCTCATAGCCGAGCCATACCGAGACATTTTCTTCGCAGCTTACGGTATGAAGAATTAGGTAATGATTATGCACGAATGCTGGCGTAATTTCTAAAACCTAAACTGGTACTTTGCGTACACATTCACAAACGATACCGCAACGCAGTTTCATTTTCCCCTACTCTGGCGACAAATATTTGCTACGCAGGCAGAAGATGCAATTGCTATTTTCCACCTCACTTCAGAAGGAATTGTAGAAGTCAGCTTGCAAAGGGGACAGGTGGGCAATGCCCACCCTACTTTAGATTAAAGTTTCCTTGCCTCTGTCAAAGAAAGTTATTAATTTGTCACAGTTTCCCTATGACTTCACTACACCGGAATGGCCTTGGATGTCTCCTATGGGTTCGCACCGACCGCCTAAGTATTTGGCTAAGAAATCCTCGGTTATGGCGAAGAAGTGCAGTCGATTTTCTGGACGTGCGAAGCCGTGTCCTTCATCGGTGTAGAGGGCGTATTCAACAGGCTTACCTGCTTTTTGCATCGCCTCTACAATTTGTTCGCTTTCTGCTTGCTTAACTCGCGGATCGTTTGCACCTTGGCCGATTAGTAAAGGTTTTTGGATGCGGTCAACATAAAATAGGGGCGATCGCTCTTTCAAAAACTCCTCTTCTGTCTCCAAATCTCCCAGGCGATGGGAAAACATTGCCTTCATCGGTGCCCAATATGGGGGGATACTTTGCATTAGCGTTATCAAATTGCTGGGGCCAACGATATCCACGCCGCAGGCGAACGCATCGGGAGTGAAAGTCAATCCCACTAAGGTTGCATAACCGCCATAAGAACCGCCCATGATGGCAATCTTATTACGGTCAGAAATGCCTTTTTCCACCAGCCAATTAACGGCATCAATCAAGTCGTCGTGCATCTTAGCCGCCCACTCGCGATTGCCAGCGTTGACGAATGCTTTGCCGTAGCCAACGGAACCCCGAAAGTTTACTTGCAGTACGGCATAACCTCGATTGGCTAGCCACTGCGCTTCTGGGTCGTAACCCCAAGTATCGCGTGCCCAGGGGCCACCATGAACGAGAAGCACTGTTGGTAAATTGTTTGCAGGTATCCCTACAGGCGTTGTCAGGTAGCCGTGAATTGTTAAGCCGTCCCGTGCCTCGTAGGAAATTGGTTGCATGGATGCAAGCTGCAAGCCTTCGAGTTTGGGTTGGTTGCTAAAAAGCAAGCTACTGGTTTTCGAGTCTCGGTTGTAGGCGTAGTAATAGACAGGGCCATTGTCAGCCATGTAAGATACTAGCCAGTTTTTGTCGGCCAGGTCGCGGCTGCCAACTGCAAAATCTCCTGGACTTACTTGAGCGATCGCCTCAAAATCAGCAGCTATGCTTTCATCAAGTACCTGCCACTCTTGTTTGTCTTTATAGAAGGAAACCGCCTGGATGACTCGCGTAACTGGGTGGACGAGTATCCCGCCGATGTCGTATTGAGGATCTTCGGCAATAACTGTTTCCTTACGGGTGGCTAAATCTAGGGCAATCAAACGGCTGGCGTTAGCATCGTGACTGCCGCTGATGTAGAGTGTTTTACCATCAGCCGAGAAACTAACCGCGCCGCCTTCATCATCTGGCCCCCAGTGGCGGAGAGTTTCCCAAGGCTTATCTATCGTTTCCCGGAACAATAGATCGTAACCACCATCTGGCGTTGCGGCTGTGGCTGCGCGTACTTGGAACTGGGCGTCAGCCGTCCAGCCAACGATATTGCCTGGGTTTTCGGTATCTAACTCAGCTGCACCGTTTTTCAGGTTGATGCGGTAGACATCGTGTTTGCTGGGGTCGTTCAGGTTCATCCCCACTAGCGCTTCTGAAGGGAAATTCGGGTCGAGTTCGATGGGTTGAGCTTGAATTCCTTGGAACGGCGTTATGTCACGGACGATGTTGGACTGTATGTTGACTAAGTAGAGGTGAAAGTTCTCGTCGCCTTCCGAGTCTTGCATATATAGCAATTGGTCGGTGTTATAAGTCCAGAAGAATATGCGAATGCCGCGCTTTTTGTCGGCGGTTAGCTGGCGGTCGTCTTCTTGTCCGACGGTACGCAGCCATACTTGCAAGACATTTTTATCGTCGGGGGCGATGTAGGCTAGGTACTTGCCATCGGGTGAAAGTTGCGGGCTGGTGCGTTCTGGGTTGCCGAAGAGAATATCGCGGGGAATCAGCGGCGGTAGTTGGCTTGGCTTCTGTTCGACTGTTGCCGATTGCATAATTTCTTCCTAAAGTTGATTTACCTATTCTTACTTTGCTCATAGAGATAGGAAATCACCCAGTCCGGTTAACCGAAATGAGGAAAGCGCGATCGCCTGGGCCAGGGACGTGAAATCAGTTTTGGTAAAATTATGCACAAGCGCACCCGTTAGCTTCCCACCAAAGCGCGATCTCCACAGCCTGGTTATCTCACTTTCACCAGCTACATCTAAATTTAAAAAGCGCGATCGCTTTCCTGATGAGGTCCTCAATCAGCATTAATCGCAAAATAAATAAATTCAATTTGAGTTGCAGGTACTTACAGTTATGGCGAATTTTATTTAGGGGAATATATACTCTCCAAAAAAGATGGCTTCTACTTATCGCAAAGATGGCGATCGCTTGCAAGTATGGAGCGCGATCGCAGGTAGTCGCGCATCCAAGCACAATCTAAAACCAGTAGAGCATCAAGATCAAAATTCCACAAAACAATAGTGCGATCGCTACTAGCTGAAGCGATAGTTTGACCATCCGGGCTAAAACTTACGCTCAAAACGCTAGAACTATGCCCCTTAAGAGTTTTAAGTAATTTGCCGCTAACATTCCAAAGTTTTACAGTTCCGTCAGCACTCGCAGAAGCTATAATTTCACCATTGGGGCTGAAGCTGATGCTATTAACGCGATTTGTATGCCCTGTTAAAGTTTTAAGCAACTGACCGCCGAGGCTCCAAATTTTTACACTTCCATCAGCGCTAGCAGAAGCTAACACGCTACCTTGAGGGCTAAAACTCACGCTCAAAACATCAGCACTATGCTCCTCCAACGTTGTTATTAAACTCCCATCAAGTCGCCAAAGCTTAATAGTTTCGTCAGCACTGGCAGAGGCCAACATCTGACCATCGGGACTAAAGCTGACGCTTGTAACCCCTCTTTTATGCCCTATCAACGTAGCGATCGCCCTCCCATCCCGATGCCAAAGTTTCACGGTTTTGTCAGCACTAGCTGAGGCTAAAGTCTGGCCATCGGGGCTAAAATTCACACCAAAGACATCGCCACTATGCCCATTAAAAGTTTTCAAAAGCGTGCCATCTCGATGCCAAAGTTTAACCGTTTTATCAGCACCAGCGGAAGCAAAACTTAGCCCGTCAGGGCTGAAATTAATGCTGTAAATCGCAGCAGCGTGTCCTTTGAGATTAGCGATCGCGCTGCCATTTGGATGCCAAAGCTTGATAGTTTTATCCCCGCTGGCGGAAACCAAAGCCTGGCCATCTGGACTAAAACTTACACCCCAAACATCAGAATTATGGTTCTGCAAAGTAGGAAGCTTTTGCAGATTAGGATGCCAGAGTTTAACCGTAGCATCTGCACTGGCTGAGGCTATGCTTTGACCATCGGGACTGAAGCTAACGGTGTAAATAGAAGCAGTGTGACCTTTAAGAGTAGCGATCGCCCTTCCATCCATTTGCCAAAGCTTCACCGTCTTATCCGCACTAGCAGAAGCAAAAGTTAAACCGTCGGGACTAAAACTCACAGACCAAACTTTATCGTTGTGTTCTGTCAAAGTTTTTATTAGCTTTCCATCCCGTTGCCAGAGTTTTACCGTTTTGTCCCCGCTGGCAGAAGCCAACATCTTACCATTGGGGCTGAAACTGACGCTGTTGATAGAAGCCTTATGCCCATTTAAAGTACTTAGCAACTTACCATCCCGGCTCCAGAGTCTAATTGTTTTGTCTGTACCAGCCGTAGCTAAAGTTTGGCCGTCTGGACTGAAACTAACACTCGTCACCCAAGAGCGATGACCTTTCAAAGTTGCGATGGGGGTTCCGCTCGTTCGCCAGAGTTTTACGGTTTTGTCGGCACTGGCAGAGGCTAGAATCTCACCATCGGGGCTAAAAGTAACGCTATTAACTTTGTTAGAGTGGCCGATGAGAATAGCGATCGCCTTCCCGTCTTGTCGCCAAAGTCTCACAGTATTGTCATAACTCGCAGAAGCCAGCATTTGACCGTCAGGACTGAAGCTGACACTCCTGACATTGGCGGTATGACCCCCAAGGGTCTTTAACAGCGTGCCATCTTTGCGCCAAAGTTTAACCGTCCCGTCATCGCTTGCAGAGGCTATGGTCTTTCCATCCGGGCTAAAACTGACGCCAATTACAGTTCTGCGATGTACCAGACGGTTATACTCTCTCACACCGTAGACTGCTTGCTGCAATACAGTTAAAACTCGAATGCGAGTATCGGGATTTACCTTACTGGCGCGTTGCAGTTGTCTACCTGCTTTTAAACTTTCCAGCAGCGCTTCTAGTTCTTTATTCGAGGCTAAAAGTTCTGCTGAAGAGGCACTTAAATCATTGAGTTGGGCATCGACTGCGTTAGATTCGGCTCGCTGCCATTGCCAGGTGGCGATCGCAACTAGCAATACTGTTCCTAGCAAAGCGGTCGTCAGTCCCCCGATAACTTGTTGGCGGCGGCGATCGCGTATCCTCAGCTCTCGTGCTTGCAGTGCCAAACTCGCCTGTATAAAATTCTGCTCTTTTAAACTCAGATCCGCCGAACGTTCCGCGTACCAATGTTGCGCTTCCAACAACGGCGCACCCCGCCACAGTATTCCCTCGTCTTGGTTGCTGGTTTCCCACTGGCGCATGGTTGTACGCAATCGCTCCTGCCAAGTACGGAAGCTGCGGTTTTCTTCTAGCCACTGACGCAACCGTTGCCATTCCCGGATGAGTGCTTCATGGACGATTTCGACAGTTTCAACGCTCGTTGCTTCATCTTGTCTGGTGACAACTAAACGAGCATCAGCTAGGCGCGTGACTAAGTTCCAATTGTCTTGTCCTACCTCAGTACAAGTGGCGATGCGACGAGTATCCGCCGTACCTTCACCGGGATGTACAAGTTGCAGAAATATTTGCTTTGCCTGTTGCTGTTCTGCCGACTTGAGTGCGGTGTAGACCTTTTCCGCATAACTTGCGAGTGCTTGTTCGACACCCCCAATGGCATCATAGGCAGCATGGGTAAGGATACCGTTGCATTGTTGTTCCCATAGCAAGGTAAGGGCAAACTGTAGCAATGGCAGTTGACCGGGTTCGCAACTAACGGCATCTAAAATGCGCGATCGCAGTCCTTCTTCTATCTGTACCCCTAGCTGTGCGGCTGGTTTTTCTATGGCGGCTTGCAGTTCCTCGCTGCTCATTGGCGCCAAAAATTCTGGTGGGAAGCGCTGCAATGCAGAGGCAAATGGATGATAAGAGAGCGCGTATTCGCAGAAATCCGCTCTTAAAGTCAGAATTAGGGTAAAGTTTGGCGCTTGGTTGACAGTTGCTAACAATTCATCTAAAAAGCGCTGACGGGTTTCTACTCCGGGGCAAAGGGTATACAATTCCTCAAACTGATCGGCGACTAAAAGCAGACGGGTAGGGTCTGTTTTCAAACTCGCAGATCCCCCTAAATCCCCCTTAAAAAGGGGGACTTTGACTGAATTCTCCCCCCTTCTTAAGGGGGGCTGGGGGGGATCTGAATCTGGCGGCGAAGTTTGAAAACACGCCCTAGCGATCGCTGTTTTGTGCAAAATCCGCTCGACTACATCCGCCAATGCCAAGTCCCGCTGCTGAACTGCTGTTGCTAGTTTGTTGATTTCAACCAGGCGGTCGGTTTCGCTTAAGTCTGGTTCTAAGAGCAAAATTAGCTGTTCTGCCAATTTCAAAAAGGGACGGTTTCCAGGACGAAAGCTAACAATTAGCCAGTCTTGTGTCAGACGCAGGCGAGGAATTAAACCAGCAAAGACAACTGATGATTTACCGCTACCAGAAGGGCCAATTGTGGTTACAAGCGATCGCTCGTATACGGCTTGCAACAGTTTTTCTGTATAAGCTTCTCTTCCAAAGAAGAACTGTGCATCTGCTTCTTGAAATGCAGACAAACCCTGGTAAGGACATTTTGGATTTTGGACTACCCTACGCGCCGCTATGGTAGTAGATTTTGGATTATCGGCTGGAGTGTTGGGTTCTAAAACCTCGTGCCGTTCATCCTCAGAACCCAATCCAAAATCTAAAATCCAAAATCTAAAATTGGATGTGGGATTCTGGCAGATGACTGGCAACCAACTGGCACATGGGCATCGATCTTCTAAAGCTTGCAACTGTTCCCGCGCTTCTCGGACAGCCGTATAAAAAGATTCACCGCTAGCAAAAGCCGTGAGAAAATATTTAAGAAATTCTTGGGCAACCAAGTCGGGTACTGGTTCCCGCATGACGATGATTTGGGGAATGTGGAGGCTTTCTAAGGATCTTGCCAAACCTAGTCCATCGCAGGAGTTGAAAATTGCTAACTGTAAGCCGCGTGCAATCGCTTTTTTTAGAGCATAAGTTAACTCAGTTATAGTGAGGCGATCGCTACTATTAATCTCAATCTCACCCGTTTCCCCAGTCGCTTGGCTGGAACTATGTCCGGCAAAAAACAGAATATCCCAGCCTGCTGAGTCCCAGAGTTGTTGATATAGTTGTTGGCGTTGCGGCTCCACGAGAAAAACAATTTCTGCATCGCAGAGCAAACTCGAAAGTAACCGTCGGTCTGCTTCAATATCAATACCGTTACCGTTGCCCAAAATTGCTAATATTCTAGGCTTTTCCCGAAATTGCCCTAAATTTTCCACCCTTTCGTAAGCTGTTGCCCCCAGCGCTACTTCTGCCTTGGGGTAACGCTCGAAAAAATCCCATAAATGCCAGGGGAGTCGTCGCAGTTGGTTGTCTTCTATTTGCAGAATCAACCGCACCGTATCTGATGGCGACAGTTTTTCGAGTAATTTTTCTCGAATCGGGCGAAATGACTCTGCTTTGAGCCAAGTTGTCAAACTATCTGCTAAGGTCTCAGCAGACTGGCGGCAAGAATCGAGTATATCTTTTGTGGAACCTTGGGCGATTTGTCCGCCACGTTCTTCCAGGCGAAACAAAAACGATAGATTGCGATAGAGAGACTGCCAGCGATCGCACTGTTCGATCAATTCTGGCGCTGGAGGCAATTTTCCTTTAGCACGGGTTTGGGTTACAGCACGCTTGCCATCTTCGCGAATTTCCAGCGTTGCTATTGCTCCCTGATGCAAGTCACCATCGATATCCAGGATGACTAACTTTTCCATTGCTGCCTGCTTTCGGGACTCTCAGGGATCAAACTGCTACAGCACTAATATAGTCTTAAACCTCGCCCAGATGAGACCAGGGGAGAGCGATCCGATCGCTCGTTGGTGTCAGTGGACTTCAAGAAGTGGTGGGAGATGCGATCGCCTACAATAGAGCCAAAACTCCTCTGTGCCAACATCATGCAAATCGTCCTACCACCTGAAGTTGAAGCCCTTGTGCAGCGCCAACTCATCAGTGGCAAATACAATAGTGCGATCGACGTCATCCTTGCAGGTGTCAAACTCCTTGAACAACAGCAAGACATATACCAAGAACGATTACAAGAACTCCAACAGGACGCACTTGAGGAGGCTTACCGACAAGCATCACAAGAAATTGAGCCAACTTGGGATGTAACAATTGCAGATGGATTGACTAATGAAACGTGGTGAAATTTATTATGCTAATCTCAGTCTTGCGGTTGGTTCTGAGATGGATAAACGTCGTCCGGTTCAATAGTCAGCAATGATATTAATAACCGCGCCGCCACCACAGTAACAATTTTGCCAATTACATCTAATGTTAGCCGTGCCTATCCTTTTGAAGTTTTACTTAATCCAGAGGATAGCGGTCTACCCAAAACTTCTAAAGTGCAGGCGCAGCAAGTAAGGACAATTTCTAAGCAGCGAATTGAGGGCGAACCTCTGGGAACTTTGAGTAAGGAACTGATGCAATTGGTAGATGCTGCACTTAACTTACATTTGGGTTTGAATTAAAAATAAATGTGCCAACGCTGACAAAACTCAGGAATCGCTTTTTGCGAAACTCCTACCCGTCTCTCAACAAAAGTTTGTATATCCACATCATTGCCTTGAGTTGAGCGATGGATTAGTCATCAATGGTTAGCTTGATTAAATTATCCTTATCCCAAGGAAATACCGCTAAATTGTTGGAATAAACTGGTAGCGTAAGAATCAGTCATGCCAGAGATATAGTCTGTAATCTTGAGAATTTTATTATAGGTATCTTCATCAGGCTCGTGGCCCTCCTTTTCGGGCAGCATATGACGGATCAATTTGCCCTTTTCACTTTCATGCAGGACTGCATTAACAAATTCACCAAACAATTTTCCTAAAACTTCGTATCCAGCAATCTGAATACCAACAACATCAGGGTGTTGGAAGACAGCCTTACGGGTTTTCGTTTTAATCTCGTCGTCAAGATGTTTTTGGTACTTGCTTTTAGATAACAAATCTTTGTCAAAGTTACCAGAGAGTATGTCTGGTTCATTATCTAGAAAAATCTTGACAACTTCCTGAATCAATTCGTTTATAGCTTTAGCACGCAGACGCTTTACCTTTTCTGCACCGCTATCAGCAGCATTAAAATCAGTTTTTGGGATTTCTGCGATTTCGTTCAGCAAATCTTTAGCTTTCTTAAAAGAAATATAGCCCATGCGATAGCCGTCTTCTACATCAACAATTGAGTAACAAATGTCATCTGCGGCTTCAACCAGAAAAGCAAGTGGGTGTCTAGACCACCAGGCTGTCTTATCATCACGGCGGATTAATCCAACCGTTTCTGCTACCTCAGTGAATAACTCTTTTTCTGCTTGGAAGAAACCATATTTTTTAACACTTCTACCTGGATAACAGTTCAAGATAGATTCTGGGATAAAAGACTCTCTAGGGTATTTTGTGAAAGCGGCTAAAGTTGGACAGGTGAGTTGCATTCCTCCTTTTTCACGGTACATTTCTAGCTTCGTAAGAATACGAAAGCCTTGTGCATTGCCCTCAAATGAATCAAAGTCAGCTTTTTGAGTCTGGCTGAGAAGTTCCTCACCTACATGGTTAACAGTGCTGTACCAGAGTTTAAATCCTGTACGGATAGCATCCTCTCCAGCATGACCAAAGGGAGGATTACCAATATCATGAGCTAAACAAGCAGCAGAAACAATGTCACCAAAGTCTGAAGCACTGAAATTATCAAGCTTGTGTCTTTTTATAATTTCACCCCCAACAATCCTGCCAAGGGAACGACCGACACAGGAAACCTCAAGGCTGTGAATTAGACGAGTGCGAATGTAATCATTTGTGGGCAGAGAGAAAACCTGGGTCTTATCTTTGAGGCGACGAAAAGGTGAGGAAAACACCAGGCGATCGTAGTCTCTCTGAAAGGGAGGGCGATCGTAGTCTCTCTCAGAGGGAGTACGATCAAGCTTGCGATCTTCTGGTTCTGTCTTGCGGAGTCTTTTAGCTGTCAGGAGCTTATTCCAATCCATCATTGCTGTTTTATTTAAAATAATGGTAGGCTGTTCCACCCAATTTATCAGAATTAAAGCGAGAAGTGTTAGCCGAGGAGCTAGCTATACCGAAGGCTATTCCTCCTCCGAATTAATTACCTCAAACTTTACCTTGTTGTACAAATCTAGCAGTGAAATCTCAAAAGAAACTGAACTAAGGGCGATCGCTTCATCTTCCTCGTCATATTCACACAGCGTCCATCGCTTCTTTCCCGTTTTAGAAAACTGCTCTACATGAATTCGGGTTTGGTCGATTAACAAATACTCTTGAAGTGTTGCTAGCGTCCGGTAAGCTTCAAATTTACCTTCGCGGTCGTAACCTTTAGTAGATTGTGACAAGACTTCTACAATGACTTGGGGATTAGTAATCGTATCTGTGCGATTGTCAAAATATTCTGGTTCTCCCTCGACAACCATCACATCTGGATAAGTATAGATACGCTTGTTGGGTATCCACAAACGTACATCCCCAATGAAAACCTCGTAATCCTGTTGTTTAAGCGCAAAGTTTAACGCAGCATAGAAATTACCTGCTATCCGATTGTGATTTGTCGATGCACCTGCCATTGGAATGATTTGACCATCAATGTATTCGCTTTTGTACTCAGCTGAGTCCTCTAGTTCCAGGTATTCCTCTGGAGTGTAGTATCGCTGTTCTGTGACTTGCATAGTTCCGTAGGGAAGCGATCGCTCTAAAAGGATTCCACCAATACTTACTAAAACAGTTTAACGCGATGGAATGGATTGCAAAGCACCTATAGCAGTCCTAAATGATTCGTGAATCCCTGTCCGAGACGAGATATATCGCGTCTGGAACAGGACTATAGGATTTTGAATTATCAATCTAAACCCACTCATACAAGACTTTTATTATCTGTAAATCCTAGATGACAAATGCTTCTGTGATGCTAATATCTCCTAACGCTACTTTGATACTAAATTGTTCCCCCACTTGGCCGCTGAATTCATATTGCATGAAGGTGTCAGTACCGCTGGCGATAATTTCTCTGAATACTTCCCCAGATCCTGTAAGTACCAGTAATCTAAGCTGAGTTGGCAATGCTATTTGTGGATTGACAGAAGAAACTTGCAGATGGATGCCCAATCTTTCGCGATTTTCTGGGTGGATGGTGACAATTAAAACAACTGTATTTGTTTGCAACTCAATTGGCTTTGCCCGTCTTACAGTCGATCTGCGTAATGCTAAAAGCGGCGTTTGCGGCGTCAACACTTGCTCAACTGTCTGCCAACCTGACTCGAATAGATTTTGTAACCAGTTGTTTAGCTGCGATCGCGTCTTGTTTGGTGCAGGGGACAGCGCCGATTCGAGTTGCTCTAAATAGTCAATCATTGCATCGAGGGATTGCAAGCTACTAAGTTGCAGTTCCTCTGGCGGATCGTCAGTAGCGATCGCGGGGGCAAATCCAATTAGCTGTGCTTCCTGTAAATAAACTGGTTCCCCTAGATTGTCACCCGATCCAAACTGAACTGCCACATAGCCAACTCGGTCTTGCATCGCTTCTGGCGGTAGCATAACAGATTTCTCCCCTGGCAAAACGGGACGGCACTCTAACTTACCTAAGTTGGGCACCACCAGATCCG
The DNA here is from genome assembly GCF_014695585.1 of Microcoleus sp. FACHB-831. NCBI lineage: Bacteria > Bacillati > Cyanobacteriota > Cyanophyceae > Oscillatoriales > Microcoleaceae > Microcoleus > Microcoleus sp. FACHB-831. The sequence continues at coordinate 24,702 of NZ_JACJON010000068.1, read as the reverse complement.
CCACATCAAACATTGCTCGCATACCAGGATGCCAACTGTCGCTTGAGGCAAGATCCGTGTCGTATCTCAGCCATTTTAGATAGCGGTGAACTGCCCAGACAGCTAGGGTATTGAGATATACGCGCACCCCCTTTTCGGGAGTTGCTTGTTCAGATGCAAACTCTCGCGCTAGCTGGTGGGCGGTGTCTGGGAGGGGAACGATAAGAGGAGGGGGTGCAATACTGTTCATAAGTCTTCTCGATTTTGTTGATAGCCCAAAGTTCTGGCGATCGCTTGAAGAAGTGGAAGCCCCTTGTTTTTCCAATGCCAGTTCAGGGTGTTGTAATTAATGTTGAGATCCCTTGCCACAACAGCAAGTTGGTCGGGTGGATATTTTAATAGCAATCGCTGGCTGAGAATTTGACAGTTACACTCAGGATGAGACTGGGGATGACAGCGTTGAAGTTTGCCTTCTGGGTCTTTTTCTATATATTGCTTTAGCTGAACCCCAATTCTGCGATTTTTCCCCTCTTCCTGTTCTCGCTTAGTCTGGGCTTCTATTTCAAATAGCGTACAGGGAACTGAAGCCGCCAAGCGATCGCCAAAAGTTTCACTCGCCCCATCCCCCAAGGGAACATCCAGCGAGAGGGGCGGTTTCCTCACTTGTTCTTGAAATTCCTCCTGAGAACTCTTGGGATTTTTGGCACGAGTCTGCTGCGAGGAATGCAAGTCCCGCACTTGATATTTCAAACGCAATTTGAGGTTAATCCAAGCCACCAAACTCTTCTCTAGAGAGGGTTGCCTGGGTTCAAATTCGTGTATCTCATCACCCAATTTCAGCAATGTATCATCCAAAGCTTCTAAGTAATCCGGGTGAGCGGATCTTGCCAATCCTGGAAGTTGCTGAATTTCCATCAACAGTTGATTCATCGCTTTTCGCCAGCTGAGGCTCCCCGCTGGATGCTGACGTACTGCCTCAATTAGCGTGCCTAGCCGCTCATCCCGTTCGTTCATAACAGGGGATTGGCTAACGCTTCTCTCCGACTCCTTTGCTCCTCGGTCAGTCCACACATTTTGTAAAGGTTTGTAACAATTTCCTGGTGTATTCCCACAAGTTTGAGGCGGGAGCCTGAGAGATCTGTAAAGCGATATCTAAATGTCTGATAGGAGGAGATGCCATGAACCACTTCACAATCTTAATGCACTTATTACGCGATCGCCAGAATTTTTTGGAAGAGGTTAGTAAGGGGATAAGACTTGAAAAAAAGATTGTTTCTCTACTAATTATTAGCTCGCTATTTTTTGCACTTTATGGTGCAATTATCGGTTCCACAACCGTCCCGATGCAAATATTTGCTTCCGCCTTTAAACTACCAGCCTTGTACTTAATTACAATGGCTATCTGTTTACCTACTTTATATTTTTCCGAGGCAATTTCCGGCTCTAAGCGCACTTTTGGACAATACCTAGCTTTGCTGTTAGCCTCAATGGCACTCATTGGCGTGATGCTGTTCAGTTTTGCGCCAATTACGCTATTCTTTCGTTTGTCGATTGACGATTATCAATTTTTTAAGCTTTTGAACGTAGCAGTTTTTACGATTACTGGATTGATTGGAGTAAACAACTTTTACCAAAGCGCGAAATTTCTCAATGACAAAGATTCTGAAATTACGAAAAATCGCACCAATCTTATCCAATATTGGTTGGTGCTATATGGCTTTGTCGGAAGTCAGCTGGGATGGATACTCAGACCTTTTTTTGGAAGTCCTGAGAGACCTTTCGAGCTATTCCGCAAACTTGAAAGTAACTTTTACGTTCATATTTGGCAAGTAATTACTGGCGCACTAGGTTTGAGTTAAGCAGGTAGCAGGAACAAACTGATATGCAGCCCGATCTAGAAAATTTACTGCTGACAACAAAGGAGCTAGAAAATTTAGTCGATCTAGATACTAGCACTGCCTTGGCGATTGATGTCTATAGAGGATTTATCCTCAAAAACTCGAAGCAGATGCTATCAGCTCTTCTGACGGAAGTGTTTATCTTCATCTTGATAGTTATTTTCGTCATGCCAGTGAGTTTGATTGTACTTCGCAATACTGAAAATTTAGTTGAGAATACAGCTATTGCCGCCAAGTTATTAAGGCTAATTTTAGGCATTTCTGTGTTGGGTGTCTTGATGTGGAATATCTATCTTTGGCAACAACTTGAGCAAGTAAAATCTTTAGCTAAATTACTGGAGAAAGTGGATAAATACAATCGCGTAATTCACGCGATCGCTCTCATCGACAATCTAGAATCAGCGAGTCACACACATTCTAGATCTACTAACCTCAGCACAAGAAAAGAAGTCGTTCAAGCCCTAAGTCTGACTAAAGAAACCCTGATGGGTGCTTTGCAAGTTGAAAAGCTTATGAGAAAACATCATAAGTTTCTTAGCAGCTATCAAGAATTATTTACCGACCTGGAAGACAATCTTAGTAATTTGATGTCAGTCAATTTGAGCGAGCAAGTCAATGAATATAGCCATCTACTCAACGAATCATTGCAGATTGGCCTCAGCGTACATAAGGAAGTGAAGAAGCTAAACAAGCAGATTTAAGTAGATTCATGTCGGGGATACTGGCGAAGGCGAGATCCCCGACTTCTTAGAGAAGTCGGGGATCTGAACTTCTGGAACAATCAAGCGCGATCGCGGCTTTAAGTTGTATCTCTTCCATAGCTAAACTATTCTTGGATTAGGTTACTAATCTGTACGCTCTAATGAAACTAAACAGCAAAGTTTTTCCATACATTACCCCATTCATATATGTTGTTTTTGGTATGTCGCCTCTGCTACTAATTCAACCTAATTTTGCTATTAACCTTGAGGAATGCTTAATTAGAGGCAATTCTCAAAGCGATGTGGCAGAAAGGTTTATCGGCTCAAAACCGCTGGATGATGTTGAGCGCAGGGAATGCGAAGAATTGGGCAAACAGCAACCAGAAAAACCCGAACCACAGCAAAAAGATTTATCAGAGCGATCGCGCTTGCTTGACGAAGCAAATAACCTCTACAATGCTGAAGATTTTGCAGGTGCAGAATCAATCTTCCGCAACCTGGTCGCACTCTACCGCAATGACGACTTAATTCACTACAAGTTGGGTAATGCTCTTTACCGTCAAAACAAAATAGCAGCAGCAGTTAGAGAATATCAGCAAACTATTCGCCTAAATTCTAAATCTGCCGTTGCTTACAATGCCATAGGGATTATTAGACTCAAGCAAGGTAAGTTTAATGAGGCAGTTGCCTCGTTTAGAAAAGCGCTTGAGATCGATGTTAACTATGCCGAAGCGCATCAAAATTTGGGACAAGCGCTGTGGCAGCAAGGTAAGAAAGAAGAAGCGATCGCTTCCCTGGAAAAAGCCAGAAATCTATTGACCCAAAAAAGTACAATATCGCCACCTAATCAAGGCGATTTACAGTTGCTACAGTGTTGCTCCAGCCCAAATAAATAACCCTTTAGATTTTGGATTTTTAATTGACGAGCAATCCAAAAACTAAAATCTAAAATCCATTAATCAGCACCAGCACCACCGCCAGCCTTAACCTTTTTAGTGAAAAGTAGGGCAATACCCCACGTGACGCATCTAGGACTTACGCACTCAGCCAAATTTTCAACGAGGTAATGAGCTTTTCAGCCTCATAACCGATGCCCAGACCAACGAGATTTCTTTTCAATGCGTAAGTCCTAAATATAAGTAAGGGGAGAGTTAGGGTGGCTCTCCCTCTAAGTTTATTTAGAAAGTCGCATAACCCGCATGACTTAAAATTACCAAAAAACCAGAGAAGCCAATACCCATCCAGAGAAAAACTCCAATTATAGTTACGATAGCCGCCCAACGGCGCATTTTTATTGGATGAGCGACCATCATTGCTATTAACAAACCTGTTAGGATAAGTGTAACACAAATCGAAGTAGGATTGAACCAGAAATAAATTAGTGTGAGAGAACCAAACAAAGATCCTGCTATTAAAACTGGAACTAAAAGTATGTGCTTAATAGAGGAAAAAACTGCGACATACAAACATATTGGTACGCAGCATACTAAGAATGTTGGTAGAAGAACAGATAAACGTCTTGGCATAAGTTATGGGGAATTTAAGAACGACTAATTTTGTTTACAAAAAAAGCGATCGCTAATTGCACAAAAGTCAAAGCACCAGATAATGCCAGTTAGTCTTAACTTGCTGGGAAGTTAGCGATCGCGTCTACTCCGGTAGCAGAGCTGAGAATAAACAAATCATTACCTGCACCTCCGATGATAATATTATTGCCCTGACCGCCAACTATCGTGTCATTACTTAGATCTTGCACCAAGGCTAGGACTTACTCATTGACAGAAAACGAAGTATCTGTATGACTGTTGACTTTCTCGGATAAGTGTGAAACAATAAAGTCACGAGCTACTTTTAAGTAAAGATTTCTTTGGATTTCATACCAATTTTCTATTAAGTCTTCAGCTCGCATTAGTTCCAACTGAGTAAAGGCTCTAATTGCACAGAAAATATGAGTGCAAATTGCCTCAGTTGTTCTGACCATAAACCGTCCAATACCACACACCTGTTTGACGGCTCTATGATACGTCTCTATGCCCCAGTGGATTGAGTGGAGTTCCTTGAAGTCCTGTTGAGTCAATTGGGATAATTCATCAAGCTCTGGCCGGAATATAATATAATATCTCTCCCCCGTTTTTTTGAAGGATTTTTTATACAACTTTACCAAACCAAATTGCTTGAGTTCAACGACTAACCCATCAGGAGGAATTGCAAGTTTACTGACTTTAACCCATTGGCTGGACTGGCTGCGGACTTTTCTATTCTTAGCCACTCCCATCAAGAACCCCAGTTTTTTGTTTCTTAAAAACTGGAGATTCTCTCGACTTGAGTACCAGCTATCTCCTGTAACCAATTTGGGGATTAAGCCCCACGATTCCACCTCGGCTATCATTTCTCTTAAATATTGATTTTTAGTTTTTCCCTCCCGTTTATCATAAAGGCGATAATTAATAGGGACTGACAGACCAGTCGGCTCGGTATAGAACAGTGTAATGAGGTTGATCCCTTTTATAGGTCTGTGATGCACTCCCGACCAAAAATATCCAATTAAATCAGTTTTCGTCACTTCTGAGTAAGGTTTTTCTATGACCATATCGTCACAACTTAATATCCCTCCTACAAGTTGAATTTCTGTTTTTACCATCTCGAATAAATCTTTAGGATCGTATCGTTCTCGTAAAAGGAAACGATTGATACTGTCGTGGGAGACATTGGCCAAGATTTGGGCCAAGCGGCAGCAACCACCGTACTTGGGCTCGGCCAGTAGAAACAAAGTATAGATGTCGAGGTTGCAGGCGGCAATTGAAGGTTTCGTCAGTTTTCGGATAGTTTTGTACCTTTCTTCATACATCTCTCAATCAGACTATGCATACTTTATTATCTTTGTCAAGGCGTAAGTCCTAGCATCATTAGATGGTCGCTATTCTTGGTTGCGATCGCTGACGAACCCTATGTCCTGTGCCAATTGTGCGCCAACGTCCTCTCTTGCTTGACAATTTGTAATCATAACGACTACGCTTAAGATATATTCACAATGATTACAATTTAATTACTCAAGCAAGGAGCCAAACTAATGCTGTCCAATCGAGAAGGGCAAAAAGTCCCCAATGTCACCTTCCGTACTCGTCAGAACAACGAGTGGAAGGATGTAACGACGGCTGACCTGTTTGCTGGTAAGACCGTTGTTGTCTTCTCTTTGCCTGGTGCTTTTACTCCAACTTGTTCATCAACCCACCTACCTGGTTACAACGAGTTGGCTAAAGTCTTTAGAGAAAACGGCGTTGATGACATTATCTGTATGTCCGTCAATGATGCCTTTGTGATGAATGAATGGGCCAAATCCCAAGAAGTAGCAAATCTAACTCTGATTCCCGATGGCAATGGTGAATTCACTGAAGGCATGGGAATGCTGGTTGATAAAGCAGACCTGGGTTTTGGTAAGCGGTCGTGGCGCTATTCCATGCTGGTGAAGGATGGCGTAGTTGAAAAGATGTTCATCGAGCCAGAAGAACCAGGAGACCCATTTAAGGTTTCTGATGCTCAAACCATGCTGCACTACATCAACCCCCAAGCAGTCAAGCCGACATTAATTTCGCTGTTTACCAAGGTTGGTTGTCCGTTCTGCGCCCGTGCTAAGACGATGTTGCAAGAGCGTGGTTTGGATTACGAAGAAATTGTCTTGGGTAAAGAGATTACCACTCGCTCTTTACGAGCTGTCACAGGTGGAACAACGGTTCCCCAAGTGTTTATGGATGGTAAATTAATTGGCGGTTCCGAGGAGCTAGCTGCTTACCTTGGTGCTGGCTAGATAGAATGTTGGGGAAAAAGTTGGTCAATCGCTAAAGGTACTTTTGGTTACTTAGTCAACCTGTTGTAATTAACCTTAGAAGTACCTGCGAAACGCGGTCTTATAACCACAACTTCTCACCCTTATTTTCGCTGCTTTATGCAGCCTATAACAGGCAGGCACTTGGGTGCAGTAAGCGTTGAGTACGCAGGCTGCACCCCAGTGCCTTTAGTTTATGCAAAGGAAAATAACTATATCTTTTAGGCTTTTTCAGATTGTAAAGGGTCGCGTAAGTTCCTGAATTTAAGCTGACAAGTAATTAGATAATAAGGTTTCTCGCTGGCGATCGCGCTCAATTTTTACTCGTTGAGGCTTCGAGCGATAAATTTGTGTTTGAAGTTGTTGGTTCGGTAGAGCAAAGTGTGATGTATAGCTAAGTTTATTCGTGTTTTGAGTGAGTTTGCGCGATCGCTTGTGTAACTTCCAAAAATTCCCGCAAAATAGCTGATGAATCGCCCTGTCGCCATACAGCCGCCATCGGGACAGTTGGCGTTGATTCAACGATATGTTTATATACGACACCCTTACGTTGAATATTTTGGACATTTGCAGGTAGCAACGCAACTCCAACGCCGCCAGCTACCAAACTGAGGATCGTCAGCATCATTGTTCCTTCATGGACGACAACTGGTGAAAATCCAGATTGTTGGCACAAATGTTCAATTTCTTTAGATAAACCTGGAGCAAAGTGACGAGAAGGGAGGATAAAAGATTCTTTTTCAAGTGCTTTTAAAGAAACTTGAGTATGGTTAGCTAAGGGATGAGTTTCTGGTAATGCCACAATTAACGGTTCATGCCAAATCGTCATCGAGCATAGATCGGATTCCTGAAGCATCCACGACGTTAAATGGAAAAACCCAATATCAAGCTGGCGATCGCGCAGCGCTTGCAATTGTACGGAAGTTGCTAACTCCCGCCAGACGAGTTCCACCAGAGGAAAGCGATCGCGGTAGGCGCGCACGATGTCTGGCAAAAAGATATTTGTCATTGAGCTAGTAAAGCCAATTACCAAACGTCCGATTTCTCCACGACTGGCACTTTGAGCCATTTTGACCGCATTATCTACCAGTGCGATCGCGTCTTGAACTTCTTTCAAAAACACCCGTCCAGCTAAGGTTAACTGTAGCGGTCGCTGGGTGCGGTCGAACAATTGCACCCCAATTTCTTGTTCTAGGTCGTGAATTTGCTTGCTGAGTGGAGGTTGCGCGATATGCAGGCGTGCAGCCGCACGAGTGAAGTTCAATTCCTCTGCCACTGCTATAAAGTAATGCAAATGTCGAAGTTCCATAAGTGACTCATTACTCAATACTCAGGACAAAATTTCGATATGAGGCACTGGCTAGCGAAAGCATGGGTGATATAGGCTTCCAGCAGTAAAGAGAACTCAATGTTTCCCGCCTCCAAATTAACACTGTCCGCAGTTATTACTTACTATATCTTTTGAATATAGTTTATGCCTGTAGAAAGTATTTGACATATATTATGGCTTTACTTAAGGTGATGTAATAAATAAATTCATGCTCAGTACCGCCACCTCAAGGCATCGATTGGTACTGATAAGAGGCATCATTATGACCGTAAATTCTATTAAAAGAGTAGCAATTGTAGGCGGAACTCACGGTAACGAACTCACAGGAGTTTACCTGGTGAAGAAATTCGAGCGATCGCCCGACTTAATTAAGCGATCGCGTTTTGAAAGCGTCGCGTTTTTGGCAAATCCCAAAGCATACCAAATCGGAACGCGGTACGTTGATACCGACCTCAATCGCTGTTTTCACCGACAGGATTTAGAAAATCCCGCGCTTTCCAGCTATGAAGCAATTCGCGCTAAAGAGATTTACCAGATTTTGGCCTCTGGAGACAAACAGCAAAGCAATTTGATCGTCGATTTGCACAGCACCACATCTAACATGGGGCTGACGATTATTCCAAGTAGCAAACATCCCTTTAACCTACAGTTAGCAGCTTATTTACAATCTGTAAATCCCAGCGTAAAGGTGTATAGATGGGCGCAAGCCGAACAAGATAGCCCATTTCTGCGTTCCATATATGAATTAGGGTGTGCTATTGAAGTTGGTTCTATTGCTCAAGGAGTCTTAGATGCACATTTATTTCAACAAACAGAAGCGCTCATCTACGCAATTCTAGACTTTGTAGAAGCCTATAACCAGGGAACGCCATTTCTTACAAAAGAGCCGTTAGTTATTTATCAAAGCATACAAACAATTGATTATCCCAGAAATGAAAATGGGGAAATTCAGGCGATGATTCACCCCCAGCTTCAATTTAGGGATTATGAAGCGCTTCATCCAGGCGAACCCATGTTTTTGACATTCGATGGTGAGGCGATCGCTTATCAAGGAACATCAACAGTCTATCCAGTTTTCATCAACGAAGCGGCTTACTACGAAAAAGGCATTGCCATGTGCATAACCCAAAAAGAAATGGTTGTAGTTTGAGGCGAGTTATTCTTTCCCTGTTCGGCGATCGCGGTAATAAAACTGCTGATAATAATAAGAGCCAGGCTACGCTATGTGATGATACACAGCCACCTAAATGTTTTGCTGTAAATTTTGGTATCAGTATACAAATCCAAACAGAACTTAAGGCATTTTAAGCCGCCTCAGCTTCTATACTCAAATAAATTTGGCAGCGTCTTTATATTTTGACAAATCAAAGACACTGCCATGCATTTTTATGATCGTGATATTATCGTAAAATCAGCAAATTGCTTTCATCAAACAAACAGTATTAACGAGCAACTCCGTAATAAGCAAATGCAGCCAAAGCGATAATGGTTACAACGCCCAGGATTGTGCTAACCCCAAATTGGAAAGCTGGGTTTTTAGGAGAAGCTAGCTCATCTCCAACTTCCTGATTTTGAACTGTCGAAATATTTGTAGGTGTGTTGGGAGCGTAATTCTTTATTTCGCTAGGCTTCATTTCGCTCGTTTCGTTAGTTTTCATGGCATTCATGGTTATGTTTACTTATCTTCTAATTTACTTCTACTTCCAAAATCTGCATCTAACTTGAGGACTATCAACAAAGGTGTATAAAAGGTCTAAAGCATAAGCAGCGTGGGTCTTTTGCGCTATTTTTTTAGATCTCTTATCTCTTAGCGGGATCGTTTCAATGGCGAACATTTAAAATTAACTTCGCTCCCCCGCGAATGGGGCTAAGTAGGATTATTTCATCCTCATCCTTATGGCTTGTCTTAACGTTAACTTAAGAAATAATTTTGTATTAAGTCAGTTGGTTATCATCAACACAAAAGCTCGTAGTCATTTAATCTAAAAATCCCACAAAGGAAACTCTAGCTTGGTTTGAGCTATAGTGAAACCCCACAGTTCGTATGGTTTTCTGGGTTTCGTTCCTCAAACGCCACGTCGGTCAACGGGGGGAACCCCCGTTGACCGACGTGGCTCCCCAGCCTACGCAGTTTTATGTAAGTCAGCGTTATTCCTTGTATGTCACTCTAGGAGGAGGATAATAGTGAAAAAATGCACGACCATGCATATTTAGAATAGCTTCCCAAAAAAATCCCTCAAAGCAATTAAATGAGGAAAACCTATATTTAAGTAGGTTATATTCTCTAATTGAGCGACTTGGGGAATCAGGCATAGCTCCTGATAATGTTTTTGAAAGGTTAGTGGAATTAGGGAGAAAGTCGTGGAGTGGATAGAACCACTACGGAAATCACAGCAGACGCATGTGTTGAAGGCACAGTCGCTTGAGCAGGAGCGGCAGAGTGGTTCGAGTATCCCTCCTGGTGACTTGTCATGGCGTTTCTGGCCTGCTGTGCCTCTTTACCCTTACGGTAGGCGGCGGACGCTCCGCAAAGAAGTAGTTAAGGACACGATCTGGACGTTCGACCAAGTGCAGGGCATCCTCTACGCGGTCGTGCCCATTCGCATGACTGTCGTTAGGCTAGACAAAGGCGGTCTCTTGGTTTATGCGCCAGTCGCGCCTACAAAAGAGTGTATTCGGCTCGTTCAGGAGTTGGTGGACAAGCACGGCGAAGTTAAGTACATCATCCTGCCAACGGCTTCTGGGCTGGAACATAAGGTTTTTGTTGGCCCCTTCGCCAGACGCTTTCCCTACTCGCAGGTGTTCGTGACGCCGAACCAGTGGAGCTTTCCGGTGAATCTGCCGCTTAGTTGGCTTGGCTTCCCTACTAAACGCACTCATGTAATACCAGAAAATAGTGCTGATGCGCCGTTTGCTGATGAGTTTGATTATGAGGTGTTGAGCATCAATCTCGGACGGGGGTCGTTTGAAGAAATTGCTTTATTGCATAAGCGATCGCGCACGCTTTTGGTGACGGATTCTGTTCTTGTGGTTCCAGAAGATCCCCCCGCGATCGCCCAAGTTGACCCCTACCCCTTATTGTTCCACGCTAGAGAAAGTGGGTTAGAAGTTGTCGAAGATACTGAGGCGATGCGCCGCAAAGGTTGGCAGCGCATTTCCCTATTTGCTATTTACTTCCGTCCCAGTGCGTTGGAAAAGGTCGGGATGGGAGAGGCATTGCGAAACGCCCTTAAAGCGCCGGAGCGCTCAAGAAAAGCTTATTTTGGCTTTTTTCCCTTCAAATGGAACCCAGACTGGAAGCGGTCGTTCGATGCGTTGCGCGGAGGCGGTCGCTTATTTGTTGCGCCGATTTTGCAGACTTTCATTTTTAATCAAACGCCGAGGAAAGTACTTGAATGGGCAAACAAGGTGGCGAGATGGAATTTCGAGCGAATTATTCCCTGCCACTTTGACGCACCTATCAAAGCAAGTCCCTCTGAGTTCCGACAGGCGTTCGCCTTCCTTGAGAAGAATCCACCCCAATTATTTGGAAGTGGAAGTCAACCTTTACCCAAAAAGGACTGCGAATTCTTAAGCGAACTTGAAGAGAATTTGACTAAGCGCGGCATCACGTCGCCACCAAAGGAATAAATTGTAAGGCGGTAATTGGAGGCGCGATCGCTTCTCTTGTTACTTCGCCATTTCCTTTGGTTTAGGTTACTAGATTAAGCTTTACTCATAGCTTTTGAGGTGCTGTATCTAGGTATTTACAGCTTATGCCCTGAGAGCTTTTCAAACATTCTCTAGGGCAAGCGTGCTATATCGATTTGGTAATCATCCTTAATCTTCTTGAGAGGAAATTGCACAAATTTTGCATCGCCCGTCAGCTTCCAGTCAAAATCGTACACCACGTAAGAGGCAAATATTTTAGTGATGAGCATCGTCAACTGCGCCCCTAAACAAGCGTGTACGCCGCCGCCAAAAGGTATGAACTCGTACATCTTACCCTCGCTGCGAGGAGGTAGGAATCGCTCAGGAGCAAATACCTCCGGTTCGTGAAAGTATTCTGGCATGATATGTGCAATTCGCGGTTCTGCCATCACAGAGCAGCCCTGTTTATACAGCACGCCATCAAGTACCACAGACTTAGTTAGTCGGCGGTTAGCAGTAGAACTAGGAGGCTGGGTGCGTAGAGTTTCTTTGATGGTTGCCTCTAGAAATACCATCTGCTTTAGATTTTCGGGTAAGAACGTGCTGATATTGTTCCGTGCGCCCATCACTTCCGTTTGTTCCTCACGCAGCCGCTGTAGTACTTGGGGGTGGCATCCAAGCTGGTAGATTAGCGAAGAGACAAGAGACGAAAGTTGGTAGTGTGCCGCCCATAACTCTAGCAGGCACTGGTTCTCGATTAAGGTATCGCTAAAAACTCCATCTGGGTTTTCTTGCTGGCTGGCTAGCATCATAGCGAGGAAGTCTACTGTGGGGTCAAGGACTCCGCCCTGTGTCCGCCGTCGCTTTATAACTGCACGCATGAAGTCAATTAGCCTTGCGCGTGCTTTCAATCCCCTGCCGTACACTGTGAAACCAGACTTCCACTTTAACAAGCCATAGAAACCATCAAAAAAGGTCTTGTACAACTCCTTTAGTTCGGCTTTGGAGGATACAGGTAATCCCTCAAAAGTGGTTGGGTCGGCGTCATTCAAGCTGACTCCCAACAGTAGCGGGACGAGTACATCAAAGCAGATCTTCTCAACTGCTGGGTAAAGTGCCAGTCTGCTGGGGGTGGGCCACTCGGAAATGCCTAGCGCGATCGCCCGCGAAATCTCAGGTGCATATGCCTCAAGTACCTGACCCGTCAACCCCGGACGCAGTGCGCTTTTGCGCTGGCGATGCAAATCAGGACGCTGAAATAGACTGTACTCGCCAAACATATCCATCGTAGTGGGTGGCAAGGCAATTTCTGTATATTTCAAGTCGCCATTAAATGTCATTTGAATGGCTTTAGCTGAACCCACAAAGATGGTGGTGCCACCAAACACGCTGGTAGTGAAGATGGAACCATACTTTTCTAGATTTTGCCGACAGAAGCGATCGGGATTGGCAATGTAATTTAATGTGTCTGACCACTTTGGCTTTCGCGGTGGCGCGATCGCGTCTTTTGGTGGTTCTTGTCCGTCATCTATTACAATTAACTCGTCGATTTGTTGATTCATAAACCTGCAATAACCCTACTTTGTGCGTCAATATGTGTCTAATTAAATCAAGATTTTTTAATATTTTGTTCTATGCACTTTTGCATAATTTCTTAAATAAGTTACTCATTTAATCAGTCTAATGTCTATAACTAGGCAAGCCACAAATTAATAAATAATTGATTATTTACGACATTATAATCATTTTATGCTAGGTAGGTCATTAGATCTTTGACAAGCTTCGGGAATAAAAGTATTATAGAAAATAATAATGTTAATTGATTTTTAGCCCGACAAATATCATGGTTTTGGGCTAATTTTTATGAGCTTTTATTACAATTCAATATTTTTGAGCCAAACGCTAAGACTTGGGCATTAATGTAACCTGGCGCAATATTTGAGGTGAGCCACATGCAGATCGTCCTTCGGTCGATCTCCTACTTCCGCAAGGACTTAAGGCTGATCGTCACGCTCTTATTTTTGATTGGGGCTTCGGTGCTTTTGAACCTTCTCAACGCTTGGCCTATGGCGATTCTAGTTGATACGGTTCTCTCACCAACCCCGAAACCAACTTGGATTCACAGGCTATTTCTAGCTCCTTTCGGCGAAAGCAGGGTGAGCCAGGTTATCGGGATGGCGCTCGTCGGGATGCTCGTCAAGATCCTGAGCGATACCGTAATCATGCTGCGGACAATGTTGAACTTCCGCATCAAGTACAACGGAACGTTGCGGGTTCGCACCGAACTATACGACAAACTACAGGCGCTGAGTTTAGGCTGGCACGGTTCGCGATCGCAGGGCGATGCAATCTATCGGTTGAGCTACGACAGCCTTGGCCCCTGGGGGGTAATCGATACGCTCATCGGCTCTACCGCCGCATCTGTCACGCTTACGGCGATGATCTGGATCATGCTGTCGCGCCACGTCCTTCTCACCGTGTTCGCACTGTCGATTACGCCGCTTTTGATACTGGCGAATTGGTATTTCGGGGAAAGGATTAGGCGTCGAGCCTTCGAGTCTAAGCGTATCGACGCGCTGATGACCTCGACCATGCAGCAAGCGATAGAGTTGATCGGGCTGATCCAGTCTTTTGGTCGAGAAGCAACGGAGTCGCGGCGCTTCACGCGGATGGTCGAGCAGAGCGTCTCTGCATCCATGCGGCTCAATTGGCAAGAAACTCTCTTTCCACTCGCAGTTCAGGTAATCTTCGCTCTGGGAGGGGCGGTAATTTTCGGCTACGGAGGGTATCTGGTCTATCGCGACCAATTTTTGCGTCCCGTCCCGGACGGCGTGACTGCTGGGGATTTGATCGTATTTATGGCGTATCTGGGGCAGCTATGGGACCCGTTGGGTTGGGTGTTGGGGTTTACAACGAAGATCCAGACATTCGTAGCTTCATGCGATCGCGTGTTTGTAGTAATTGACGAGCCGCCTGCTATAAGCGATGAGCCTGACGCGCGATCGCTTCTTGTCCATCCCCGGACGCTAACCCTTGCCAAGGTGAGCTTTGAATACCTCCCCGGGCGGCCTGTCTTGCGCGAGATTGATGCTACTATCGAACCTGGTCAGATGGTGGCGTTTTTGGGGCCTAGCGGCACGGGAAAAAGCACGCTGCTCAACCTCTTGCCGCGCTTCTACGACCCGACAGAGGGGAGCGTCCAACTTGACGGCTTCGACCTCCGCACCCTGAAGGTTGCCGATGTCCGCAAACACATGGCGCTGGTTACGCAAGGCAGTCCGCTTTTCCCCGGAACGATTGCGGAGAATATCGCCTACGGCAGCGCGGACGCCACTTTCTACGAAATTAAGGAGGCGGCGATTGAATCTGGGGCGGCTGAGTTCATCGAAACTTTGCCCAGCCAGTACGATACCATGCTCAGCGAGGGCGGCCAGAACCTATCGGGCGGACAGCGACAGCGCCTAGCGATCGCGCGTGCGCTAGCTACTAAGGCTCCTATACTTATCCTCGACGAACCCACGAGTTCGCTAGATTTGAAGCACGAGCAGTGGGTGATAGAGACTCTCCAGCGTCTGCGCCGCAAAAGAACAATTATCTTGGTGACGCACCGACTTGAGACAGCGGTAGACTGCGATCGCATTTTTGTGATGCACGAAGGCAAAATCGTTGAGGAGGGCACTCATGATGAACTGCTTTCCCAACGGGGGAGCTACTCCCGAATGTTGGGCTATCATTCTTGATAACTGATATTTTGCTCTTAAGGGTATCAATCACTAATAGGCGAATAATTGGTGTAAGAAAGTGATACCCAAAGAGCGATCGCAAAACTGAGAGCTTTTATCAAGAACTACGGCTTTAAACTTAGGGGAGAAGGGCGCGATCGCTCTGGGCAAATAACTATAGAATTGAGTCAATTCTGCGAGAAAGATGAGCGATGTTGCGATGAAAACGCTAGCCAAATGGTCTGTGGATGACTATCACCGCATGATCGAAGCGGGGATTTTGCGCGATCGCCGTGTGGAATTATTGAAGGGGGAAATTGTAGAGATGTCGCCCGAAGGGGAACCGCACGCCTATTTCAGCAGTGAAGCAGGGGAATATCTGGCTCGATTGTTGGGCGATCGCGCTATGATTCGCCAAAGTAAGCCGATTACACTTCCGAATGACTCTGAGCCTGAGCCTGATATTGCTATTGTGCAACGGTTGGGGCGCGAGTACCTAGAGCATCACCCTTATCCTGAAAATATTTTCTGGTTGATTGAATACTCAGATTCAACCTTGGACAAAGATTTGCAGACAAAAAGTAAAGTCTATGCTGAAGTGAAAATCGCTGAATACTGGGTGGTTAATCTCAAGAAAAGACAGCTTATAGTATTTCGCGATCCCCAAGATGGGGAGTATGCTTCCAAGTACACACTATCTGGGGGGACAATTTACCCATTAGCGTTTCCAGAGCTAGGTATATCGGTAAATTCAATTGTCAGCATTTAGGCAAGTAGAGTATTTCGAGAATCAGAATAGTTAGTAAGTTAGGCAATAACGCGATCGCTTCTCGTACTGCTTCGACTTTGGGGGAGTAGAGTTAAGGGGAGGATGGTACGCTTAGAATCTTGCTATGATACTATTGCCCGATGGGCAAATTAAAGAAATTAGTAGAACAATTCCTTAACCAACCACCGGAAGTGCGGTTTGAGGATGTGTGCTACCTGTTGGAAGCTTTTGGCTTTGAAGAAAAAAGGTCTAAGGGTAGCCACCATAGTTTTCGAGATTCGCAAGGTAAAAAAATCACGGTACCAAAAAAAGGCGGACAGAAAGTTAAGGGAATTTATGTCCAGCAAATTGTTCAACTATTGAACTTGGAAGAATGGAGCGATGACAACACTGAATCAGAAGAACAAGCAGAGTGAGAAGCCGCCACTGGAATATTATTTGAATCTTCAGTATCCACTAACACTTTATCCCGCTCCCGAAGGGGGATATGTGGCTCAGATTAAAGACTTGCCTGGATGTCTAACTCAAGGTGAAACAGTAGATGAGACGATCGCAAATATAAATGAGGCGCGGGAGTTGTGGATTGAGACAGCTTACGAAGCTGAAGATGATATTCCTTTACCCAGCACTGACGATCCCTACAGAGGTAAGCGAATCTTGCAGGTGTCTAAATCTCTGCATAGTCTTTTGGCTGAGAAGGCTGGCAGGGAAAATGTGAGTGTCAATCAGTATATTGAGTCTCTGTTAAGTAGGGAATGATAGGGTTAGTGGTGCGATCGCTTCTAGTACTGCTTCAACTTTGGGGGAGTGGAGTTAAGAGGGAAAGGGGCGATCGCTTTAGACAAATAGGCCATTGTTTGTCAAGCCAAAGCCAAGAGCGATCGCGTTGCTGAAGGATTGAGGGCTAAGATTCCTCTGAGTCTTCATTTGAGCTTTCAGTCAGGCTTGCTATGTCTTTACCTTCAAGAATCGTTCCTTCAAGATTCGCCTGTTCAAGAATGGCTCCTTCAAGCTTTACCTCGTAAAGATCCGCCCCTTGAAGGTTCGCGTTGTACAGATTCGCACCTTGAAGATTTGCACCTTGAAGATTTGCACCTTGAAGATTCGCACTTACAAGATTCGCACTTACAAGATTCGCACTTACAAGATTCGCACCTACAAGATTTGCTCTTAGAAGATTTGCAAAAATAAGTTCTGCATTCTCAAGGTTAGTAAAAGCAAGATTTGCACTAATAAAGTCTCTAATATGCAGAATGCAGCCTTGCAAATCGAGAAAGCTAAGACATTCAAGGGCAAGTGCATTTTCTGTTCCTACCCTCTGTCCTTGCAGCCTTGAAATCCATGCACCAAAAGTATTACGATACGGCCATTTAATTTCTGAAGTTGCCTTTGTCACTCTCGCACAGGCATTTAATACAGCCAATAAAGCTTCTTCCGTATCCCGTGCCTGCAAAAGTTCTATGTGAAAGTCATTTCTGGGTCTTAGACTTTCCAGGGGTAATCCATTAACTAGCATAAACTCAATCAGGCGACACAAGCTCTTTTGCCAATTTTGAACATCCGATGCATTTTGCAAACGCATTTCATCACATATGAATTTAAATAAGTATTCATCCATTTCTGAAAGATTGCATAGAGTTACCCACCTGACAAGGGCATCTCGTTCATCACATCCTTTGCGCCGGTTTTTCTTACGCTCCTCTAATTCTTCATGAATAAGCCGAACTTCCTCTACAATGCGTTTTGCCGTTAGATACTCACCAAAGCTTTTGTGGGTAAATTCAAACGTTTTTTCGCTTCCCTGTAACCTGCCACTTTCCCGAAAGTAAAAGGCAGTGAGCAGACGAATAACGCTGGATTTTGAGTCTTCTTGAAAGCGGTTCAAAATATCCCTGAATCCGCTATTGCCACAGTGTTTTTCAATTTCACTGACCGTGGTTGTCCTACCAACTCCATGCCAGCAAGCCAGCGCAATTTCCTCAAGAATGCCGATAAACTCGTGTTTCTCAATTCCCTCAATCACCCGATGCCCTTGCTTTTCATACCCTCGCTCGTAAACTGCCTCTAGCAAATCCCCATAGATTTCATTGAGGTTAGTCTCTTCCGAAAATTGCAACTTACCTCCCTCAAGGCTTAGTGCAACCAGATAATTCAGCAACGGTTGAGCTGTAATCTCAACCAAATTTGGGTTGTCCAATTCTGGAGGTAAGCCTGTGTACTCTTTGCCTTTAGCTTCGCCATAGGACTGCCACCAAATTTGCCGTTGATCTTGCTCCAGCAACGTTTGCTCATCAACATAGTTGTTACTTGCGTCTTCTCTCTCTTCTTTTGTTACAAAATAGGGAATAATATGCAAAGTTTGATGCAGTTCCCGAAATTTGCTGCGATTCGCCTGTACTGACACTTCTCGTCCACTTAGCAAAACCTGCAATCGGGTTTTATGGTGATTAAATTGCGAAACTCTAGACCTTACTTCTTCCACAAACTGTTTAGCAATTTCTTCGGCAATTTTGCCCTGCTTCGATAGCTCATCCAAGCCATCAAAGATAATCAGCAATCGTTCTTCGCCGTCACTTCGATCCATAGGATTGTGGCGCAAGAAACCCTCAACTTGCACAAATTCCCCCACGGCTTTAACCAAGTCATCCGAGGGTGTAAATAAGTGTAGGGGAATCAACAGAACTGGAATTTCCCCTTTTTCTGCCTGTTTAGCGGCAAAGATTTTGGCAAACGAAGACTTGCCACTACCTGGATCTCCACTAATTAAGCGGATGGCATCATCAGGCTTCGCTTCCTGCAACCACTTTTCCAGTTCAGTATTGAGGTCAACGGCAACTCGCTCATGGCCTTTCCCTTCATTAATGCCTAGTTCTAGTTTCTTCTCCGGCTGAAGCTTCGGCTGACGCTCATAGTAGGCTCGTAAAGGCACGTAGACCTGTTTCAGGCTGAAGGCTTCTAAGAACATCGGTTCTTCAACCCGCTTTTGCAGCCATGCCCGATATCGTAACCATCCCTGCTCTCGTTCAGTAGCTTGAGTGAAAGGTGTATCCAGTACCTCTTTTAAGGCAGCATAGTCTTGTGAACGAGTCCGCCACTGCTCATTCAGGGCAAAGACAAAGTAAGCAGGAAGACGACTGCTAATATTGTCTGCCTCAACCTTCTTCTCAACAAACTCCTCTAACCACTTGGCAAATCCAGTCTTAGCGGCTTGAACAATAGGCAAATTTCCGGGACGCTGAAAAAAGTCTTTGTCAATTACCAATTCCCCATTTTCTAAAGACGAATCTAGCTCTTTGTACAAAGTCTTAGGATTGTCTGCCTTCTTGAGTAGCAGTTCTTTATTTTCGTCTAACAAATTCCGTATTGCCTGGATGAGAGAGCGTAAAATCAGCAAACTAGCAATTTCTCCAGGCTTTGCCTCTAGTCCAAGGGATGCCAAAACCTCAACCCCATTTTCAGCAAGGTCATCCCACTTCAAGAAAAAACCATTGATCGTTGCCTTACCCAGTGACGTAAGTAGCTCCTTGGGTTTTACCTTAATATCCTTGTGAAAGGGTGAACGATGCTTCTCGACTTTAATTCCAGGTTCCCCAGCCATAGAGCTTCTTAGTTCTGCTTCTAAAAATTAGTTGCTCCCATCCTAACCTCCTCCCGATAGACGACGCTTTTCCCGTCCCTCTATAATTGCTGCTGGAGCTATATAGGTGAGTTGTAACCCAGCTTCAACACAGCATTGCGAAACTTAGTTTTGGATACTTTCGGCACAACTAGAGAGCGATCGCCATAAAAAAGCAGCTACTCGTTATTAATTGCGCCATTGCTTAATTTACTTATAGTTTGCTATCTTCCCTTTGCCAAATAGCGCCCCTGGAACTTTTTCGGGCGATAGTGCTATCGTTACTATTTACGGGGATATCCGCGAAATTGTTGCGTAAATCTATCAGTAATATACAATGCACAAAAATTGCCGCGTCGTTATTATTGGGGCTGGATTTGGCGGATTGCAAGCAGCGCAATCTTTAGCTAATTCTGGTGCAGATGTAGTGTTAATCGATCGCAACAACTATCATACTTTTGTACCGCTACTGTATCAGGTCGCAACAGCTCAATTGCCACCAGAGCATATAGCTTACCCGGCGCGTACAATTTCGCGACGAGTTCCCTCCAGCAAAATTAAACAAACTTCCAACGATCGGTTCCTGATGGCTGAAGTTCAGCGCATTGATTTTTCAGAACAGATAGTTGAGACAGATAGTTCTACGATTCCCTATGACTTTCTAGTGCTGGCTACTGGAAGCCGAACGCAGTTTTTAGGTATTCCTGGTGCGTCAGAATATGCATTTTCAATGAGAACGTTGGAAGAATCAGTCGCACTAAGAAATCATATTTTCTCTTGCTTTGAAAAAGCTACCCAGGAACTCGATCCATTACGACGCGAACAACTGCTTACATTTGCAATTGTAGGCGGCGGGCCAACTGGTGTCGAGATGGCAGGAGCCTTAATTGAAATGCTTCGAGGTCGCTTGCGCGGGGATTATCCCACACTGGATTTACGGCAAGTGAGACTAATTCTCGTGCAATCGAGCGATCGCTTGTTAGCCGATCTCCCGCCAAAGCTGGGAACTTACACCTACAAGCGCTTGCGTAAGCTTGGAGTAGAAGTTTATCTGCAAACGAAAGTCACCCAAGTCACGCCAGACACCGTGCATCTTCAAGGCGATCGCGCGATTCCAACCGCAACCGTTATTTGGACAGCAGGCTTAGAAGCTAACTCTCCCGCAACATCAGAAGATTTATCCACAGCCAACAAAGGAAAATTGCGCGTTCTTCCCACCCTGCAATTGCTAGATAGATCCAATGTTTATGCTATTGGAGATCTAGCTTATGTAGAGAAGAACGGTTATTCTTTGACTGGCGTTGCACCAGAAGCACTCCAGCAAGGTGTCGCTGTAGCGCGAAATATTAAGCGACAGCTTAGAGGTAAAGATCCAAAGCCTTTTAGCTATTTGAATAAGGGGAGATTAGCGATTATTGGCTGCTATTCAGGCGTGGGAAAAATTGGCCCAATTGCATTTACAGGCTTTTTACCTTGGCTGATGTGGCTAGGAGTCCACTTAGTATATCTTCCCGGCTACCGCAGTCGGTTGTTAGTATTGCTGACTTGGTTTCACACCTATTTATTGGGCGATCGCGCCGTTCGCTTGATTCTACCTTTTCAAAGACGTTAGCATTAAAAATCTCTAAGTATTTCCAAACCCGCAGGCGCATTTCCTCCCACACCCATAAATCTATTACAGTTGACATAACACAGTTGGAGTTAAAACAATGAGCGACAGCCAAAACAACATTGCTTTGAAAGCAAAGGATATTGCGATCGCCTATTTGTTGTTGCGAATTCTCATCGGTGTAAATTACTTTAATCACGGATTTACTCGTATCTTCAACATCCCAGGATTCGCTGAAGATACCGTCAAGCAACTCGCCAATTCTTATTTCCCCGAATTTCTAGTAAGAATCAATTCTTACTTAGTACCTCCTGTAGAATTAATTGTCGGCGTATTAATTACAATTGGCTTGGCAACGCGGAGCGCTCTAATAGCAACATTTATCTTGATGATTATCTTGATGATGGGCGTTACATCAGTACAAAACTGGGGTGCAGCTACTTCACAGCTAACTTATGGAATTATCTTGTTTATTTTACTTGCTGGCAGCAACTTCAATATTTTCTCCCTCGATCGTTGGATGCAAAATAAACGAAGCGGTGCCAATTCGTCAGAGCATCGCGGACAAAGTACAGCCAACTTTATGAACAATTTTTGGACGCGACGCAAACGACACAAGCGCTCATCCGCCCATACCAATTTTAGGTAGAAGAATTTTCCTATGGTGGTTATAAAATTTTATATTTTGCCCGGCGGAGTTTCTCCGCCGCTGATTTTGGATTGTTAAAAACTTGCCTATAGGCAGTTTCAATAATTAAAATCTTGCATCGATAAACCAAAATAGTGTAATTTAAAATACTTCTACATTGAGCGCTACGCTACATACGCAACTAACAAATAAGTAGATTGTTGCGTAACTACTACATACCAGTAGTAGTATGGCACTGGTAGTTACCATTGCTGCTAAAAGCAGTGTCGCTCAAAACTTATGAATAACTCCCTAACAAATCGCCTGGGGGAACTAGCCAAACTCTTTTTCAAAATGGGAGTCATCAGCTTCGGGGGACCCGCCGCCCATATCGCGATGATGGAAGATGAAGTGGTCAAGCGGCGTCAATGGCTGACAAGCGAACATTTTCTGGATTTAATTGGCGCAACTAACCTGATTCCTGGCCCTAGTTCCACAGAAATGGCTATTCATGTGGGATACATCTATGCAGGATGGGTGGGGCTGATTGTGGCGGGTGCTAGTTTTATATTGCCTGCGGCTTTAATTACAGGTGGGTTTGCTTGGGTTTATGTCACCTATGGCACTTTGCCACAAGTTGCGCCTCTACTGTATGGTATTAAGCCTGCTGTTTTAGCGGTTATTTTGAATGCCCTTTGGCGCTTAGGGAAAAAGGCGGTTAAGACTAGCAAACTATTAGTAATTGCATTGGGCGTTGCGGCGTTGGTATTGCTCTTAAATGTCAATGAAGCGATCGCTCTTTTAATTGGTGGTTTACTAGGAATGTTTTGGTTGCATTTTCCTGCTAAACGCAACTCGCCAGAAGATAATACAAACCTCCTCATCGCTGGCTTAACTACAGGTGCGACTTTAAAAGCGACAGCCGCAGTTGGTGCATCGGCGGCTACTGCATCAGCGGCAAATGTTAGTTTGTGGCAGTTAGGTTTATTTTTCCTAAAAATCGGTAGCATTTTGTTTGGCGGCGGCTACGTCTTAGTGGCCTTTCTCCAAGGGGGATTAGTTGAGGAGTACGGCTGGCTGACACAACAGCAATTGCTAGATGCGATCGCTATAGGTCAATTTACTCCTGGCCCCGTCCTTTCTACTGCTACTTTCATCGGCTATATTATTGCAGGCGTTCCTGGTGCAATTGTGGCAACGGTGGGTATTTTCCTCCCATCTTTTTTCTTCGTTGCTGCTCTAAATCCCCTAGTGCCTCGCTTGCGTGCCTCAAAATGGACAGCGGCTTTTCTAGATGCTGTTAATGTTAGCTCTGTAGCGCTGATGGCTGTCGTCACTTTGCAACTAGGAGCAGCCACTTTATTAGTAGCAAAAGCACCTTATGTAGATTTTGTAGCCCTAGCGATCGCTCTCCTCTCAGCCGTTCTAGCAATTCGCTTCAATATCAACGCCGCATGGCTAGTTTTAGGCGGTGCTTTAATTGGATGGCTGTTTTTTACTCTTGGGCTGTACCCGATAAAATAGTTTCAATGTCAGATAAAATTATTTTTTGTCTTTCCTTGACTTATCTAAGAGTCAATCTAGCTAAGCTCTAGAGGCTTTTCTCTCTTTATCGCTAAGAATTGTTAAGCAAACAAAACATTCAGTTTTCGACAAAATTTGTTCATTTTCTTAAGGATTTATTAACAAATTCACCTATATAAAAAATATATCTTTTGTCAAGGGCAGTTATACTGAAAATATAAATTAACTTCGGTTTTTTAAAATGAAAACTTTGTTAAATAGGCTGTATCAATCGCCATCTTACCGGGCGCCAACTTCCACTCAATGGTATACAGCGGAAACTATCGAGCAATCTCTAACAAGTACCCATACTTGCCCTTGTTGCTCATATACTTTACTCCGTCATATCCGCTTGGGAGGACTTTGCTGGCGTTGTAGCCACTGTCACCAAGAAATGCCAGTTTAGCCATGAATTAAACTAAACTCCACGTTTGCTTGCGAGCAAAAAAAGTGCGTGTATATATTCACCTGGAGTCCGGCTAAGACGAGAGTTGATAACTAAAGTTAACTAACAACATATAAGAGGCTACAAGATATGGATGCTCAAGAGCTTTTAAGTCGATACGAGGCAGGAGAACGCCAGTTTAGTCGGGTAAATCTGATTAAGGTATGTCTAACTGAAGCTAAGCTCATTGGAATAAATCTAATGGGGGCAGAATTAATTGGAGCAGATTTAAGGGGAGTAGATCTGACGGAAGCCCATCTCAATCAGGCCAAACTTAATCAAGCGTCTTTAGCTGATGCAGACATGATTGAAGCGTGTCTGATTGGGGCAGAAATGGTTGGGGTAGATCTAACAGGTTCGGACTTGACTGAAGCCGATTTAAGTGGAGCCGACCTGCGGGGGGCAAAGCTAGGTGGAGCGGACTTGAAGAGGGCTAACTTGGGTAAGACAGACCTGACGGGCGCAGACCTTAGAGGAGCTGATTTGAGTGGAGCTAATCTGAAGCTAGCCAATCTCAGTGGAGCTGATTTAGATGGTGCATATTTAGGTAAGGCTGACCTGACAGGAGCAGTTATCCAGGGTGCAAATATTAGAAACGCAGGAATGAGCGGTGCTTTAATGCCCGACGGAACAGTACACAACTAATGCCAAATAGCGGTTAAGTTGTGGGTTTAATAAATTATTGTGGTCGAGTGTATGCGGAGCCAATAAAGCTTAACTTGCGTCGATTTAGGTATCTGAATGCAAGATAATTTATTGAATCATAAATTAGCGATCGCGTACTTGTCATTTGAGTTAAAAATCCTACGGTTTAATTTCTCAAATTCGTATGCACCAATATTAATTTGTCAATAACGACGAGTAAGTTGTTATCTAATACCATTTCACTAAATTCCTGATACAGATAAAGCTTCCAGAATAAAATCCCATCCCGTCACCGAAGCAATTACTGTTTGGCTAAGTTGGGCAAGAATTTCTTCCACAGCAAC